>JBBQGJ010000038.1:0-30809 GCA_038322925.1 Mycobacteriales bacterium
GTACCTGTGCGGCTCAGGTGACGGGTGCGCAGCAGGTGCACAGGCCAGGCTTGGTGAGCACATACCGTCGGCCACCACGCTATTGAGGTGATGACCACAGGCGGCGGCCGCCCAGCACCCCCCGTGGGCCGCCGTGCGCCGGTTTCGGTCGCGGTCCCGGGTTCGGGACTTGGCTGATGTCCTCCACCCAACCCGCCAACGCCGCCGACGCCGCCGACGCCGCCGACGCCAGCGAAGCCGCCGACGCCAGCGAAGCCACCGACGCCGCCGACGCCGCCGACGCCAGCGAAGCCACCGACGCCGCCCCGACATCGAGGTCGAGGCGGCTGCGCGCTCCGCGCACCCTGCGCGTCCGGTTGGTGGTCACGATCGTGCTGTTGATCGCAGCCGTGTGCGCCGTGGTCGGGGTGGCCACCGAGATCTACCTGGGCGACTACTTGGTCGGGAAACTGGACAGCCAACTCCTGCAGATTCATCAGTCCGCGACCGGTCCGCACCAAGGCGGTTCCGTCCGCTCGAGCTGTGCGGCATCAACGGATTCCGGTGATCCGGGCGGACCCCCGTCCTTCGGGTTGGCGCAACCCGACGGCGCGCTGGCGGCGACGGTGCTGAACGGCCAGGTGGTGGCTTCAGGTGTCGTTGCCGCCTCGAACGCAGACGGCTGCGTGGCCCTGCCGGCGAGCGCGAGTTCGCCGCTGGCCGCAGTGCCGACCGATGGCCGTGCGACGACGGTGACCATCCCGGGGTTCGGCGATTACCGGGTGGTGGCCGACATACACGACGGCAGAACGGTGATCAACGGATTGCCGCTGTCCAGCGTCCGGGATTCGCTCGTTCAACTGGGCCTCATCCTGCTCGTGGTCACTGGCGTCGCGCTGCTGGCCGGGGTGGGCGCCGTCATCTGGGTCGTGCGCCGTTCGCTGGCGCCGTTGGATCGGGTCGCGGCGACCGCGCGTCGGGTCAGCACGCTGCCGTTGGACCGCGGGGAGGTCCAACTCGGAGTCCGGGTTCCGCTCCGGGATACCGATCCGCGCACCGAGGTCGGTCAGGTCGGCGCGGCCCTGAACCAGATGCTCGGACATGTTTCCAGCGCGCTGGCCGCGCGACAGGAGTCCGAGACACGGGTCCGGCAGTTCGTGGCCGATTCCTCCCATGAGCTCCGCACCCCGTTGGCCGCCATTCGCGGCTATGCCGAACTGGCCCGCCGCGACCCACTCGACCAGCGCGGGGTCGGCCACGCCCTCAACAGAGTGGAATCGGAGTCGAAGAGGATGACCGTCCTGGTCGACGACCTGTTGCTGCTGGCCCGCTTGGACTCCGGACGACCCCTGGCCCGCGAGACGGTGGACATGACCAAGCTGGTGATCGACGCGGTATCCGACGCGCAGGTCGCAGGGCGCGACCATCGCTGGGAGCTCGACCTGCCCGACGACCCGGTGCTGACGGTCGGCGACGACGCCAGGCTTCATCAGGTGCTGGCCAACCTGTTGGCCAACGCTCGCACTCACACCCGGCCCGGAACGCTGGTCAGCTGTCGGCTCCGCCAGACGGCGTCCAGCGTCATGCTGACCGTCACCGACAACGGATCGGGCATCCCCGATCAGCGCCAGCCCGAGATCTTCCACCGGTTCGTCCGTGGCGATTCGTCGCGCTCTCGTGCCGCCGGCTCCAGCGGGCTCGGCCTGGCCATCGTCGCCGCGGTCGTTGCGGCCCACGACGGAACGGTGTCGGTGCAGAGCGGGCCAGGCCTCACCAGCTTCACCGTCGAGCTTCCGCGCAGTCGAAACCCCCTACCGGCAGACGATCTCATGCCGGCAAGGCTGCGGGGGAAGTCGGAGCGGCTGGTTGCGGTGTCGCCGGCACCAGCAGGGTGAAGGTCATCGGGTTCGCGTTGTCGAGCAGCACCGCCAGGATCTGGACGGCGCCGGCTCCGGACGGTAGCCGATAGGAGGGGGTTGAGCGACGTCGATGTCCAGCGTTCGATCACGGTCCGTGAGCGTGCTGCACAAGCGCTGCTCGAGACTCCTTACCAAGGACGGGATGTCCAACGGCTTGGCGGCCGTGCGCGGTTTGTTCCTGGCCAACTGAAGCAGATCCTCGATGGTGGTCTGCAGACCCCGGGTCGGGAACGGCGCGATCGCCGGTTGTCAGTTGGTTGTCAGGATCACGGATGGTTGTCAGGATCACGGAACCAAGGACTTGGCCTGTGTGCGGTAGAAGTCCCGCCAGATCAGCCTGTGCAGCGGGATCCACCGCGGAATCGAACGAAGCCCCGGAATGTACGGCAGGAAGATCAGCGCCAGCGACAGCAGGGCCATGATGTAGAAGATGATCGCGTCCGCGTGGCTGGTCAGGTAGTCGTCGGGGTTGTCGGAGTTGAACTGCGGGATCTGGTACCAGAACGAGTACAACCACAGCCAGGCCTGACCGGGGTAGCTGCCGGTCTCGTTCATCATTCCCCAGGTGTTGCCCTGCAGGTTCGCCGCGGTAGCCGCGTCGTCCAGGTAGGAGCCGTCACCCAGGAAGAGCACCTGCTTGGTGAAATCGGTCTGGTAGAAGCCGCCCTGCGAGATCAGGATGCCGTCCAGCGCGCCGGCGGCGGCGATGTCGGTCAGCCCCTGCGCGAGCACCGGCACCGGGCCGTAGTCGCCGTCCGCGACTGCGGTGGCGTCACCCTCGGCGTCGGTCAACGCGGTGTCGTAGTCCGTCGCCCAGGTAGTTTGCTGATCGGCGCTCGCCGCGTCCCAGGTAGCCAGGGCGTCCGTCACGTCGGCGGACTGAACTTGGGTGCGGAGCGGGGTGATCACGAAATCGTTCGCCGAGTCGACCGGGTGCGTGACGCCGAACCACTTCTGCGGGGCTAGGGGACCGACGGAGATTCCCTCGCCGACCGTGTTGTACGGCGGCCCGTAGCTCGCGGACGTGCTGGTGCCGGCCAGTTCCTGCACGGCGGTGGCATAGAAGTTGTCCGGCGCGCTGGTCGCCCATCCCTGGAACGTCAACGCTGGTTCGTCGGGAGAGCTGAACAGCCCGGCCAGCAGTACGGTCAGGATGCTGACCACGACAGTGGCGATGACGCCTTCCTTGATGATGTCGTAGCGCCGCCAGGGGCCCTTCCATTCCCTGCTCGCGATATCGGTGCCCTTCGCGGACTTCTTGCGGTCGGCGGTGCGGGTGCTCATGGCCGCGCCTCCGACGCCGAGTCGTCCGCGAGGCTTGCGGTCGAAACCTCTTTATCCACAGCATCTATCGGCGGTACAACACCCCTTAGCCGGACCAGCAGGAGATGCCACACCGCGATCACCCCTACGACCAGGGGGAGCAGGCACGCGTGCAGCAGCAGCATCTGTCCGAGATCTGCCACGTTGAAGAATGCGCCGATGCCGACGGCGTTGAGCCCGTCCTTGGCCTCGAAGGAAATCCACTGCGAGTCGAAGTTGGTTTGCACCAGGTACCCGGTGAACGCGGTTCCGATCGAGGCGAGGAACGCCACCACTCCGGTGATCCAGGTCATCACCCGGCGGCCGCGCCACGCCGCCATCCAGAACTTGCCCCACAGGTGGACGACCATGAACACGAAGAACAGCTGCACGCTCCAGAAGTGCATGCTGTTGGTGAACAGGCCCAGCGAGGACGTGTGGTACCAGGCGGGACCGGTGAAGGCGAGGACCAGACCGGTGGCGATGATGACCAGGAACGCCGCGAGCGTAGCCACCCCGAAGATGTAGATCCAGGACGCCACGTACGCGGGCTGTCTTTCCGGCAATAACTTGTCCGGTGGAAGCTTCGCCGTCCACGCCCGGCGCAGGCCGCCGGTCCAGGTGCCCGCGTTCTCCTCGCGGTCATCGGGGACCTCCGTGGCCGGCGGCGGGCGGACACCGGCGGGGGACTCGCCGGGAGTGCTGTCGGGCTGGACAGCGGGAATCGGGCTCGCCGGGGTCATGACTTGTCCCGGCCGTTGGGGAACGGAAGCACGATGGCCAGCACGAACAACGCGATCATCACCAGGATGACGATCAGATTGGGAATCGAGACGGACAGCCAGCCCCAACCGACATATGTTGCGGGATCGGACACGCTGGCCAGATAGATCGGGTCCATGGGACCTCCTCGGCGCGGCGGGCGCGGGAGCGCGCCGCCTCTTGGAGAACTATCCGTCTTTCGCCGTCCTCGCCAGTAAGGGCCGTCGGGCCCGGCTGAACGGGACCTTGGTCCCAAATAGGGGAAAAATATGCAGAAAGATCTGCCGCCGGGCGAGGACCCCGGCGTGCGGCGGTCCGCGGGAAACCTATTCTCGCTCAACGGATTCACAGCTCATGCACAGCTTCTCTACGCGGACGCACGAATTCGCTCGGTGCCATGGCAATGGGGATGTCTCACGGACGGGAATGTCGCGAAGAGACTGTCTGTATGGCGGTACGAAGATCTTCGCGTGCCTTGGCACCGAGCCGACACCAAACGCACAGCACGGCCACAGGCAGATCGTGGACAGTCGTCGTAGGAGTGCAGCGATCACCTCGACCGTCAGATCGGTCGGGATCAGAGCGGGATTTCGCGGTGGAAGGACGGCTGTCGTCATGGTGGTGGGTGGCCCGGTCACTTCCGGATCCGCGCTGCGGCGCAGGGTTCGGCGGGCGACGGTGGCGGTCGTCGGGGTGGCGGCGGTGTCCTCGATCGGCATCACGGCAGGGTTGGCATACGCGAACGGAACAAAGGACGACCCGGCGGCCGATGCGACGTCCTCGCCGGTGGCGGGCAACTCCGGGAACGGCACCTCCGGGAACGACACAGGTCAGTCGGAGGACGACAACGTCGCCCAGGCCCCGACCACCCAGCAACGCGCCGCCCCTCGGGTGGTTCCGCCGCAGCAACTGCCGTCGTCGGGGAACGGCCGCACGCACGCCAGGTCCGGTGGGTCCTGACCCTCCGTCAGCCCTGCGGAGTAGGCCCTGACCTGCCAGGATGGCGCGCATGGTCACCCAGACGCCCTTCGCGGGCCGGGAGTTCGGCATCCTGCTGCACCCCTCCAGCCTGTTCGGTCGCGAGGACATCGGCACCCTCGGCGCCGAGGCGTACCAGTTCGTCGACTGGCTGGCCAGCACCGGTGCCGGTATCTGGCAGATCCTGCCGCTCACCCTGAACGGGCAATACGACTCCCCGTACTTCAGCTATTCCGCGTTCGCCGGCAATCCGTGGCTAGTCGACCTCAGCCACCTGCAGCGCGCGGGCTTGCTGGCGCAGCCAATGCTGCACGAGGACGCCACCGACGCACGGGTGTCGTTCGCCGAACTGGTGCGGACGAAACGCCCGCAGCTGCTGGAGGCGGCCGAGGTGCTGCTCGCCGACGACGGCCATCCCTGGCGGGAACGGCTGGGGCAATTCCGGACCGAGGAATTCTGGCTCGCCGATACGGCGCATTTCTTCGCGCTGAAGGAGGAGCTCGACGACGCCCCGTGGTGGAAGTGGCCGGAATCGTTGCGTACCCGCGATACCGCGGCGTTGAGCGAATCGCGCCAGCAACTGGCCGACCGCATCGCGGTGTGGGAGGCGTTGTTCTTCTTCTTCGACCTGCAATGGTCCTCGCTCCGGGCGCACGCAAACCTCAAGGGTTTGCGGGTGCTGGGGGATCTGCCGATCTACGTCAATCACGATTCCGCTGACGTCTGGCTCAACCAGAAGCAGTTCCGGCTGGACGGCGACGGTGCGTTCCTCGCCCAGTCCGGCGTGCCGCCGGACTATTTCAGCGAAACCGGTCAGTTGTGGGGAAACCCGCTCTACCGCTGGGATCTGATGGCGCAGGACGGGTTTCGATGGTGGGTGCAACGTCTGCGTCGGTGCCTGCAGCTCACCGACATCGTGCGAATCGATCATTTCCGGGCGCTGTCGGCATATTGGGAAATTCCCGCCGAAGCGGCGGACGCTCGAGCGGGACGCTGGGTCCCCGGACCGGGCCAGGCCTTTTTCGACGTGCTCAGGCGGGAGTTTCCCTCGCTGCCCTTCGTGGCCGAGGACCTTGGCACCCTCGATGAGGACGTGCACGCCTTGCGGGACGCCAACGGGTTGTTCGGGATGCGGATCCTGCAGTTCGGTTTCGACGGCTTGCCGGACAACCCGCACCAGCCGCACGCCTTTCCGACGTCCTGCATCGTTTACACCGGCACACACGACAACGAAACCCTTGCCGGCTGGTGGGCGGGCCTTGACCCCGGGCTTCGCGTGGATATCGCTCGGTACTACCAGGTGGACCCGGGCGCCGACATCGGCCGGGTGGTCTGGTCGTTCATCGAAGCGGCGATGGGGTCGCGGGCCGACGTCGCTGTCATCCCGATCCAGGACCTGCACGTGCTGGACAACACCGCCCGGATGAACGATCCCTCGGTCTTCGTCGGCAACTGGTCCTGGCGGATGTCACCGGAAGGTCTGAGCCCGGAGCTCGCGCAGTCGCTCCGGTGGCTCGCCGAGCGCTACGGGCGGTTGCGGCCGGAGCTGAACCCGGCCCCGAGCGGCTGACGCGTGGCGTGCAGGTCGGCGGCGCAAGGTTGCTCCGGCGTCGACGGACGGGCTCCCGTGTTGACGCCCGGACTCCGGCTCTGCCGCTCCGGCTCTGCCACTCGGCTCCGGTTTTGCGATCTGAGCGCCACCACGTGTTGGCGCCCAGATCCCAATACCGGCGCCCAGTGAAGCTCACCTGCGCCGCCCGCCAGCAACCGCTGCCCGCGCTGGAACCTGGCCTGACTCGGCTCCGCTTTCCGGTCTCGGCTCCGCTTTCCGGTCTCGGCTCCGCTCTTCCGTTCTCGGCTCCACCATGTGTTGGCGCCCAGACCCCAATACCGGCGCTCAGTGAAGCTCACCTGCGCCGCCCGCCAGCAACCGCTGCCCGCGCTGGAACCTGGCCGGTCTCGGCTCCGCTTTTCCGGTCTCGGCTCCGCTTTTCCGTTCTCGGCTCCACCAGGTGTTGGAGCCGAGACCACAGAAATGGCGCTCAGTGCGAGTTGTCGAGCCTGCGGCGCAGCCGGGGCGGTGGCGGACCACGGCCGATAGGAATCAGCGCGGCAGCCCTTGGAGCCGTTGCCGATCGCCGATTCGGTGGCGCTGTTCACGCAGCGCGCGAGCGAGCGCCGCAAGTCGTTCGTCCTCGATCCCGACGCCGCCGCCACCATTGAGGAACTCTGTCGGTCGTTGGACGGGCTGCCACTCGCCATCGAGTTGGCCGCGGCCAGGACGAAAGCACTGTCCGTGCAGGAGATCGCCCGGCGGCTCGACGACCGCTTCGCCCTGCTCAGTGACCCCGGGCAGCCGGCGTCCAGAGCGCCACCGCGCTCTCGGCACGGCCATCTCCTGGAGCTACGACCTGTTGTTCCCCGATGATCAACGGGGGCTGTGGGCGCTGGCCTGCTTCTCCGGTGGAGCGCCGCTGGCGGCCGCGGAACACGTGGTGTCCGCACTGGGTGTTCCGGCCGCATCGGCGGTCGACGTCATCGGCCGCCTTGCGGACCGCTCACTGGTCGCCGTCGAAATCGACACCGCCGGCGCGGTCCGCTACCGACTGCTGGACAGCGTCCGGGCGTTCGCCCTGGCGCGGCTCGCCGATTCCGGTGACGCGGCGCTCGCACGGGCCGCCCACGCCGGCTGGCTCGGTGAGGCCGCCGATCGCGCAGTCGCCGAGCAGCAGGGACCCCGTCAGGTCATCCATCTCGGCATCGCGACGCAGGAGCGGGCGAACATCGACGCCGGGCTGGCCTGGACGGCCGAGCACGACCCGTTGCTGGGCCTCAGGATCGCCAGTGCCTTCGGCTGGACCTCGGTCGTGCTCGGCGAGGGTGCGGCGGCGGCCGAGCGGATTCGCGGTGCACTCGGGGCGGCCGATCACCTGGCGCCGCCGGAGCAGCGCGCCCTGGCAATGGCGTTCATCGGATGGAACGAGGTCGGCGCCGACATCGAGCGCGCCAGGACGGAAGCCGAGCGCGCGGTCGACCTTGCCGACACCACCGCTGATGCGCAAGTTATTGCGGTGAGCAGGTTTTCGATGGCCTTTGCGCTGTTGCACTCCGGCCGACCGCGGGACGCGATCGATCTGCTGCGCCGGTGGCACGCCGGCGCGGGAGACCACATTCGAGCGTGGGATGTTGCGATGGGCGACGTGATGGTCGGCTACTCAGGCTTCGCCGCGGGTGACGTGGCCGTCGTCAGGGCGGCGTGCGAGGAGGCCGTTCCGCTGCTGCCGGCCATCGGTGACGACTGGCTGACCAGCCACGTCGAGGCAATTCTCGGTCAGCTCGCGCAGGCCGAGCAGCGTCTGCCGGACGCTGCCGATCATTTCCGGCGGCCGCCGACGCTGCCCACCGCGTCGGCGCGTCGGCCGCCGGAGGATTTCATCTCGCCAATCTCGGCCGGGTGCTGCAGCTGTCGGGCGATCACCGCGCCGCCATCAGCACCTTGCAACAGGGCATCGAGATCATCAGGGCGATCGGGCTGATGATCTCGCTCGCCCTGTCCCGCGTGCACCTCGGCCGACTGCAGCGGGAGGTCGGCGATCTCTGGGCGGCGCGGTCGACCATCGAGGCCGCCGATGCCTGGTTCCAAGCGTCCGGCGGTGGCGACGAGGCCGCCGTGGCGCAGTGCCTGCTCGCCGCGATGGACGCCGAGGACGGCGTGCCCGGCGCCGCCGGCCGGCTCGTCTCGATACACGAGAAGGCAGAAGCAGTAGGCGATCTCGAAGTCCAGGTGCTGGCGTTGGATGCACTGGCCGGACTGCGGGCCGATGCCGGGGACATCATCGATGGCAACGAACTGCTCGAACGCGCGGATGCGCTGATGGCCGCTGCCGGTCCAGGCTGACCGAGGGCGATCGGCTCGACGGCCTCCGGGCCAGGGCGCTGCTGGACGCTGCTGACGTTGCCCCGGCCTCCTGATCTGGAGGACCGCGCGGCCGGACGATGAAGTGAGCTGCGATCGACGTCCGTCATCCTGCGGGGTGGGGCGCATCCTGCGGGATGGGTGGGGCCGGCCCCGGGAGACCGCCCCGCCGACGCGGTCGTCATCGATCGATGAGCCGGTTCAGCCACTCCGGGCCGGCGACGATCGCGGCGGGGGGTAGTCGCCGTCGAAGCCCGCGGTCGGCAGTCACCACGAGCACCGCATCCACCCGGTGGGTGATCTCGGGGGATAGCGCGAGGGAGCTGATGAGTTGGTCGGTCACGGCGACGATCGCCGCATCACCGTCACGCTCGGCCTCCACGAGTTCCACCGACGGCCGATCGATCGGGTCCGCACGGACTGCGGAGGTCATGAACCCGGACGCGTCCGTGACCCGGACCACGCCCCGGGCTGCGGCCCCGCGGGCCGCGCCCTCGAGCACCGCGACAACCCGCGCGATGCGGAGCCTTCCGCCATCGGGTCCGGTCGTCTCCATTCCGATCACCTGACCGAACGCCGTGAGCAACCGGGTCGCCGCCGACTTGCGATCACGCCACCAGCCGTCCGGCCGGGAACCCATGACGTTGGCCACGTCCACGATCACGATGACGTCCGGTATCAGCGCAGGATCGGCGCTGGCGCTGCTGGCGCTGCCGTCGGCGCCGTGGTCGGTCGGTCGCGACCGTCTCCGCTCCACCCGTCGAGCGTAACCAGTACTCGCGGCGTATCCCCGGTCCGGCACCTGTGGCGCGCCCGGCCCCACTGGGCGCCGGTTTTCAGGTCTGGGCTCCCAAACATGGTGGCGCCGAGTACAAGAACGCGGCGCCGGTACGAAAAGCGGTGCAGTAGGCGATCGGCGCCGCCATCGGGCCCGGTGGTGACGATCTCGGAGAACCCGACGGCTGTGCGGACCCTGACGGCACGACCAGGCCGGCCGTCAGCGCAGCATCAGGCCTGCGTCAGCACGCCCTTCGATAGTTGCTGTCATGCCCTAACACACCGAGTACCTGCTACACCGGCTGATCGGCGGCGATACCGAAGCCCGCACGGACATCCTCGAGACTGCCGCCACCAGCACGTCACCCACGCTGCTGGTGGCCGCGGCCCTCGTCTGCGCAGACCCGGAACCGTGGTTGAGCCGCGCCGCCGTGCACGCCGCGACGACCCGCGACAGCCAGCTCGTCGCCATCACGGTCGCCCACTTCGGTGCCGACGAGGACCTGCTCGACGCCCTGGTGCGGGATCACCTGGCCGACTACCCGGACAGCCTCCTGGTCGGGTGGATCGCCGCTCAGCACGCACCGTCCGGCGCACCCGCTCAGCGCGCACCGTCCGGCGCGCCCGCTCAGCGCGCACCGTCCGGCGCACCCGCTCAGGACGCGATTTCCCGGCGACCAACCCAGCACAGTCCTTCCCGCCCGCCACCCAATTCGCACTTTCCCGCCTGCCCGACCCGCCGACCTCCGGGAGCCACCATGTCTGACCCCACCGCCGCCACCGTCCTGCACGCTGGCGCCGGATCACCCCCCACCGCCCGCGGTTACTGGCTGCGCAGCACAGCCCGCTGGATGGTGACGTTCCTCGGCTTCCCGGCGGGCGGACTCGCCGCGATGCTCATCGTCGGCCCGGTCGACAGCACCGCGGCGGCGCTGGCCGGCGGCCTGGTCACCGGAGCAATCATCGGCGTCGCCCAGGCCTGGGGCCTGCGGCTCGGCGTCGGTCGCGGTAGAGGACCGGCCGTCGCCTGGGTCGCAGCCACCGCCATCGGCTTCATGGTCGGACTCGGGATCGCAGCCACCGCAGTCGATTTCGGCACCAGCCTGACCGCGCTCGTCACCCAGGGCGCCATATGCGGGCTCATTGTCGGTGCCGCCCCGGCCTTCGCGCTCCGAGGGCGGGTCGGGCGCCTCGCCCTCCTCTGGCCTCCCGCGCTCGCCGCGATCTGGGCGATCGGGTGGGCGGTCACCACCGTCGGGGGAATTCAGGTCGAGGACCAGTTCACCGTCTTCGGCTCGTTCGGAGCCATCACCGTCACCGCCATCACCGCAGTCCTGCCCGCGATCGTCAACCGCCGGTCCGTCAACCCCACCGAAAAGAGCGCATCATGACCCGCCACGTCGTCTTCGGCACCGGTCAGGTCGGCCGGCACGTCTTCGAGCAACTCGTCAGCCACGGCATCGAGGTCACCGCCGTCAACGCAGCGGACGCGGCGACATCGCCGGCGCCCAAATCGTTGCCGGTGACGCCACCGACCCCGCGTTCACCAGCAAGGTCTGCAGCGCTGCCGACGCGGTGTACTTCTGCCTGAACGCCGCGAACTGTGCCGAGTGGGCGAGCGAGTTCCCGCCGCTGCAGCGTGGCGTGCTCGTCGGGGCCGAGGCCGCCGGGGCCCGACTCGTCGTGCTGGACAACCTCTACGCCTACGGACCGACCGGCGGCCGGCCACTGGTCGAGACCATGCAGGAGCGGCCGAGTTCGGCCAAGGCAGCCACCCGGGCAGCGATGACCGCCGAGCTGCTACAGGCCCATGCGGCCGGGCGCGTCGAAGTCGCGATCGGCCGCGCCTCCGACTACTTCGGCCCGGGCGCCGCGCATTCGGCGCTGGGCGAGACGGTCTTCGGCACCGCACTGACCGGTCGCACCGCCCAGATCGCGGGTCGGCGCCACACGGTGCTCGACGGTCCCCACCCGCCGGATGGGAAGGGCCGGGGCGGCGATCGCCCCGGCCCTTCGGCGACCCTCGGCACGCCGCCCCGGTACACCGGGCGGCCTATGGTCTGATGCAGCAAGATCGTGATCGACGGCAACCAGGGTCCTGCCAGCCTGGAGGGGGCATGAATCTCGAGAAGGTGATCTTCGGTTTCTTCATCCTGCTCGCGGCGGCCTGAACTTCGGCTTCTTCATCGGCGATATTTCCGATCCCGCGTTGCACAACGTCTACGAATTGTTCGCCGCCCTGGTGGTCAGCCTGATCGCCACGGTGCTGAAGTTCGGCGATCGGACCCAGCTCGGCGCGGTACATCTGGCCACCAGCCTGGTAGCTGACCTGCAACTGCTGTCCGCCGGTGTCGTCTGGGTCGTCGCGACGCAGGTCGCGGACACGGGTCTGACGGCCCACTCCACAGCAACCATCGTGTCCCTGTCCGGCGGCGCTCTGCTGGCCAATCTCGTCTCGGTCGTCCTGCTGGTCACCGAGACCGCGTCCTTCCATCGAGGCTGAGGCGGGCTCGGTGAGCAATCCGCTGCTGGTCTTCTGGCGCCAGCTGTTCGGCAGTGACGATGATCGTTTGTCCCCGCGCGTCAGGCGTGCGTCGTCGATCGCCACGGGCGAACAGGCCTCCGCGACGATTTTCCTGATCATGCGGCGCATGCGCGCACCGTTGATCACCCTGATCGTCATCCTCGCGGTCAGCGTCCTGGGACTCACCCTCATTCCCGGCCAGGACGGGGGAGGACAGCCCTTCCGGATGGGGTTCTTCGACGCCTTCTACTTCATGAGTTACACGGCGACGACGATCGGTTTCGGCGAGCTACCGTTCCCGTTCACCACGGCGCAACGGATGTGGGTGACGTTCGCGATCTACCTGACGGTGATCGGGTGGGCGTACGCGATCGGCTCCCTGCTGACATTGCTGCAGGACCGCGCGTTTCGCGAGGCGCTGGCGTTGCAGCGATTCACCCGCAAGGTCGCTCGGCTCCGTCAGCCGTTCCTGTTGATGACCGGGTTCGGACGCACCGGAGAATTGTTGGGAAGGTCCTTCGACGAGTTGGGCCAGCAGATTGTCGTCATCGACGAATCGAACGAGCGCATCGACGCCTTGGATCTGGCCTCGTACCATGCCGACGTTCCGGGCCTCATCGGCGATGTCCAGAACCCCTATCACCTGGGCGTCGCCGGCTTGGACCATCCGGATTGTGCCGCCGTTCTCGCGCTCACCGACGACGACGAGGCGAACCTGTCGGTGACGATGGCCGCTGCGCTGCTGCGCCCCGACATCCAGGTCATCGCGCGGACCGTGTCGCCGGCCATCGCCGAACGCATGCATGCCTTCGGCACGCCGACGGTCATCAACCCCTTCGACCGGTTCGGCGACCTCCTGCGGCTCGGCCTGCGGGCACCGGCGTCGTTCCAGTTGATGACGTGGCTGGAGAGCGGGCCAGGCGCCGCATTGCCGCCGCGCGGGCGGCCGCCGCGCGATGGCCGTTGGGTGCTGTGCGGCTACGGCAGGTTCGGCCGCCATCTCGCCGACGATCTGCGCGCCGAGGGGTTGCAGATCACGGCGATCGACGTCCTTGCCACCGTCGAGACCGTCACCGAGGAGCCCGCGGTCATCGTCGGCGATGCGTCCGAGCCCGACGTGATGGCGCGCGCGAACCTGGCCGACGCGGTCGGATTCGTTGCGGGCACGAACAACGACACCACCAACTTGTCCCTGGTGGCGGCGGCCAGGCGGACAAACCCGGGAATCTTCGTGGTGGCGCGGCAGAACCGGCAGGCGAATGCGCCGCTGTTCGCTGCGATGAACATCGACGTCATGTTCGTGCCCACCGAGGTGGTCGCCCACGAGGTGTACGCGCAGGTGAGCACCCCGCTGCTGTGGCGATTCCTGTCGGAAATGGCGGCCAAGGGCGACGACTGGGCGAGCCGGCTCGTCGACAGCCTGGTCGGTCAGTGCGGCCAGCACCTGCAAGCATTGTGGAAGGTCCAGTTGACCCGCGCGGATGCCCCGGCGCTGGTGCCCTGGCTGGCGTCCGGCGAAGTCAGCCTGGGCGATCTGGTCAGGAGCCCGGAGGACCGCGACCGGCGGCTGCGGGTGGTGCCGATGTTGGTGCGCCGGGGGGAGGACTCCGTGCTGACCCCGGACGACGACTTGGTGCTGGCCGAAGGTGATGAGATCCTCCTCGCCGGCCGGGTGGCAGACCGCCGGGCCCTGGAAACGATCTTGTGGGACGACGCGGCACGGGAGTACCTGCTCTTCGACAGGCACGCGCCGTCGAGCTGGATCTGGCGCAAGCTGGCTCGAAAACCGTTGACCCCCAGCCGTTAGCGGCTGCAATTCCCGAAGGACCGATCCCGGAAGCCCACGCTGAGGTTCCGACGTCGGCTCGGCTGGGGTGTCATGACCGTGCGGCAGCGTGGCACCTCCCGAGCTCGGCTGAGCGTCTGGGTCCGGCCGAGGACAGCGGTCCGCGGAACCGGGGCGGTGGAACGGGGTCGTGGGGGTAGACTGGGCAGTAACTAGGGAGACCCGATATGAGCGTGGAAACAATGAGCCGCAGGCTGAGCGTGATCGAACAGACCTGGAAGGAAGGGTCCCCCACCGAGCGCACGGGTTACGTCGAGGAATTGGCGGTCATCTCGACCGGCCTGGGACGGGTCACCGGACCCGAAGCCGAGCGAGCAGAATGGCTCACGCGCCGGTTGAACCGCGTGGTGCGCAACATCAATCAGATCTGATCAACCGCCGGGCGTTCCGCTGCCGTCGAATTCGGTGATTGTCGCGTGCCCGCACGGTGAGCCGCCCGCGTCCGGAACAGCTGAAGGGTCGACGGTTCGGGTGGAACGGGCGAAACCTCCTTCGCAACAAACGGTTCCGCTGCGCGCTGTGCTGTGCGGACCCGCCCGACGGGCTCGACCTCCCCACGTCTTCCCTCGGATCCGCCTGCCCCCCAGATCATCCCGCCGGATCTGGGAGGCACGCGTGGTGGACCCTGGACCCGTCGGTCGACCACGACTCCTCGGTAGCCAGGGCCGGCGCCGCCCTTGACCAGCATTCGGTCGTGCGGTAGCCGCCGCGGCAATGCCCCGGCCGGATATCACCGAACTCTGCGGTGGCCGAATGCCGAGTGCCACTGGAGCGACCCCCGCCGGCATTCTTCCGAGAATTCGGGTGGCGCCGGCGAACCTGCCGAATTCCATCGAGCCGTTCTGCACCCGAAGCCGGCGATTCGCGGAGGCGATTCGTTGGTTCCCACCCATCGATCAGACTACTGCGGCGATGTCCGGTCAGCGAACACCGAGTGGTGCGGCCACGTCGAGGAGAATGGTGGTCCCCGAACGACTGTCGCACGCCGATGACACATGGTGGACAAATCTCGATTGCCCGCGGCCGATCGCGAGCAATTGCGGTCACCCTGTCCACGAACGGGTGGTGACCGGAGCGCCGAGTGGGGAAGACGGCTCCGCAGAGCAACCGGGAGGTGATCGCCATCATCCGGTTCGTCCTCTTCGCTAGCAGGATGCCCGATATTCTTCGGGTCAGCACGATCATCGGTGCAGCACGGCCCCGAATGGCGCTCGCCTGAATCGCTATGTCACCGAGCGTGCTTGCCGTAGAGGCCGGATGCGTGCGATCATTCACTCCGGCGAGGGCGCGGAGTGTCAACGGCGTAGCCGCTGTGTGATTGAACGCAGTTGTGATTGAGCAGTTGTGATTGAACGCAGTTGTGATGGAAACGCAGTTGTCGTTGGACACGGTTGAACACTTTGTGATTGAACTCTGATGTGCCGAGGGAGGATCTATCGATGGTCGACCGTACGAGTCCAGACACCCGGCGAACGGGCCTCGCATTCGGTCGGCTGCTGGTCGCCGCTGGACTGGTGGTCGCCGGTCTGTTCGCGGGGCCGGGCGTCGCCGCTGCCGACACCACCCCCGTTGTCGCCAGCTCGGGAAAAGATGTCCCAGCTGAAGTTCCCGCGTTCGACGTCCTGAACGGCTCCCGCATCGGGTAGCCGGGGGTCGGATAGCCGAGAACCCGGCCATGAGGGCGGCTGGCCGGCTGCGGCCAGCGGGGTCAGGATGGTTCACATGCTGGTGGTTCATGTTCAGGTTCACGTCGTCCCCGATCGAGTGCCGGATTTCTTGACGGCCACGAAGGTCAACGCAGTTGCGTCGCTGGCCGAGCCGGGGGTTCTGCGTTTCGATGTCGTGCAGGATCAGGCGGATCCTGCGCACGTGGTGCTGGTCGAGGTGTACCGGGACGAGCAGGCGGCCGCCGATCACAAGACGACCCCGCACTACGCCGTCTGGCGCGACACGGTCGCCGAGCTGATGGCTCGACCGCGGGAGTCCACCAAGTTCTCGGCTGTGCATCCTGCGCAGGAGAGCGGCTGGAGCACGGGCCGGTGACGGGCCCGTCCTTCGATTTCGCGACGGCACATCGGGTGGTGTTCGGGCCTGGCCGGGCCACGGAACTGCCCTCGCTGATCGACGGGTGGGGCTCCAGGGCGCTTGTTTTCACCGGCACCAGACCGGAGCGGTACGCGCAGCTCCTCGCTGCACTGCCGGTGCCGTTCGAAGTGGTCACGGTCGGCGGCGAGCCGACGGTCGAGATGGCCCGCGACGCGGTGCGGACCGGCCGGACCAGCGGCGCGGACGTGGTCATCGCGATCGGCGGTGGCAGCGTGCTCGACCTGGGCAAGGCGGTGGCGGCGCTGCTCGGCAACGGCGGCGACCCGCTGGACTTCCTCGAGGTGATCGGGCGCGGGCTGCCGATCACCGCTCCGTCCGTCCCGTACATCGCGGTCCCCACGACAGCGGGCACCGGATCCGAGGTCAGCGCGAATGCGGTGCTTGCCTCCCCGGAGCATCGCCGCAAGGCCAGTTTGCGGAGCCCGTTCATGCTGCCGCGGGTGGCCCTGGTGGATCCGCTGCTGACCCTGGGGTGTCCGCCCGCGGTGACGGCATCCAGCGGGCTGGATGCGCTGACCCAGTGCCTTGAGCCGTTCGTCTGTCCGCAAGCCACCCCGCTCACCGACGGATTCGCGGCCGAGGGCCTGCGGCGCGCGGGCCAGAGCCTACGCACAGCGTTTCGGGACGGCTCCGACGTTCCGGCGCGCACCGACATGGCGCTCGCCAGCCTGCTCGGCGGGCTGTCCCTGGCCAACGCCAAGCTCGGCGCCGTGCACGGCTTCGCCGGCGTCATCGGCGGCATGGTGGACGCCGCGCATGGGGCAATCTGCGCAGCTCTGCTGGCCCCCGTCGTCGAGGTCAACGTGCGGGCGCTGGGGGAGCGCGACGCCGGCAGTCATGCACTCGTCCGGTTCGCCCAGGCCGCGCGGCTGATCACCGGCCGTTCGGAGGCGACCATCGGGGACGGCGTCGAATGGCTCCGGCAAACCGTGCGGGCTCTCGGCATCCCCGGCCTGGCGACCCTCGGCGTGCGGCCCGAGGACCTCGAGGACATCGTCGAGAACGCCCGCACCGCGAGCAGCATGCGGGGAAATCCGATCACCCTCACCGACGCCGAGCTCCGCGAGGTGCTGGCGACCTCGCTCGGCTGAGCGCGGAGGGTCCCGTGGCCCGTGCCCCATCGAGTCGCCGCTTTCGGTCCTTTTCAGGCCGCGCAAAGGGCCGAAAGTGGCGACTCGACCGAGGCAGGTCGGGCGAGCGCGGCGGGCGTGGGTCGTCCCGAGATTGTTACGGGACCTTCCGGGATTCCGCCGAAGGCGTCGCGGCCTGGCTCGTGCCCCCATCGAGTCGCCGCTTTCGGTCCCTTTCAGGCCGCGCAAAGGGCCGAAAGTGGTGACTCGACGGACACTAGGCGGGGCGACACCACGGGCGGCGTCGCTCACCCACAGCGCTACTCACCCACGGCGCTACTCACCCACGGCCCTACTCACCCACGGCCCTACTCACCCACAGCGCTACTAACCCACAGCGCTACTCACCCACAGCCCTACTCACGAGAAGGCGGGTGCATCGCGATGATCTTCATCACCGTCAAGTTCAAGGTCCGTCCGGAGTACACCGAGGATTGGCTGACGCTGGTCGACCCCTTCACCCAGGCCACCCGCAAGGAGCCCGGCAACCTCTGGTTCGACTGGTCGCGGAGCGTCGACGACCCGAACGAGTTCGTGCTGGTGGAGGCTTTCCGGGACGGGTCGGCCGGCGCGCAGCACGTCAAATCCGACCATTTCCAGGCGGCGATGAAGGCGATGCCCGTGGCGCTGGTGGAAACGCCGAAGATCATCAACTTCGAGATCGAGGGTGACGACTGGTCGCGTATGGGCGAGCTCGAGGTGCCGCCGAGCGGTTGATCGGCCGGGCCGACAACGTGGGACCGTCCAATCGGGCGTCAGCCGGTGCGGTCGGGGAGCGAACCAGGCACGGGCGAGCGCCGGTCGCTGCGCTGCGCGGAGATGACGGCCACCGCGCCGAGCAGGCAACACGCCGGGACCACGAGAAACGCCATCTTGACGCCGAAGGCGTCGGCCAGCGCGCCCAGCACGAAGGGGCCCAACCCGGATGCCGCGCCGAACCCCATGCTCGCCACCGCCACGGCCCGATCCGGCTCGCCCCGGGAGAACGTCATCACCATCGAGATGCCCAGCGGGAACTGCCCGGCAATCCCCGTCCCGACGACGAACAGGCCCAGGATGGCGACCGTCACCGACGTCGTCGTCCACACCACCACCCAGCCGGCCACCGTGACGGCGAGACCGACGAGGAACAGCCCCAGCGGTGGGCGTCGCCGCGCGATCCAGCCGATCAGAAAGCGCCCGGCGGCCATCCCGCCGACGACAGCCGCGACGGCGCCGGTCGCCGTGCCCGGCGTGGCATCCGTCTGGGCCGTCAGCAGGTCGGGGGTCCAGGTCACCGAGCAGAATTCCACCGCCACCGCTGCGACCACCGCCAGCGCCGCCAGCCAGGTCGCCCGGGACAAACCCCGGGCAGAAAACCCTTGTGTGCCAGGCGGTTTCGAGTGATACGCGGGTACCGCGCGCTGCCGTTTGATGAGCGCGAAAGCGATCCCGGCCAGCGGCACGGTGACCAGCAGCGCGGCGCGCCAAGTCCAGCCGAGCGCCGTGGCCGCGCCGACGGCCAGCGGCGACACCAGTCCAACGGCGGCCGCGAACGCATTCGCCTGTCTCAGTACGGACGGTCCCAAGATGCCGTGGTGGTCGTTGATGACCGCGGTGGTCACGTTGATGGCCACCGCGCCGGACAGGCCGGCCAGCACCATCGCCGGCAGGGTGAATGCCAGTTGCCCGGCGGGTAGCAGGGATCCGGCGACAAACGCCGTGGCGGCGACGGCGAGGCCGACGACGCCGCGTAGCGCGGCACCGAACCGGCGCCAGCGGCGCACCAGTCGCACGCCGAAGTACCCCGCCACCACCACACCGGTGGACATCAGCAGGCTGTGCAGGCCGGCGATCGTGCTGGAGGTGCCCAGTTCCTCCCGCAGCAGCGGAATGCTGGGACCGAGCCCGTAGATGAACCAGGTGTAGGCGCCGAGTGTGATGAACGTGGCCATGGTGGCCGCGTCGACGCCGACCGGCGCGGGCTTGCGATCAGCGAAGTCGTCGACCGAGTTCACCACGGTGCTGCCAGTCGAACGCGGTCGCTGCACAAGTTCCTGGTTCGCCGCGCGCCCTGGGTATCCGGGACCGAGGGGTGATGTGCGTACCGGCCAGGCGAACCCAAGTTCGGGCACCGGTGAATCCGCATACCACCCAGGCTGCCAGACCGCCCGCGGCGGTGACCACCGGGCGTGATGTGGCGGCCCGCGAAACGTCCGCCGTGACGACGCACCTGACGCAGGTTCGCGGGCTGTGATGCGTCTCGCCGAGGATTTTGCCGTCAGTTAACCAAGGGCTGGCCGTGCGTTGTGAGGTGCCCCCTTAGCGTCAATGCAAGGAGATTCGCCACAACTTCGCATCATCACTGCCGGATAGTGCCCAACCACCGCCGAACCACCACCGCCGCATCACCTCCGACGCACCGGGCACCACAAGGACGAACAAGGAGAAGATCCGCTATGGCCGCACACAGCAGCACATTGGTCGCCAGAGAGACCATCACCCTGGTTCCCGGCCCCAGGCGGATCTGCCCGGATCCGGTGCTGGAGGCGCGCGGTGTCTCCCGCCGATTCCGTTCCGGCTCAGGTTCGCTCCGCTCGGTGTCGGTGAAGCTGGCGCCTGGCCAGCTGATCGCCGTCACCGGGCCGACGAACTCCGGAAAATCGACTCTGCTGTCGTGCCTGGCGGGCCTGGAACTGGCCGATGAGGGGACCATTCTGGTGGAAGGAGAAGATCTGTCCAAGATGAGCGCGCAGGTCAGGGCCCGGGTTCGGGCGCGCTCGATCGGTGTGATGTTCCAGTCGGGCAACCTGCTCTCGCACCTGACCTTGACCCAGAACGTCCAGCTCGCCCCGCGACTCATCCGCGGCGACTACCGCTGGGGTGTGTGGGATCTGCTGTCCGAATTCGGGCTCGCCCATCGGGCCATGGCCTACCCGCGGCAGTTGACTCAGGGTGAGATGGTGCGTGCCGCTCTCGCCGTGGCCGTGGTGAACGACCCCGCGATCCTGCTGGTCGACGAACCCACCGCTGCCCTTGATCAGGACGACGAGCAACTGGTGATCGATACCCTGCTCCGTCGCGTCGGAATGGGCCTGGCGGTGCTGGTGGCCAGCCGGAGCGAGGCAATCCTGGCCGTTGCGGACCGGGTCGTCACCCTGAGCCGGCCCACCGAGCCGGCGACCTGGCAGTGGGACACCATCTTGCCCGGCGCCGCATAACTCACGCCGACCCACCAGCGGGCCAGACGGCCTGACGAACGTAGCGGGGTGCGCCGGTCAGGAGACGGCGTCACCAGGGGTCTCCACCCGGAAGCCGTGAGCCCGCAGCGTGACGATCTCCGGTGCCTTCGCCCCGGTCAGCGCCGCGGCAGCGGCGAGTTTCTTGCGCAGTGCTGCGATGTGCACGTCGAGGGTCTTCGTCGAGCCGTACCAATTCGAATCCCAGACATCGGTCATCAACGTCATCCGACTGACCGCCACGCCCGGCGCCCGGACCAAACGAGCAAGCAATTCGAATTCCCTTGCCCGCAGGGTGATTTCCTCCCCGGCCAGCCGCGCCTTCCTGGCGCTGAGATCCACGTCCAGCTGGCCGATCCTCAGCAGATGATTCGCGGGTCCCGCTTCGGCTCGACGCTCCACGGACCGGTTGTCGTCTACCACGGCGCTGGGTCCGCGCCGCAGATGCGCGGACACCCTGGCCATCAATTCGGCAAGCCGGAACGGCTTGGTCAGGTAGTCGTCGGCCCCTGCCTCCAGGCCGAGCACCACGTCGATCTCCTCCCCGCGACCGGTGAGCATCACCAGGACGCAGCCGGACTGCTTCACCCTGAGCCCGCGGCACACGTCGAGCCCGTCCATGTCCGGCAGACCGCGATCGATGAGCGCCAGGTCGAACGCGCGGATGTCCGCCGCCGCCAGCGCATCGGCGCCCGAGGTGGTCAGCACGACCTCGTGCCCCTGCCGTTGCAAGCTGATGGTGAGCACCCCCCCGATGGCCGCGTCATCCTCCACGACCAGCAGTTCCCCCACACCACGACCCTAGCGGGCAACCCGGCCGCATGCCGGTGTTCCGCCCTTGTCGTGCTGCCTTTGGAGGAGCGCTCAGTACTCCCGCCCGCCGCGGGCCTGAGCGGTCCGGAGGCTGGACGTCAGGGCTTGGGCATGATCAACCACGCCACTCCGTAGATGATCAGCCCGCTCCCGCCGAGCAGCGCCAGCACCACGGCGATGAGCCGGACCAGGGTGGCGTCCACGCCGAAATACTCGGCCAAGCCGCCGCAGACGCCGGCGAACATCTTGTCGGTCACCGAGAGGGTGAGTCGGCGATAGGGGCGTTCCGGGGGGTTCGTCATCGCACCAGTGTTGTTGGCCCTGACCGGGTCCGCATCCCGTCCGTCCGGCTCGGCATGGGTGTGCGGCGGGCCTGCTCAGGAATGCGTCGGGCGGGGGTGAAGGGCGCGGGGGTGAAGGGCAAGGAAGCCGAGGGTGTGCTGCATGCGCCGGCCGGTGACCCGCGCCGTTGCCGTTCCGGATGCGGTGAGCCGCCTGTCGGCGTCCACCTGGGCAAGGATCATCTCCGCGACCCTTTTCCGGCCGCGCTTGACCGACCGAGTGGGCTCCTGGCTGACGATGGCGTCCGGATGGGTGACCTCGCCCCGATAGAGCACCGCCCAGAGGGCGCCGTGGGGGTCACGTTCCACCTGTCCGGTGTACACGTCGCTCACTTCGGCTCCTTCAGCATCAGGTCGGCGCATGGTTGGTCAATCCGGCGGTCGTTGACGAACTCGGCGGGCTCAACTTTTCGTGCTGTGCAGTGTTCCGGGAATCCGGCGCGCCTGATCTGTGCGGTGAATGGGCGATGATCCCGAAAAGCGGTCAATCACAGACGTCGGCGCGAGGCCGTCAGTGACGGCCCGATCATTCGTTGAGGTATTCGCACAGGCAGAATGCAGTCTGCCTCGATGCAGAGGCCCCCAACTGACCCGCGAGAATGCGGCCAGGTCATGCTCCCCCGCGTTTCTGGGGGGGAGTGCGAGCAATGATGGCAGCCTGAGCCTGATTGCGCAATGCTACGCAGGGATACGCCGATCACTGGTGTCAAGGAGTACGCGACACCGGCGTGGCGGGATTCTCACGCAGGGTGACTATTGGTCGCCCCGGAGGGGCGGTCCAGTGCGGACTCCAGCCGCCGCGCCGGCTGGCTCCGGGCCGTACCCGCGTGAATGGCACTGCAGGAGAATGGGTCTGCACCGTTGGGTCTTCGCCGCTGCTGACGAGTCGTGAGGTTCTTTGCTGCCCGGGTGCGGGCAGGAATATCGCTGACCGTCGACCACGCGTGGAAGAGTGCGGAAAGTCCATTCCCCGCGTTACTGTCCTACGATTGGATGACACCAATGAGGAAAGCGACAACGGGTTTTCACCACTCGGCCGAAATCCGTTGGTTCGTTCAATGCCGCTGAACTCACCCACACCGCCCTGCGGCGTGTTCGCGGAGCCAGCCGGCGGCGGCCGCGACGACATCGGGTTCCGGGACGCCGGTGAGCTCGTGACCCGCACCGCTGATGGTGACCAACGTCGCGGGACCCCCGGCGCGGTTGATCTCGTCGACGGCGGACACCGAGGAGCCGTAGGGCACGACGTCATCCGCGTCACCGTGCACGAACAACCCGGACACCGGGTCGGCTCCGACCCATTCGTTGTTGATGGCGCCCGATATCGACACCAGGGTGCAGGGCCGCGAGTCGCCTGTCGCTTTGAGCGGAGCTCCGGCTGCGGTCATCGCACCGGCAGAGGTGCCACCGATCGCAACACGCTGCGGGTCGATGCCGACGTCGGCGGCCGAGGTCCGCACCCAGTCGATGGCGGTCTGCGCATCGTCGATAGCGTTGTCGACGACGGCGGTCCGGCTGGGGTCGCTCGCCATTTCCAGTCCGAATGGGGCGCCGTCACCGAGCCGGTAGTCGATCAGCACCGCGACGTAGCCGCGGGCCGCCAGGGCGTTGCCCCAGGCCTGTTCCGCGTCCCCGGTGCGGTCGAACTGAGTGAAGCCGCCACCGTGCTGTCGTCCGTTTGGATGACAGGAATGCCAGAGACGGCTGTGCGGCTACATCCGAGTGGAAATCTGCGCTTCTTGCCGCCCCCCGGGACCACCTGCGCACTGCCCTGACTTGGTCGTGGAGCCAGCCTGTTGCTGTGGTGAGGACGGCGTCCGGACCTCATCGGTGGACCGGCCGCGCTCGTTGGCGGCAGGCGTTCGGCAGCGGATATGTCTTCGACATCACTCTTTGAGTGCCCGGGGAGACCGACTCCGGTTTTGGCTTCGAATCGTTCGAGCGCGAACAACCTCCGTGTGCCACTTCGGCGTCACCACTCGCGACGTGGACAGTGGGTCTGAATCCTTTCGATTGACTCCGGAAAATGGGACGGACACTAATAGGCATACGAGGCAACGCAGAGTGACGTCGCGGCGATATCAATTTGTCGCATGCCTGCTGCCTTCAAACCCGCAAGATGGCGGCTTTCGACGCGCAAGATGGGCTTGAGAACCGTTGCGCTACAAGCTTTTACCTAATTCCGCTGAACACCGGCTTGGGTGAGAGAGGTCGGGCCGTCAATTTGATCACAACCGGCCATCATCTCAGCCGACCAACACGCGCTGCGCTAGGCTCGCCCGAGTGGGCGCATATATCTAATTCACACGTAGATCCCATGCAGCTCGCAGCCGATTGACCGTGGTGCATGTTTGCGGTCTTCGATGAACCATGGGCGGAGAATCCGCTGGCCGACAGCCAGCGATCGGGTGGAAGAAAGTCTGGTCAGCTGTGGAGGCCAGCGATGGGTCGATTCCGGGGATCGGCCGTACACCGCACGGCGCGCGTCGCGACGACGCTTCCCGTGGGTGGCATCACGACGAGTGGTGACTCACAAGGGCAGTAGAGAGTGGAGGGCAGCATGATCAGAAAGCTTCTCGTTGTCACGTTGGCCACGGTGGTGGTCGCGGCAATGACAGGGCAGTCGGCAGTCGCCGCGCCCGCGCGCGCCACGCTGGCTGAGACGGCCGCTGCGACTGCGGCCACGGCGGCGGCGGCGATACCCGCTGCCCAGGCAGCGGCCTCGCCGGTGCAGGAAGCAGCGCAGGCTTCAGCACCCGTCGCTGCAGCGGCTCCGGTGATAGCAGCCGCCCCTACTGATCCGACCGACAAGACGAAGATTCCGCACTATTTCGGGCCCTATCCCAACTGGGCCAACAGCCCGCAGGTGCTGTCCAACGCGATCGTCGCCATCACCGGTGGCGGTGGAACCGGCGCCGAGGCGACGGCCACCGTTGCCCCCAATACCGGTGCCATCACCGGTATCACCGTCACGTCCCCGGGAAGTGGATACACGTCCGCCCCTGCGGTCGGTATCACCTCGCCCGGTGTCACGATCACCTCCCCGGCCGCTGCGACGGCGATAGTTGCGCAGGGCGCGATCTCGAGCGTCGCGGTGGACGAGCACGGTTTCGGATTCGATGCTCCGATCGTCGCTTTCTCCGGTGGTTCCCCCACCATCGTGGCGAGTGCCACCGCCAGCGGTGGCGTTGACAATGTCACCGTCGATCCCGGTGGAGCGGGCGAGTACGCCGTGCAACCGCTGGTCGAGTTCGGTCTTCCGGATCCCGGCGGCGTGCAGGCGACCGGTACGGCTACCACCAGCGCGATCGATCCCGCCGCAGATCCGGTCATGTACAAGATCGACGCAGTGACCGTGGTGAACCCGGGCTCGGGCTATTCATCGGCTCCGAGCGTGACGATCTTCGATGGTAGGCCTACCCAGGTCGCCCCGACTCCTGCCCAGACCACGGCGACCATCGGCGTCGACGTTGTCAGCCTGGTCAACCCGGGCGCGGGCTATTCCACGCCGCCGACGGTCACGATCTCCGATAGCACGGGCGTCGCCGACAAGGGCGCCAGCGCCACCGCGACAGTGGCGGTGGCTGGGGCCATCTCCAGGATCGACATGAGGCGTCAGGGTGCTGGCTATCTCACGCCAGGTCTGAAGAAGTTCGTCGACACCCTTCCCGGTCTCACGCCGGAGAAGGCCAACGACCTCGGTCAGTACATCCCGATCGCGGTCCCGGATCAGACAACCTATCCCGGCACGGACTACTACGAGGTCGCCGTCGTCCAGTACCGGATGAAGTTCCATCGGGATCTTCCCGCAACGCTGCTCCGCGGTTACGTGCAGCTGTCGACGAGCGTCGTGCCCGGTAGGCGCGTGGCCTTGAGCAACGCGAACCTGGATCCGAATGGGCTCGCAGCTCCGATTGCGACCTACACGGGCGTGGACGATCCTCATTACCTCGGGCCGACAATCGTCGCCAATAAGGACAGGCCGGTCCGCGTGCTGTTCCGCAACCTGTTGCCAACCGGCACGGGCGGGGATCTGTTCCTGCCCACCGACACGTCTTTGATGGGCTCCGGCGCCGGCCCGGACATGATGCAACTCGACCCGAATACCCATGTGCCGATCGACATGGCGGCGGATGAGGGCAGTGTCCTGGACGGAGTGCGCAATCCCATGTGCGGCCAGGACCCGAAACCCAGGACCTGTTACTCGGAGAACCGCGCCACCCTGCATATGCACGGCGGCATCACGCCGTGGATCAGTGACGGCACGCCGCACCAGTGGATCACGCCTGCAGGCGAAGACACCGCCTATCCCAAGGGCGTCAGCGTCAGCAACGTGCCCGACATGCCAGATCCCGGCCCCGGTGCGCAGACGTTCTTCTACACCAACCAGCAGAGTGCTCGGTTGATGTGGACGCATGATCACGCGTGGGGCATCACCCGGCTCAACGTCTACGCCGGCGAGGCCGCCGGATACCTGTTGACCGACCCGGTCGAGCAGAGCCTGATCGCCCCCGGCGGCGCTCTTGCCGGCCTGGGCACCGGCGACCCGCTCGTCGTCCAGGACAAGACCTTCGTGCCCGACCAGGCCACCCTCGACAAGGTCGACCCGACCTGGAACTCCGCCAAGTGGGGTGGCAAGGGCAGCCTGTGGACACCGCATGTCTACATGCCGGCACAAAACCCCGGCGACCCATCAGGAATGAGTGCATTCGGACGTTGGATGTACGGCCCCTGGTTCTGGCCGCCGGCAAAGGATGTCAAGTACCCGCCGATCGCCAACCCATACTACGACCCGAACTGTAATCCGGACACCGCACCGTTCTGCGAGCCGGCCGAGATCCCGTCGACGCCGAATGTGTCGGTCGGCATGGAAGCCTTCAACGACACTCCGATCGTCAACGGCACCGCGTATCCCACCACCACGGTCGACCCGAAGGCGTACCGCTATCGCGTGCTGAACGCTGCGAATGACCGGTTCTGGAACCTGTCGTGGTACGTCGCCGACCCGACCACCGGCACGTTGAGCGAGGTGGCGCTGAATCCCACCGAGTTGGCGGCCGCCCAGAATGACCCGGTCGTCACCCCGACACCCGATACCAGCAAGAGTCCCGCCGGCCCGAACTGGATCCAGATCGGAACCGAAGGCGGCTTCCTGCCGGCCCCGGTTGTCGTTCCCGCGCACCCGACCACGTGGATCACCGATCCCACCCGGTTCGATGTGGGTAATGTCGATCAGCATTCGCTGCTCTTGGCACCGGCCGAACGGGCGGACGTCGTTGTCGACTTCTCCCAGTACCGGGGCAAGACCCTGATCCTGTACAACGACGCCCCGGCGGCATTCCCGGCGCGCGTTCCCGGATATGACTACTACACCGGCGGACCGGACCTGACCCCGTCAGGTGCCCCGACAACCCTCGCCGGATACGGACCCAACACCCGGACCGTCATGCAGGTCAAGGTGTCCAACGCGGCGCCGGCCGTCGCTTTCGACCGGCCGAATACGACCGATGATCGGTTGGGCGTGCTCAACACCGCATTCGCCCACCACCTGGACGGCAACGGGAAACCAGCCGGCGTGTTCGAAGCCGGATCGGACCCGATCATCGTCGGGCAGGCCGCGTACAACGGCGCGCTCGGCACGAATTTCGTCAAGAGTGGCTGGTGCAATGCGCCGATCCACGCCAGCGTGAGATGCGATGGGTTCGCACGCATCCAGGAAGGCTCGCAGCCGACTGACGTATTCAAGTTCAACACCATCGGTGCTCCAGGCGGAAAGATGCAGATACCCTTCCAACCGAAGGGCATGCACGACGAGATGAACTCGGCGAGTTTCGATGAATGGGGGCGCATGACAGCCAACCTAGGCCTCGAGGCGCCCGGGGCAACCCCGCTCACCCAGAACATCATTCTGTATCCCTTCGTGAACCCGGCGACTGAACTACTGGACTCGACAAACATGCCGAGCAGTCTGAAGGTGACGCCGATAACCTCTAACGTCGACGGAACCCAGATATGGAAGATCACCCACAACGGGGTGGACACACACCCCATTCACTTCCACCTCTATAACGTGCAGTTGATCAACCGGGTGACGTGGGACAACATCATAATTCCACCTGAACCGACCGAACTCGGGTGGAAGGAAACGGTGCGGGTCAGCCCGCTCGAGGACACCATCGTCGCGTTGCGTCCGATAGTCCCCACCCTTCCGTTCGGTGTTCCGGACAGCAGTCGCCCGCTCAACCCAGCGATGCCTATCGGTGCCCGTGGAGACCTGAATGTCCTGCAGGGGTACCAAGCTGGCTTCAACAACACCAACGCCGACGGCACCCCGATGACGACTCCCATCGTCAACAATGTCGCGAACTTCGGGTGGGAGTATGTCTTCCATTGCCATATCCTGAGCCACGAAGAAATGGACATGATGCGGCCGGTCTCGGTGCATGCCGTCAGGGAACTGGCAGCAAAACCCGTCCTGTCACGAACACCCGGTACGTCCACCTTCGGCTTGACATGGACGGACGGCACACCTGTCAACTACACCGACCCGACCACGTGGACCAACCCCGGAACTGCCGAGACCGGGTACCGGATCGATCGGGCCACGGTGAGCGGCGGATCTGTGGGTGAGTACACCCAGATAGGAACGACACTTGCCAATGTCGTTACGCTCAATGATCCTGCGTACGACCCAGCGGTCACCTACAACTATCGGGTCACCGCATTCAACGCAGCCGGGGATTCTGTCTCCGACGTCCTTCAGGTCCAGGGCTTGGGCACCACTCCGCTGGGGAGTCTGGAGGTGGCCAAGGCCGCTCCGAACAGCAGGGCGCAGCTGACCGGCTGGGCGTTCGACCCGAAGCAACCGGGTACGGAAATCAAGGTGCGTGTCTATCTGGACGGAAACGTGGTGAGCGAGTTTCCGACTGGTGTGGCTCGGCCGGATATCAATACCCAATACGGCATCGTCGGGAACCACGGGTTCGATGTCAGCGTGCCATCGCTGCCGGGTAACCACACGGTTGAGGTTCGTGCAGTGAACACTACGGCCGGGGCTGGAGACCCATCGATCGGCACCAAGACGGTTGCTGTTGGCATTCCGGTGGGGCATGTGGACAGCGTGACTGCCACCGGGACAGGTAAGGTGACGGTAACTGGGTGGGCTTTCGACCCCGACATCGCAAATTCACCAGGGCAGATCTTCGTGAATCGGGTGCCCGCCTCCGGCTCTTCCTCATGGACCAGGGTGGCGTCCAACCTGCCAACCAACGTCTTACGCGCAGACATCAATTCCACGTACGGAATCAGTGGGAATCATGGGTTCAACTATCAGTTGGGAGTTCCATCCGGCAGTTGGTTCATTCAGGTGTATGAATACAATTTCGGTCCCGCTCTCGTACCGAACTATGTGTACTTGGGTGCGACTGTAGTGACCGTGCCGTGAAATCACGGCTAGTCCCGAGCAGGTAGGTCCGAACGTGGAATGGGGAGAGGCCTCAGGCTTCTCCCCATTCCACCGTTGTTGGCCAACCTATGCGGTGCAAGGCGGGATCAAGATCGTGCCCTCATCGTGCGACGATCTTCCCGCTGTCAGCTGTCAGCTGTCAGCTGTCAGCTGTCAGCTGTCAGCTGTCAGCTGTCAGCTGTCAGCTGTCAGCACCCAGCACAGTGAGCGTCAAGGACCTCCGTCGACTTGCAAGAACTTGAAGGCGGGAATAGATTTGTCGGCGCCCCTGAAAGCGTGCAAATATGCAACGACGGGGTATCGGAATATGCTCAAAGCGTCGACCTCTCGCGGTCTGCCGGCCTCGCCCCCGTGCGGTGCGTGGACTTGTGACCACCACCAGGTTGGCGAGCGTGGGGTACCGACTCACCCGCACCGAGCTGCGGTGTGTTCGCGGAGCCAGCCGACCGCCGCAGTGATGACTTCGGGTTGCGGGACGCCAGTGAGCTCATGTCCTGCACCGCTGATGGTGGCCAGCGTTGCGGCCCCGCCAGCCTGGTTGATCCCATCGACGGCGGACACCGATGAGTCGTACGGCACCACATCATCCGCATCACCGTGAACGAACAACCCGGACACCGGGTCGGCGCCCACCCATGCGTCGTTGATGGCGCCCGATATCGACACCAGCGTGCAGGGCCGCAAATCGCCCGTCGCGATGAGCGCAACTCCGGCTGCGGTCATCGCACCGGCCGAGGTGCCGCCGATGGCGACGCGCTCCGGATCGACCCTGAGCTGGGTGGCCGAAGTCCGGGCCCAATCGAGGGCGGTCTGGGCGTCGTCGATGGCGTTGTCGACGACGGCGGCCCGGCTGGGATCGCTCGCCATCTCCAGTCCGAACGGGGCGCCCTCACCGAGCCGGTAGTCGATCAGCACCGCGACGTAGCCGCGGGCCGCCAGCGCGGCGCCCCAGGCCTGTTCCGCGTCTCCGGTGCGGTCGAACTGGGTGAAGCCGCCGCCGTGTATCCACACCACACCGACGCGGCAGGCCGCCGGGTCGTCGGCCGGTTGGTAGACGTCCGCCTTGAGCCCGGCGGTGTACTCGGTGGTGCTGACCGGCGCCGGGGTGAAGATCTCCTCGACGTAGCGACCCGGCTGGTCGTCGCGACAGGCACTGGGCGGGAGGGTAGACGTCGGGTCGGCCACGGACTCCGAGGCACTCGGTGCCGGGGAGGTGGCCGACCCGGGCGAGCCTGGCTCGGGCGGCGTGGAGCACGCCGCCAAAGCGATCGTCGCCAGCCCGAGCGCGGCGAACAACGCCGTCCCGCGGAGCCGACCGGTCCGCGGAGAGCCGCCCCGCGGAACACTGCGCAGTCGGAACATCGTGCCCCCCTTGGTCGAGTTCGGAGGGTCAGTCTGTCGCGTGGTCCAGGCTGCAGCCGTCCCCTCCGCAATGGCAAGAGTCCGGCGAGACTCACGAAAACTGCCCGCGAAACGCTCTCCGTGCCTCACGTAGGAATGCCCGCGTAGCGGTGAGCGTGGTAGGGCATGAAGAGTGGGTTGTCGATGACGTCTCGTGCCGAGGTCACCACAAGGTACGCCCAATCGTTCCGAGCCGCGGACAAGCGGACGAAGGGCCGGATACTGGACGAGGTGGTGTCCGTGACCGGCTGGTCCCGGGACAACGCCCGGCGTCGGCTGACCAGCGCGGCGCAGAGCCCGCCGGGGGCTGGACGCTCGGTCACGACGCGGCC
>JBBQGJ010000039.1:0-30589 GCA_038322925.1 Mycobacteriales bacterium
TCGGAAAGGACTGACAAATCTGCCCGCACTGCGGGAGATCGGCTTCACCGCCAACAGGCGCCTGCTGCGCGTCCAAACAATCAGCCACGACCCGATCAACGGCATCGATGCACTGCACACCGTCACCGACCCCGTCATCACCCCCAATGGGACGAGGGTCCCCGGGCTGCGCCTGGGTCAGCAACGATCCCACGCCCTGCTCACAGCGCTCCCGATGTTCAAACTCCAACCCCACGGATTCCGCAACCGCGACCTCCGACAATTCACCGCCGACCTCCGCGGCGTGGACCCCGACAGCGTCACCGTCGGACAAATGACCTACGACCTGCGCCGGCTCCGCGTGCACGGCCTCATCCAACGACTACCGCGGAGCAGCCGCTACCAAGTCACCGACACCGGACTGGCCACCGCGATGTTCCTCAACGCCATCCACGATCGGCTACTCCCGACCGGCCTGGCCCACCTCAACAGCGACCAACCCACCGCCCTCCGAACAGCTGCGGTCGCCTACCGAACCGCCATCGACGACCTCACCCGAACAACGGACTCGCCGCGTGAACCCGACCCCACCATACAAACCACGACTCAAAATTCACGGCTCCGCCGCTTCAGCCCTCTAGCGCAGGGCCTCCCGCACGTCGTTCTCCACCTCGGTGGACGCCACGAACAGCAGTTCATCGCCGGGTTCCAGCGGTTCATCGGGCTGCGGGACGATCACCCGGCCGCCGCGCAGGATGGTGACCAGCGCCGCATCGCGGGGCAGTCGCAGGTCGCGGACCGGCCGGCCCGCGATGCTGGTGGTCTTGGGCAGGGTGACCTCGACGAGGTTGACCTGGCCCTGGCGCAGGGTGAACAGCCGGACCAGGTCGCCGACCGTCACCGCCTCCTCGACCAGGGCGGCCAGGATGCGCGGCGTCGACACGGCGACGTCCACCCCCCAGGCGTCGGTGAACAGCCATTCGTTGCGCGGATCGTTGACCCTGCCGACCACCCTGCCGACCGCGAACTCGGTCTTGGCCAGCAGCGACACCACCAGGTTCACCTTGTCATCGCCCGTGCACGCGATCACCACGTCGCAGGTCTGCAGTCCGGCGTCCTCCAACAGCGCGACCTCGCAGGCATCGGCCAGCACCCATTCCGCCGCCTCGATGCGCTCGGGCTTGATCGCCTCGGCGTCCCGGTCGATCAGCATGACCTCGTGGCCATTCTCGACGAGCTCACCGGCGATGGAACGACCGACCGACCCGGCCCCCGCAATGGCGATCCTCATCGGAGGTGCTCCCTCGGGCAGTCGCCGGGGACCTCACCGGCGATGGAACGGCGCACGCAGCCGGCCCCCACAGCGTCGATAGCAGCGATCCTCATCACAAACCGTCCACGGGCGAGATCGCGGCCTTGTCGCCGACGTCGTGTACATCCTTGGACAGCACCGATGCGTAGATGAGATCACCTTCCTGGACAACGGTGTCGTGGGTCGGCAGCAGCCCAAGGCCGAAGCGCACCACGAACGCAGTGTGCACGCCGATGGCCGCCTCGAACTCCGCCAGCGGCCGCCCGATCCAGTGCCGGTGGTAGGGCAGGTTGACGATGGTGACGGTGCCCGAAGGGTCGCGCCACTCGCTGATCAGCCCCTCCGGGATGATCGCGCGCAACAACCGGTCGGTGGTCCACGGGACGGTCGCCACCGTCGGGATGCCGAGCCGCTCGTAGACCTGCGCCCGCTTGGCGTCGTAGATCCGCGCCACCACGGTTTCCACGTTGAACTGCTCGCGGGCCACCCTGGCAGCGATGATGTTGGAGTTGTCGCCCGAAGAAACCGCAGCGAACGCATGCGCCTCGCCGATCCTGGCCTTGATCAGCACGTCCCGGTCGAAGCCGACACCGGTGACCTGCTGGCCGTGGAAATCGGTGCCCAGTCGCCGGAACGCCGCCGGATCCCGGTCGATGACCGCGACCGAGTGCCCCGCGCGACCGAGTTGGCGAGCCAGCGACGATCCGACACGGCCGCACCCCATGATCACGATGTGCACGGCGGTGCCCCTTCGCTGGTGCTCGTGTTTAGGCTGGCCGCTCGGCTCGGATGATGCCCGAAGTGCCAGGTGCCGGCGAGTAGCAACCTACAACGCTCCCCGCGCTACCGTACCGCCGCTCGCCGCTCGCCGGCCGCACCGATGCGAGCGCCGCGGGTGACGCGTGCCGCGGACGTTCCCTGCCCGTCCACAGGTCGTTACCCAGAGGTGACCTGCGCATGTGCGCCGCGGCGCCCGCTCACCGTAGGCTCCGGTTTTGTGTCCAAGCTGACCACCGCCGCCAAGCGCCTGCTGGTCGGCCGGCCGTTCCGCAGCGATCGGTTGGCGCACACCCTGCTGCCCAAACGCATCGCACTGCCGGTGTTCGCGTCGGACGCGCTGTCCAGCGTCGCGTACGCCCCCGGTGAGATCTTCGCCGTGCTGTCGGTGGCCGGCCTGGCCGCATACGCCTACGCGCCGTGGATCGCCGGTCTGGTGGCGCTGGTGATGATCGTGGTGGTTGCCTCCTACCGGCAGAACGTGCACGCCTATCCGAGCGGGGGCGGCGACTACGAGGTCGTCACCGAGAACCTCGGCCCGACCTTCGGCCTGCTGGTGGCCAGCGCGCTGCTGGTCGATTACATCCTCACGGTCGCCGTGTCGACGGCGGCCGGGGTGGCCAACATCGGCTCGGCGATTCCGGTCGTCGGCGACCATCCCGTGTGGTTCTCCGTCGGCATCATCGTGCTCATCTCCGCGCTGAACCTGCGCGGGATTCGGGAGTCCGGCTCGGCCTTCGCCATCCCGGTCTACGCGTTCATCTTCTCGATCTTCGCGATGATCATCGCCGGATTCGTGGAGTACTTCGCCGGCGCCGACCTGCAGGCGCAGAGCGCGAGTTTCGAACTGCAGGCCGAATCCGCGCTCACCGGCCTGTCGCTGGTGTTCCTGATGGCAAAATCGTTCTCCTCCGGGTCGGCCGCGCTGACCGGGGTGGAGGCCATCTCCAACGGCGTTCCGGCGTTCAAGAAGCCCAAGTCCCGCAACGCGGCCACCACCCTGGCGCTGATGGCCGCGCTGTCGGTGTCGATGATGTTGGGGCTGGTGGCGTTGACGCTGATCACCGGCGTGCAGTACGCCGAGGACCCGGCCCGTCAGCTCGTCGGCGCCCCGCCCGGCTACTACCAGAAGACGCTGATCGCGCAGATCGCCGAGACGGTGTTCGCCAGCTTCCCGGTCGCCTTCTACGTCGTCTCGTTCGTCACCGGCCTGATCCTGGTGCTGGCGTGCAACACCGCGTTCAACGGTTTCCCGGTGTTGGGCTCGATCCTGGCACAGGACCGCTACCTGCCCCGCCAGCTGCACACCCGGGGGGACCGGCTCGCGTTCTCCAACGGCATCGTTTTCCTCGCGGTCATCGCGCTGATCCTGATCATCGCGTTCCAGGCCGACGTCGGCGCGCTGATCCAGCTGTACATCGTCGGGGTGTTCGTCTCGTTCACGTTCTCCCAGCTCGGCATGATCCGGCACTGGAACAAGTTGCTGCGCAGCGAGAAGGACACCCGTGAGCGGCGCAGGATGCGCCGCAGCCAGACCATCAACGCCATCGGGTTCTGCTTCACCGCGGTCGTCCTGGTCATCGTGCTCATCACCAAGTTCCTGGCCGGTGCCTACATCGCCATCGTGGCCATGGGCATCATCTTCGTGACGATGAAGGCGATCCACCGGCACTACGACCGGGTGTCCCGGGAGATCGCCGCCGACGAGGACGATCTGGTGCTGCCCAGCCGGGTGCGGTCCATCGTGCTGGTGTCCAAGCTGCACCTGCCGACGATGCGCGCGCTTGCGTATGCCAGGGCCACCCGCCCGGATTACCTGGAAGCGGTGACGGTCAACGTCGATCCGGAGGAAACCGCCGACCTGGCCCGGGAATGGGAGGACCGGCAGATTCCGGTGGCGCTCAAGGTGATCGACTCCCCCTACCGGGAGATCACCAAACCGGTGCTGGACTACGTCCGCCGCACCCGCAAGGACGCCCCTCGCGACATCGTCACGGTCTTCATTCCCGAGTACGTCGTCGGCCACTGGTGGGAGCACCTGCTGCACAACCAGTCCGCGCTGCGACTCAAGGGCCGGCTGCTGTTCACCCCCGGGGTGATGGTCACCTCGGTGCCCTGGCAGCTGTCCTCGTCGGAGGCCAGGGACGCCCGGATCCGGGAGCGCGCGGAGCGGGTGCCTTCCGTCCGCGGCCGGTTCCCCGGATCGGTGGTCCCGCCGGATGGCACCACCGACGAACCCGGCTACGGCCGCGGCGGGTCGGGTGACGATTGACCACTCCCGCCGACCGCCCGTCGGCCGATGATCTTGCCCCGGGACTTCAGGTCGAGGTCGACGTCGGCCCGGTAGCGCACGGCGGGCATTGTGTGGCTCGCTTCGACGGGAGGGTGATCTTCGTCCGGCTCGCTCTGCCCGGTGAGCGGGTGATCGTCAAGATCACCGAAGCGCGCCGGGGTTCCTTCTGCCGGGGGGAGGCAGTCCGGGTGCTGCGGGCCGATCCGCGCCGGCTCGACGCTCCCTGCGGGCATTTCCGGCCGGAGGGGTGCGGTGGTTGCGACTTCCAGCACGCCGAGCCGGAACTGCAGCGCGAGCTGAAGTCCTTCGTCATCGCCGAGCAGCTACGCCGGCTGGCGGGTGTCGAGCGAGACGTCATCGTGGAGCCGCTGCCCGGTGACGGCTTCGGCTGGCGAACCCGCGTCCGCTGGGCACTGGACGACGCGGGCCGAATCGGCCCGCGCCGGGTCCGGTCGCATCGAGTCGATGGAGTCAACGCGGCAGCGCCATGCCTGATCGCGGTGCCGGGTCTGACCGAACTGGCCGGATCGATCGACATTCCGACGGGGGTGCGAAAGGCCGTCACGTCCGCGGCCACGGCCACGCCGGACGGACGCACGCCGCGCGCGCGGCGATCGCGCTCCACCGCCGGCGGGCTCCCTGAAGTGACGTTGACGGCTGCGGGCGACGGCACACTGACGGCGGTCTGGACCGGATCGGCCGCTCCCACGGTGACCGAACACGCTGCGGGACGGGAGTTCTCGGTGGCCGCGGACGGTTTCTGGCAGGTCCACCTGGCCGCTGCCGAGACGTTGAGCCAGGCGGTCAGCGATGCGCTGGACGGTATCGAGCTGGCCAGCGGTCGCGCCTGGGACCTGTACGGCGGCGTCGGCCTGTTCGCCGAGATCCTCTGCCGCGCTGTCGGTCCGAATGGGTCCGTGGTGCTGGTGGAAACGGACCCGGCCGCCTGCGCGCTGGCGGAGACGAACCTGGCCCGCCATCCGCAGGCGGTGGTGCGGCAGGGCCGGGTGGACGCGGTGATCGGCGAAATCGACGGCGCCGTAGACGCTGTGGTGCTGGATCCACCGAGAACCGGTGCGGGGCAAGCGATGTGCTCGGAGATCTCGGCCCGTGGGCCCGCGGTCATTGTCTACGTGGCCTGCGACCCGGCAGCGCTCGGTCGGGACACCGCTGCGTTGGCCTCGTCGGGTTACCGGCTGGACACGCTACGTGCCTTCGACGCGTTCCCGCAGACCCATCACGTGGAGTGCGTCGCGCGGTTCGTGCCTGCCTGACGCCGGCGCCGCAGTTGTGGCGCCGCGGTCGACGTATCGAATTTCCTTCGTTCGCGGGGTATCAATCTTCGCTGGGTGGTGCTCTTGTGGCAATTGACCGCCGAGTGGCGGTCGCGTCCCGCTGTGAAAGCAGCGGTGATCATTCGGCCGAGGAGTCCCACATGTCAGTGTTGTCGTCGCAGGCCATTCGCTCGGCCGAGGCCAGCGTGTCGATCGCGTCGCATCCGCAGACCGATGATTCGATCTCCGCCGCAGTGGTCGATGTCATGTTCCCGCTGGTCGGCGATGACGAATGGCCGCCCTACCCGGCGGAGATGGTCGAGGCAAAGCTGATCGCCCACGATCTCGCCGAGATCGTCGGAGTGCCGTGGTTCGTCACGAACATCAGCCGGGGTGACGTGATCTCGGTCGACCACGACGGCATCGGCTTCGTCGCTCGCACCGTCGTGGTGCGTGGCGGTCACTCGACCCTGCACGTCATGGCCACCACCGATGCCGAGCTCGTTCCGATCATCGAACAACTGCGCGCGCTGGGCGCCAACACCGCCACCGGCCTCGAGCCCCCGATGTTGACCGTCGACGTTCCCGAGACCGTATCGCTGGACGAGGTGATCGACGTGCTGTCCGCCGCCGAATCGATGACCTGCGCATTCACGGTCGCCTCCGCCCAGCACCGGACCCGCAACCGGTCCGCGCTCGCTTCTTGACCCGGCCCGATCGCCGGGTTCGCGCCGCGACAGCGATCCGGTCGGACAGTCAGGCGACGGTCAGGCAGTAGGTCACCGAGAGCGAGAACCGGCATTCGGATAGCTGCCGGCAAACCTGATCGTGTGCTCGCCGATTGGGAGGGGCTCGAGCCGTAGCCACACACCGCGACAGGTGCTGTGTCCTGGAACGGCCTTACCGATGGCCGGATTGCCCGACACGGATGTGAACCGAAAGTCGCGGGACACGATGCTGAACCTGGCCTGTGACACCGGAATGGGCTGCATGTCGACCGAGGCGTTGAGGCCCTTCGCGTCGAAGAGACGGTTCTGTACGCACACCCTTCGCTGTCCGGGCGTCTCCCCGCGGAACGGCTCATCTTCCCGCGCCAGCACGAGACCCAGAATCCGGCGGGTGGCGATGGAACGGTTGCGACCGGGCGTGATCGGTCCTCCCTGAACTGAGGTCCTCCCTGAACTGAGGTCCTCCCTGAACTGAGCCGGTCGAGAGGCCTCGACCGTGAGCGTCTTCCGCTGATGTTGCCGGGCCTGTCCAGATGACGTCCGGTCGACCGCACGCCTGCGCGTGCTCGCCATCCGACGCGCTGCATTTCGGCGGATAACGGCATCAACCAGACAAACCGCCAGGCTACTCAACCGGGGACTCGATCCTCTGTCAACCATTTGGGAGGTGGATGAGCGGCATGCCGGCGTGGTTGAAGGGCGTGACCCGCACCGCTCAGCGCGCCGTCGAGCGCCGCTGCCAGCGCAGTAGCTCCGCGGGCCTGTTGGTGATGATCCCGTCGACCCCGGCCCTGGTGAGAGCCGCCCAGTCGGCGGGATCGTCCGCTGTCCACACCGACACTGACAACCCGGCGGCATGCAGAACGCTGACGATTGCCGGCCGGTCGAGCACCGCCCGGTAGGCCGGGTTGCAGGCCAGCGCGCCGACGTCCCTGCACCGCCCGACCGGGTCGTCGTCGAACCCGTCCACCAACAGTCCGAACGGCGCGCGCGGCTCGAGCGCGCGCAGCAGCCCCAGCGTGGCCACCTCGAACGACTGCAGGAACACCGTGGCCCGGTCTGGCGCGGCAGGCTCGTACCACCGCCTCGATCTGGTCGGCGGTGTGCTCGCCCTTGACCTCCAGCAGGACCCGGCGCCCCCCGGTGAGTAGCGCGAGCAGTTCGGACAGCCGAGGAACTGCGGCCCTGACCGACTTGCCGGCCGCGGCGCTCCCGTCGATCCAGCCACCCGCGTCGAGTGCGGTCACCGCCTCGACGTCGTGCTGGCGCACCGGTCCGCTGCCCGACGTCGTCCGGTCCAGGTCCGCGTCGTGCAGAAGCACGGGGACGCGGTCAGCCGTCGGCTGGGTGTCCGCCTCCACCCATTGCGCGCCCGCGTCCCAGGCGGCCAGGAAGGCCGGCAGGGTGTTCTCCGCGTGCTGCGCCGACGCGCCCCGATGGGCGATCACCACGGCGTGCCCGGCTGTCCGGCGTGGGGCCTGCACGCCGATCGCCCCCGGCGGGTTCCGACATGTTGGGTGATGGTAGCGACGAATCGCTGGTCGACCGGTCTGGTCGACCGGCCAGATCGAGCCGGGGCCGACCACGTGATCTGCGCCAGTGGTGAACCCAGGTGTGACCGGCGCGTCCAGAGGGGGTGACCCCACCGGTGCCAACCGGGCGGTAACGTCAAGGAGCGGGATCGCGACGGCTGCGGTCCCGTCCGGCGTGGGCGCGGAAAGCGCGGCCTCGCTTCGGTCGGTGAAACTGCCGGTGGCTTGCGGAGGAGGACACGTGTCGGAGCGGCGCCCGCCGACGCGGCTCGGGCGGATCACGTCCCCCGACGACCTCAAGGCCTTGTCACCTGCGGAGTTGGCAGAGTTGTCCGCGGAGATCAGGGAGTTCCTGGTCCAGCAGGTATCCAAGCGTGGCGGCCACCTCGGGCCGAACCTGGGCGTCGTCGAGCTGACCCTGGCGCTGCATCGCGTCTTCCACTCACCGTCAGACCCGATCGTGTTCGACACCGGGCACCAGGCTTACGTGCACAAGATCGTCACCGGCCGGGCGGACCAGTTCGACCGGTTGCGCACCAGGGGCGGGCTGTCGGGCTACCCGAACCGGGCCGAGTCGCCGCACGACTGGGTAGAGAATTCGCACGCCTCGACGTCGCTGTCCTACGCCGACGGCCTGGCCAAGGCGTTCGCGCTGCGCGGCCAGAGCGATCGCACTGTGGTCGCGGTCGTCGGGGACGGAGCGCTCACCGGCGGGATGGCCTGGGAGGCGCTGAACAACATTGCGGCCGGTCACGATCGGCCACTGGTGATCGTGCTGAACGACAACGGACGGTCCTACGCGCCGACCGCCGGCGGCATGGCGCAGCGGATGGCAGCCATGCGGTTGCGTCCGGGCTACGAACGCCTGCTGGGGCAGGTGAAGGAGACGCTGCCAAGGGCTCCCGTCGTTGGGAGGCCGCTCTACTCTGCGCTGCACGCCGCCAAGACCGCGGTCAAGGACTGGCTGCTGCCGCAGACCATGTTCGCCGATCTCGGCCTGAAGTACCTGGGCCCGGTCGACGGTCACGACATCGCCGCGCTGGAAGTGGCGTTGCGCCGCGCGCGGGACTTCCGCGGGCCGGTGCTGGTGCACTGCGTCACGCGCAAGGGGCAGGGCTATCACCCCGCGGAGTCCGACGACGCCGAGCAGATGCACTCACCGCCGGCGTTCGACCCGATCACCGGTCAGCCGCGCGCCGCCGCGACCACCACGTGGACACACGTTTTCGGACGGGAGATGGTGCTGGCCGGCGCGGAACGCCCGGACGTGGTCGCGATCACCGCGGCGATGTGCGGGCCGACCGGCCTGGTGCCGTTCGCGACCGCGTTCCCGGACCGGGTGTTCGACGTCGGGATCGCCGAACAGCACGCCCTCACCTCTGCGGCCGGCCTGGCCATGGGCGGCATGCACCCCGTCGTCGCCGTCTATGCCACCTTCCTCAACCGGGCATTCGACCAACTGCTGATGGACTGCGCGCTGCACCGGCTCGGCGTGACCGTTGTGCTGGATCGGGCCGGCGTCACCGGCGAGGACGGCCCGAGTCACCATGGCATGTGGGACATGTCGCTGGCGGCGATGATCCCCGGGTTGCGGCTGGCGGCTCCGCGGGACGCTGCCACCCTGGCCGAGGAACTGGCCGAGGCGTTGGCCATCTCCGACGGCCCGACCGTGCTGCGTTTCCCGAAAGGTGCTGTGCCCGAAAATATCCCGGCGGTTCGTCGATTCCGGGTGGCCGAGTCGACCGACGGGGCGTCCACTGTGGTTCTGCGGTCAGGACTCTCGGGCGTCGACGTGCTGGCCGAACCGGCAGCCGGCGGCGACCGCGATGTGCTGCTGGTGGCCGTCGGAGCGTTCGGTGGTCTAGCCGTCGAGGCCGCGCAACTGCTGGAAGCGCAGGGCATCGGGGTGACCGTCGTCGATCCGCGCTGGGCGCTGCCGGTGCCTTCTGAGATCGCTGCGATCGCGTCCGATCACCAGCTGGTGGTGACGGTGGAGGACGGCGGCCGCTCCGGTGGCGTCGGCGCCGCGGTCACTGATCTGCTGGCCGGGACCGGCGTCCCGGTCAGGGTTCTCGCGCTCCCGCAGGAGTTCCTGGAACCCGGTTCGCGCGCCGAGTTGCTCACCGATCTTGGCCTGACCGCGAAAGCGGTGGCCAGGGGAATCACCGAGCAGGTCGCCCGGCAGACCCCCGATCCGGGATCGGGACGCAGCGCCAGCCCGCTTGCCGGCGGCCGTGACCCCGCAACCGACGGCTGAAGGCTTCTAGCAGGTAAGGGGTTTCGCGCGATGCGGGTACTGGTGGTGGAGGACGCCCGGCGGTTGGCCGATGCCATCGCCCGAGGTCTGCGGGCCGAAGGGATGGCCGTCGACGTCGCCTACGACGGCGCCGAGGGCCATCAGAAGGCGACCTGCACCCGGTACGACGTCGTGGTGCTGGACCGGGATCTGCCGGAGATGCACGGCGACGACGTGCTCGCCGAGATCCTGGCCGCGGGTGCGACGACCAGGGTGCTGATGCTCACCGCGTCGGCGGGCATCGACGACCGGGTGGACGGACTCTCGCTCGGCGCCGACGACTACCTGTCAAAGCCGTTCGCGTTCCCGGAGCTGGTCGCAAGGGTGCGTGCCCTCGGTCGGCGAGCGACACCTGCGGTGCCGCCGGTGCTGCGTGCCGGTGATCTGGAACTGGACCCCGCACGGCGCACCGTCACCCGGGCCGGCCGGTCGATCGAGTTGACCCGCAAGGAGTTCGGCGTGCTGGAGGTGCTGCTCGGGGCGGCCGGGTCGGTGGTTTCCAGCGAGGCGCTGCTGGAACGGGTCTGGGACGAGAACGCCGATCCGTTCACCACCACCGTGCGGGTGACGATGATGACCCTGCGGCGCAAGCTCGGTGAGCCCGGGCCGATCGACACCGTGGTCGGCGCGGGATACCGGGTGTCGAGCACGTCGAACGCCGCGTCAGTGCCGACGGCGCCGGCAGTGCCGACGGCAACCACGGCGACCGCGGCGACCGCGGCGACCGCGGCGGAATGATCGTCGGCGCAGTGGCCCCAGCCGGATGACGGACGGCGCCGGGAGACCGGCTGCCGCCGAACGGGTTTCAGGCGTCCCCGCGCCCGGCACCCCGGTGAGGCGGGGTCTGCGGATGCGGCTGACGCTACTGTCGACCGCGTTGCTGGCGTTGATCGGCGGACTGTTGCTGGCGCTGTCGTACCTGCTCGTCGGCCGGGTGATCGCGGCCCTGCCGCAGTTCCCGCCGGGCACTCAGGTGCAGGTCGGCGACGAGGTGATGGACGCTTCCCAGGCGGCCGCGCAGATTGCGGTGCAGGGTCGTCAGACGGTGCTCTTCGTCGGCCTCATCGCGTTCCCGCTGCAGGTGCTGGCGGGCGCGTTGCTGTCCTGGGTGCTGATCGGCCGGACGCTCCGGCCGTTGGACACGCTGACCAGGGCCACTCGGGCGCTGTCGGAATCGTCGCTGGACCAACGGATTCAGCTGGCAGGGCCGCGGGACGAGGTCGCAGAACTCGCCGACACTTTCGACGACATGCTCGCCCGGCTGCAGGCCGCCTTCGAGGCCGAACGCAGGTTCGTGGCCAACGCCTCGCACGAGTTGCGCACGCCGTTGGCGGTGATCCGGACGGAGGTGGACGTCACGCTGGCCGACCCGTCCACCGACGTCGAGGACATGCGGCGGATGGGGCTGATCTTGCTGGAGGCGACCGACCGGGCCGATCGACTGCTCACCTCGCTGCTGGTACTTGCCAGGACGCAGGCCAGGGGAGTGTCCGCACAGCAGGCCGTCGACATGGCCGGGATCGTCGGCTTTGCCCTGGGCGCCGTCGAGAACGAACGGGCGCAGAGGGATCTCGCCGTGACGGTCGAAGGAACGTCGGCGGTCGTCCGCGGCGACCCGGCCCTGCTGGACCGGTTGGTCGGCAACCTGGTGGAGAACGCCGTGCGGCACAACGTGAACGGCGGGTGGGTGCGGATCGGCAGTGGCGCCGCCGATGGCGCGTGCTGGCTGGAGGTGGCCTCCTCGGGAGCGGTGATCGACCCCGAGACCGTCGCCGAGCTGTTCGAGCCGTTCCGGCAGGGCCGCCGCGCCCGGACCGCGCATCGCGGCAGCGGCCTGGGGCTGTCGATCGTGCGGGCGGTGGCGGCCGCGCACGGCGGCACCGTCCGCGCCACCCCGATCCCGACCGGCGGCCTCAAGGTGCGCGTCTCCCTCCCCCCCGGCTGACCCCCTTCCGGCGCGGATCATCATCGTCAGCGCGGACAAACGTGCCGGTTATGGGACTGGTGTGACAGAAGTCGCCGATTTTATGCGCGCCGGGAATGTTGATCCGCGCCGGAACAGGGGGCGCTATGCTGCGGAGCCGATGCTGCTCAACCGCGCCACCGCCGAGGGGATCCGCGACGGGTCCGTCTCGGTGGTGTTCCGCAGGTGGGCGGTGCCGCGGGCGCGGCCCGGCGGGACGCAGCGAACGGTGGCCGGTGTCATCCGGTTCACCTCGGTCGAGCCGGTGGTCGGTGAGCTCACCGACGAGGACGCCCGGTCGGCCGGCCTACCCTCTATTCAGGCGCTGCGCAAGGCCGACCGCGGGAACCGGGACGGCCGGCTCTACCGGATCGGAGTGACCTACGACCGACCGGACGAGCGGGTGTCGCTGCGTGAGCAATTCCCGTCCGCAACCGACGTCACCGCCATCCAGGATGCGCTCGGCAGGCTCGACCGCGGCCGGCGCACCGGGCCCTGGACCCGAGAGATCCTGCGGCTCATCGCATCCCGACCTGGCGTCCGTGCCCCGGACCTTGCCGAGTCGCTGAGCCGGGACACCCGGCCGTTCAAGGCCGACGTGCGCAAGCTCAAGGAACTCGGACTCACCAACAGTCTGGAGGTGGGGTACGAGTTGTCGCCGCGTGGGCGAGCGTACATGGAGCGCGCCGTCGCCGACCAGACCTGAGATGACCCGAGCACACCCGAGCAGCCCAGCCCAGACTCGACCAGCCCTGACCTGACCTGAACTGACGAACTGTCCAGAGCCGACCCGGACCGGAGAATGCCATGCATCCCAACACCACCGCGGTCGCCACGGCCCTCGCCGAGGCCGGTGCCGGCGGCGAAATTCGGGAGCTCACCGAATCCGCCCGCACCGCCGCCGAGGCAGCCTCGGCGCTGGGCTGCGACGTCGCGGCGATAGCGAACAGCCTGGTGTTCATGGCCGACGCCGAGCCGGTGCTGATCCTGACCAGCGGCGGTCATCGAGTCGACACCGGTCATGTGGCCGGCCAACTCGGCGTCGGAGCGCTGCGCAGGGCAACTCCCGAGCAGGTCAGGGCGGCGACCGGACAGCCGATCGGTGGCGTCGCGCCGGTCGGCCATCCATCGCCGGTCCGCACCCTCGTCGACACCGCCCTGGCGGCCCACCCGGTGGTCTGGGCCGCCGGCGGCACGCCGCACACGGTCTTCCCCACCAGCTACCCCGAACTGATCCGGATCTGTTCGGCGGAGCCAATCACCGTGACCGCGGACGAGAGCAAACCGGCCGGCTGACCAGACAAGGGCGGGGGCCGGTGCCGACCGACCCCGGCGGGGGCAGTCCCCCCGTCTGCGGATCACGCGGGCAGCGTCGCCACCCCGGCCGGGGCGAAACGCCGCCCCACCGCGCGTTCGGAGACACCCTCCCGATCCAGGTAGGGCGTGATGCCGCCCAGCCAGAACGGCCAGCCGCCACCGGTGATCACCGCGAGGTCGAGGTCGGCGGCATCGGCCACCACACCCTCGTCCAGGATCAGCCTGGCCTCCTCGGCCAACGCGCCGAGCGCGCGTTCCCGCACCTGCTCCGGGGTGGACGGCCGATCACCCTGCACCAGGAGTGCCGCGATCTCCGGGTCGACGATCTGCCGGCCCTGGTCGTCCCAGGACAGCAGAGTCCGGTGGCCCGCGTCGACGATGCGGCGCAGGCTCTCCGACACCGGGAATCGATCTCCGAAGGATTCGTTCAGTGTCTCCGCGACGTGCAGACCGACGGACGGACCGGTCAGCTGCACCAGCATCAGCGGGCTCATCGGCAGTCCGAGCGGCTCCAGCGCGCCGTCCGCCACCTCGGCCGGGGTGCCCTCGTCGATCGAGGCGAGGATATCGCCCATGAACCTGAGCACCAGCCGGTTGAAGGCGAACCCGGTCTCGTCCTTGACCAGGATCGGACCCTTCTTCAGCGGCTTGGCCAGCGCGAAAGCCGTTGCCAGGCTTGCGTCATCGGTCTGCTCGGCGCGGACGATCTCCAGCAACGGCATGACGGCAACCGGGTTGAAGAAATGGAATCCGACCACCCGCTCCGGGTGCCGCAGATCCTGCGCCATGCCCGACACCGACAACGAGGAGGTATTGGTCGCCAGCACGCAGTCTTCTCGGACGTACTTCTCGAGTTCGCCGAAGACCTGCTTCTTGACCGCCAACTTCTCGAAGACGGCTTCCACCACGAAGTCCGCGTCGGCGAAGGCCGCGTAGTCCAGCGAACCGCTGACCAGCGCGGTCAGCCGGTTGACCTCGTCAGAGTTGATGCGGCCCTTGCCCTTCAGCTTCTCGATCTCCCGCTGCACCGACGCCAGGCCCTTGTCCAGCCTGGCCTGGTCGACATCGGTGATCACCACCGGGACGTGCAAATGCCGAGCGAACAGCAGCGCCAGTTGGGAGGCCATCAGCCCGGCACCGATGACGCCTACCTTGCTGACCCGCCGGGCCAGCGACGGGTCGGGAGCACCCGCGGGTTTGCGAGAACGCTTCTGTACCAGGTTGAACGCGTACACCCCGGCGCGGAACTCCTGCGACATGATCAGGTCGGTGAGCACTGTTCGCTCCGCGACGAGTCCGGCGTCCAGGTCGGTGGTGCGGGACAGCTCGATCAGCTCCAGCGCGCGGTACGGCGAACGCGCGTGGCCGTGCGTCCGCATGTCCGCGACCATCCTTCCGCGCTCCAGGGCCGCGGTCCATTCGTCGTCGCCGGCGTCGGTGAACTCGTTGCGCGTCACGGTGATCGAGCCGTCGAGCACGCCGGCGAGCCAGGCCAGCGACTGCTCGAGATAGTCGGCGGCATCCAGCACGATGTCGACCACGCCGAGCCGCAGCGCGTCCTTCGGCTTCATCATCCGGTTCTGGTTCAGCGCGTTCTCGACGATCACGGTGACGGCGTTGTCCGGCCCGGCGATCCGCGGCAGCAGTTGGGTGCCGCCCCACCCGGGCAGGATGCCAAGGAATACCTCGGGAAAGGCGATGGCAGCGGCGTTGGACGCCAGCGTCCGGTACCGGCAGTGCAGCGCCAATTCCAGCCCGCCGCCCATCGCCGCGCCGTTGACGAACGCGAATGTCGGGATGTCGCTCGTGCCCAGCCGCCGGAACACTCGCTGCCCGAAGGCCGTGATCTCCTCCGCCACCGCGCGGTCGCCGATCGAGCCGATCTGCGACAGGTCGGCGCCCACCACGAAGACGAACGGCTTCCCGGTGACGGCGATCGCGTCCGGCCGCGCGTCGATGGCGGTGGTGATCGCGGCGTCCAGGCTGGCCAGCCCCAACGGGCCGAAGGTGGACGGCCGGGTGTGGTCCTTGCCGTTGTCCAGGGTGATCAACGCGACGGTGATCGATTTGCCTGGTGCACCGGCCGATGGCACCTCGATCAGCCGGGTGATGGCCTTGGTGACGACCTCCGGCCGCGCTGCCAGTAGGTCGGCCTTGGCGCCGGCGTCCGGCGCGGTCGCGGTCCGGTCCTTCTCGATGGTGGTCACAGGGTGCTCCCGGCGGCAGTGGTGTGAGCGGTCTGGTCGGCTCGGTCGGTCTCGGTGTCCTCAACAGCGTCATTCTCGGAATCGCTGCCGTAGTGCGGGTTCTCCCAGATCACCGTGCCGCCCATGCCCAGTCCGACGCACATCGTGGTGATTCCGTACTTGACGTCCGGCCGCTCGGCGAATTGCCGGGCGAGCTGAGTCATCAGCCGGACACCGGAGGACGCCAGCGGATGACCCATGGCGATCGCGCCACCGTAAGGGTTGATCCGTTCGTCGTCGTCGGCCAGCCCGAAATGGTCGGTGAACGCAAGAACCTGGACCGCGAACGCCTCGTTGATCTCGATCAGCCCGATGTCCTGGATTGTCAGACCGGCCTTCGCCAAGGCCTTCTCGGTGGACGGGATCGGTCCGGTGCCCATGGTTTCCGGATCGACCCCGGCGAAGGCGTAGCCGACCATCCGCATCCGCACCGGCAAGCCGAGCTCGGCGGCCACGTCGGAGGAGACGAGCAGGCACCCGGTGGCGCCGTCGGTCAACCCCGAGGAGTTCCCGGCGGTGACCCGGCCGTGTGGCCGGAACGGCGTGCGCAGCGCGGCCAGTACCTCGAGAGTTGTTCCCGGGCGGGCCATCTCATCGGATCCGGCGAGACCCCAGCCGAGTTCGACGGAGCGGGTGGCGACCGGCACCAGGTCAGGAGTGATCTTGCCGTTGGCCAGCGCCTTGGCGTACTTCTCCTGGCTGGCGGCGGCGAACGCGTCCGCCCGCAGCTTGGTCAGGTGCGGGTAACGGTCGTGCAGGTTCTCGGCGGTGGAGCCCATGTTCAGCGCGGAAGGGTCGACCAGCCGGTCGGACACGAACCGCGGATTCGGATCGGCGCCCTCGCCGATCGGGTGGTGTCCCATGTGCTCGACACCGCCGGCGATCGCCGCGTCGTACGCGCCCACCGCGATGCCGGAGGCCACGGTGGTCACCGCCGTCATCGCGCCGGCGCACATCCGGTCGATGGCAAAGCCAGGGACGGAACGGGGGAGTCCGGCCAGGATCGCGGATGTCCGGCCGATGGTCAGCCCCTGGTCTCCGGTCTGCGTGGTGGCCGCGATGGCGACCTCGTCGATCCGCTCGGGCGGCAATCCCGGTTGGCGGCGCAGCAGTTCCCTGATCACTTTGACGACCATGTCGTCGGCGCGGGTATCGGCGTATTGACCCTTCTCGCCGGCCTTGCCGAACGGGGTCCGGACGCCTTCGACGAACACCACGTCCCGCAAGGTGCGGGCGGGTCCGGTATCCGCCGGTGTTGCGGGTGCTGCTGTGGCCACGGGTACTCCTTCTCTGGGCTGGCGCCGAGTACCGACCGCCCTGCAGATCGGGGCGGGGGCGCGGGCGCGGTAGCGGTTGCCGTCAGGTGCCGTCATAACTCTGCGGCTGGCCCTCCGGCCATCCTAACGCCAAAGCTACTCGCCAGTAACTTGTCGCTGGCCACCCGCTCGCGCGTCCAGCGCGGCAGTCAGCAGCGGCGCGGTCAGTTCGATCTGCCACGGCCTGGCGCCGCGTCCGGCCAGTACGCGGGCGACGTCACCGTCGGCCGGCGGCTCCCACAGGACGCGACGGACGGTGTCGGGGGACAGCAGGTTCTCCACCGGCGTCCCGATCCGCTCGCTCAATTCGCCCAGCGCGGACCGGGCGGCCTGCAATCGTGCGGCCGCGTCAGGGTCCTTGGCGGCCCACTTGGCTGGTGCCGGCGGGCCCTCCGCCGGTGGGCGGGACGCCGGGAGATTCTCGGTGGCCATGGACATCGCCCGGGCGATCGCGGAATGCCAGACGTCGGCGCTGCGGCGCTGCATCCGACCGGCGAACACCGGCAGCGCGGTGAGCGCGGACACGCTGGTCGGGCGTGCGGTGGCCGCTGCGATGATCGCCGAATCCGGCAGGATCCGGTGCGGCGCCACGTCACGACGGCGGGCGATCCGGTCCCGGCTCTCCCATAGTTCCCGCACCACGGCCAGCGCGCGGCGGTCGGTGATCCGATGCATGCCGGACGTACGGCGCCACGGGTCGGTGCGCGGCACCGCCGGTGGGGTCAGCACGATTGCTTCGAATTCCTGACGTGCCCATTCCCACTTGCCCTGCCGCCGCAGCAGCGCCTCCATCTTGTCCCGCAGCTCGATCAGCACCTCGACATCCAGTGCCGCATAGACCAGCCAGTCGTGCGGTAGGGGGCGCGTCGACCAGTCCGCTGCGCCGTGACCCTTGCGCAGTTGCAGACCGAGAATCTGCTCTACCAGCGGACCAAGACCCACCCTGGGCAGCCCGGCCAGCCGGCCGGCCAGTTCGGTGTCGAACAGCCGGCGGGGGCGGATCCCGACCTCGGCCAGGCATGGCAGGTCCTGATTGGCCGCGTGCAGCACCCACTCGGACCGGGACAGTGGCTCGTCGAGCACGCTCAGGTCGCCCAGCGCGATCGGGTCCAGCAGGGCCGTGCCCACGTCCGTCCGGCGCAGCTGCACCAGGTAGGCCCGGGAGCCGTACCGGAATCCCGACGCGCGCTCGGCGTCCAGGGCGACGGGGTCAGCGGACCCGGAACCGAGTCGCGCCGCCCACTCGGCGAGTTCGCCCGGATCAGTGATCGGACCGGCCACCGGGCCGGCGGGAACCAGCAGCGGGACCGGGCCGGCGTCGGCAGGCTCGCCGTCCGTGGGCGGTTTATCCGTGGGTGCCGGTGAACCGCCCACAATGCCCGCAGTGCCCGGAATGACGGGCAGATCCTGCGCCGTCACCCCAGCCAGCTCGGTGGGTTCGCGTGGTGCAGACACCAGCGGAACGTACAGCGCTGCCGGACGATCCGGGGTCATCCCAGGCGCGCCGAGCCGGTACCGGTCAGGAAACGACTCCGGCGCGCATCGCGAGCGCCACCATGTGCGCGCGATCGCCGGTGCCCAGTTTGCGACCGATCCTTGCCAGATGGCTCTTGACGGTCAGCGCCGACAACGACAGCTGCTCGCCGATCCACTTGTTGGACCTGCCGTCGGCAACCAGCCGGATGACCTCGATCTCCCGGGTCGACAGGTCGTGAATCGTGCTGGGGATGCTCGCTGCTGCCGGATTGGCACGCCGGCCGATCAGCACACCGCTGACTCCGGCGCCGACGGCGTCGATGACCGGGCCGATGTCGGCAGTGGGCGCCAGCGCGACGACTCGAGGCCAGCCGGATTCGCGCAGCGCGTGCACCACCCGGCCGGCGTCCAGACCCAACTGCAGGCTCACCAGGGCCAGGTCACCGCGCACCTGGCGGGACACCAGGTCCTCCACCGACGCGACCGACGAGGCCTCCAGGATCCTGCCGATCCCGATCTCCGCCAGGCTGGTGCGCAGCGGTTCCCGTGTGGCCCGGTCCGGGTCCACCACCAGCACCGTCGCCATCCGCAGCGGCACCAAAGGAGTTTCCCGCAACGGCGATCGCTGCGACGGCAAGAGCGAATTGGGTCGCGCTTCCTCTACCCGCCTGTAAGGGTTTGCCCCGATTCCGACAGACAAGCTGCTCACCGGAGTCCTCCCACCCTGCCAACCGATTGCGCGGTGACACCATCATCCGGACGCGATGCGCGAGGTGCGAGCGATTTAGCCCCCACACGTGCACCGCCTGATTGAGTCGATTTGTTGTCACCCGTAGTGTCTGCCCTACGCCCGTCCGTGGTCAAGCACCCTGATCGGCTAGTACTCGCCGACACTATCGGGTCTCACCCGATTCGGTGGCGTTGTCGGGTCAAAGGACGGTAACCCCCTCCGGTGGTAGGCCCGCTGCGGCGGCCAGAAAGTCGGCGAAGCCCTGCAAGTGGAGATCGGTGTTTTCGTCCGCGGTCCACGAGGCACGCAGCTCAAGATCATCTGCGCGCTGTGGACCTGCGATATCGCCGAATCTGGTCGACGACGTCGCGGTGACGGTGCCACCCAGGGCCGAATAGCCGGCGCCGCTGCCGTCCAGAGATTCGGTCAGCCAACTCCAGGCGACCTCAGGAAGCAGCGGATCCTGAGCGATTTCGATGTCGAGTTCGCACGTGGCGAACACCACGATACGAAGAGTGCCCCCCCAAGCGTCTACGCCATCCGGGTCGTACAAGAGGATCATGCGTCCCGACGCTGACTCCGTGTCGCTATCGGGGGCGTAAAGCGTCGCAGCAATGGCGTGGCTGAAGGGTGCCAACCGACCGGGAGCGGGCAGCGCACCGATCTCGACCTCCCGCCGTAGCCGGGCGGCGTCCAGGCGGGAAACGGCCCGCCGGAACTCCGCCGGACCCGCGACGGTTGTCGACACGATCATTCTGGCGACCATACGGCGGCTGTCGAGGGCCGGCGGAACACCACGCCGTCCGATGCGGGTCGACGGCGGTGTTGGCGGTGCTTGCCCTTGCCTCGGATACGGCGCCGCCGCACGCGCCAACACCGTCAGGGCGGGCACAGGGCGCCGACGTCGGGCATGGTGCCGCCGAGCAGGTAGGCGTCCACGATGCCGGTCACGCACGGGCTGGCCGGATAACTACCGTGCTCGCCGGACTGCCAGCTGACCAAACCGGCCGAGGCGAGCTGACCCGCCAGCGATTGGACCCCCTCGTAGGGTGCGAAAGGGTCGCCCACCGCGCCGAGCACCAGGATCGGCGGGGCGCCGCTCCCGGTCACCGCGCCGAGCGCGGTTTCAGGAGCCGGCCAGCCGGCGCAGAGGCCTACCAGCCCGGTGGTGAAGGGGCCGAACAGCGGTGCGTCGGATTTCACCGCGTTGACCGCCTCGCTGATTTGCGCCTGCGAGATGCGCAGCGAGCTGTCGTTGCAGCGGTAGATGATCGACCCGATGAGCCAGTCCGTGCTCCCGTCGAGTCCCAGCTGCCGGTCCAGCAGGTCTTCCACGGGCGTGGTGTCGCCCTGCACCGCTGACGCCAGCGCGGCGGCCAGTTCGGGCCAGGCGGCCGTCTCCCCGAGCGCCATCAGCAGGGCGAACAGCACGGTTCCGCCCGTTGCCCGCCCAGTGCCGAGGGATTCCGAGGCGTCCAGTTTCGCTACCAGCTGAGTGATCGTGTCCCGCGGGTCGGCGCCGAGCGGGCAGCCGCCGGTGAACGTCGGGCAGGCCGCGCCGAAGGCGTCGAGCGCCTTCTCCGATGCGCGGGCCACGGCCGCCGCGGTGGTGTCCATCGGATCGAGCGGGTTGGTCGGCGCGTCCAGCACCATCCGCCCGACCCGGCCCGGGTACCGATCCGCGTAGATGGCCGCCAGCGTGGCGCCGTAACCGACGCCGAGCACGTCGAGTGTGGGAGTGCCCAACGCCGCTCGCACGGTGTCCAGGTCGTCGGTGGCCGCGGTCGTGTTCAGCAAGGACAGCCCGGCGCCGGCGAGGTCACCGCACTCGAAGGTCAGCGACCGCGACAGGTCGGCAAGAAGGTTTCCTGCCGCGGGCTCGGTGGGGTCGGCGCCGAGCGAGACGATGGCCCTGGAATCGTTGCCGGACAGGCAGTTGACGGGCGCCGACTGACCGGTTCCGGTCAGGTCGGCGGCGATCACCGCGACCTTGTCGCGGACCGCCGGTGACAGCGCGCCGGCCACGGAGGCGACCCGGTCACGGCCGTTCTGCCCGGGCTCACCGGACAGCACGAGCAGGTTGGGCGCGTCGTCGGGCACGCCGGCCGCGCGCGCCCTGCTCAACTCGATGACCTGATCGCCGAACGGATCTCCGGACGGTCGCGAGATCACCACCGAACCGCATTCGACGGTGAACTTCGTGCCGGTCGCCGGGTCGGTCGGGTCGGCGTCGCTGCACGCCGACCAGCGGATCGGGTCGGATTGTTGCCCAGGCCCGCCCGGTCCCAGCGGCACGCCCGAGCTGGACGTGGCGGACGGTGGCGGCGCGCCGGTCCCGGACGTCGCCAGCCCGGGCCGCTGCGACGGCCCTAGGGTGCACGCGGTGAGCAGCGAAAGGGTCACCACCAACGCCATGGCCCGGCCCGCGTGGGTCCGGCCGGGTCGGTGGCCAGGAACGGGGTTCACCGGACGCACCGGATGCACCGGACGCACCGGACGCACCGGACTCACCGGAGTGCTCCGGTTCGGTCCGGGGTGCCCGGCGCCGCGAGCCACCGGTATCGGGTGAACAGGTGGTCCCCGACGACGTGCACACCGTCCAGCGACCAGCGCACACTCTCTCCGAGCCGGGTCGGCACCATCGGTGCCGACCCGGTCCCGAGCAGCATCGGCGAGATGGTCAGGCACAACTCGTCGAGCAGACCCTCGGCGACCAGCGTGGCGAGCAGGGTTGGCCCGCCCTCGCAGTGCACATGACGAAATCCGTTCTGCCGCAATGTGAACAATGCGGCGGCCAGATCCACCTGGTCTGAGTTCGAGCTGATCACCTGGACGCCGGGGGGCACCTGCCCGGCGCCGGCGGGGGTGGTGATGACGATCGGTGGCGCAACCGTGTCGGTGAACAACGGGGACTGTGGATCCAGACCCCGGCCGCTGACCACGGCGATCGGCGGGGGACCGGCGGTCAGCCCCCAGCGCAGCCGCCGTGCCGCCCGTTCCTCGGTGAGCCGGACACCGCCGTAGTGCTCGGCGCGCACGGTGCCGGCGCCGACCAGGATCACGTCTGCCATATCCCGGAGCAGCGCGAACAGGTGCTCGTCGGCGGCGTTGCCCAGTCCGCCGGAACGGCCGTGCACGGTGGTCCCGCCGTCCAGCGACGCGACCATGTTCGCCCGGACGACCGCGCGATCGGCACCGGCGTTGCCGTCTGATGGTTCGGGCCAGCGGTACCAGCGGGCCAGGGTGTCGTCGTCGGGCTGTGCTGGCGGCCAGGGGACCACCTGCGCTGCGTCTGCTTGCGCGGGGACGGATCGCTCCTGCGGGGTGTCCGGGTCGCCGCGGTCGGAATACACCCCACCATCCGTATCACGGCCGGCGGTGAGGGACGGGACCCGCGGGCGAGCTCGGTCCGATTCGCCCATAGGCTGCGATCGTGTCCGTCGTGCAACTGGCCGAGCTGTTTCCGGTGATCAGTCCCGAGGAGCTGGTCACCGGGCTGGAGCCGCCGCCGCGCTTCGGTGCCGTTCGGTTCGCCACCTATCGCCCTGACCCGGCGGAGCCGTCGCAGGCGGCTGCGGTGCGCGCGCTGACGGAGTTCGCTGATCAGATCAGCACCCCGCCGCGGCGCGGGCTGTTCCGCAAGGCCACCACCGTCACCGGCGGGTACTACCTGGACGGTGGCTTCGGGGTCGGTAAGACACACCTGCTGGCCTCGCTCTGGCACCAGGTGCCGGCGCCGAAGGCCTACGGCACCTTCGTCGAATACACCCATCTGGTCGGGGCGCTCGGATTCGTCGAAACTGTGCGCCGGCTGTCCGGGCACCGGCTACTCGCGGTCGACGAGTTCGAGTTGGACGACCCGGGCGACACCATGCTCATGACGCGGTTGCTCGGCCAGCTGTCCGATGCCGGCGTCCGGCTCGCGGCGACGTCCAACACGTTGCCCGACAAGCTGGGTGAGGGCCGATTCGCCGCGGAGGACTTCCGGCGCGAGATCCATGCACTGTCGGCACGTTTCGAGACGCTGCGGGTCGACGGGCCGGACTTCAGGCATGCCGGGCTGGCCAAGGCGCCGCCGCCGATGGCCGACGACGCCTTGCGCGCGGCCGCGTCGGCGATGACCGGCGCCAGCCTGGACGCGTTCGACCCGCTCACCGACCACCTGGCACAGCTGCACCCGTCCCGCTACGGACGGCTGGTCGACGGGATCAGCACCGCGCACCTGTCCGGGGTGCGTCCGCTGGACGACCAGTCGTCCGCGTTGCGCTGGGTGGTGCTCATCGACCGGATGTACGACAGGTCGATCCCGGTGCGCGCGTCCGGTGCCCCGCTGGATGCCATCTTCACCCCCGAGATGATCAAGGGCGGCTACCGCAAGAAGTACCTGCGGGCGACGTCGCGGTTGCTGGCGCTGGCCCGCGACGCCGGCTGAACCCCGCGTCCTGCGCGGTACGCGCTCTGCAGGACGCAAGGGGGCCGCCGTCAGAAACCGGTCAGTACGTCGGCGAGAGTGTCGACGGCGAGGTCTATCTCGCCGCGGGTGATCACCAGCGGTGGGGCGAACCGCAGCGTCGACTCATGCGTTTCCTTGACCAGGATCCCGCGGCGCGCTAGCTCCTCGCTGACCGGCCGCCCCGGCCCGATCCGTGGCGACAGCTCCGCGCCGGCCCACAGCCCGCGGCCGCGCACCTCCGCCAGTCCCTTGCCGACCAGTTCGCCGAGCCTGGCGTGCAAGTGCGTGCCGAGATCGGCTGACCGGCCTTGCATTTCACCGGTGCCGAGCAGCGTGATGACGGCCCGGCCGACGGCGCAGGCAAGCGGATTGCCGCCGAACGTCGACCCGTGCTGACCGGGCTGCAGCACGCCGAGGACGTCACGCCGGCCGACCACCGCGGACACCGGCAGGATCCCGCCGCCGAGGGCCTTACCGAGCGTGTAGAGATCGGCCCGGACGCCCTCCTGGTCCAGCGCCAGCACGGTGCCGGTGCGGCCGAGGCCGGACTGGATCTCGTCCGCGATGAACAGCACGTGGTGTTCGTCGCACAGCCGGCGCACCTCCGCCAGGTAGCCCGGCGGCGGCACCACCACACCGGCCTCGCCCTGGATCGGTTCCAGCAGGATCGCGGCGGTGTCCGGGGTGATCGCCGCCTCCACGGCCTGTGCGTCGCCGTATTTCACGGTGACGAAACCGGGGGTGAAGGGGCCGTAGTCGGCGGTGGCGACCGGATCGTCGGAGAAGGACACGATGGTCAAGGTGCGGCCATGGAAGTTGCCGCCGGCGGTGACGATCTGGGCGCGGTTCTCCGGGACACCCTTCACCCGGTACGACCATTTCCGGGCCACCTTCACCGCCGATTCGACCGCTTCGGCGCCGGAGTTCATCGGCAACACCATCTCGGTGCCGGTCAACGCGGCCAGCTCCTCGCAGAACAGGCCGAGTTGATCGTGGTGAAAGGCCCGTGAGGTCAACGTCACCAGGCTCATCTGGTTGATCGCCGCGGCGATCAGGTCGGGATGGCGGTGCCCGAAGTTGAGCGCCGAGTACCCGGCGAGCATGTCCAGGTACCGCTTGCCTGCCACATCGGTGACCCAGGCGCCCTGGGCGGAGGCGATCACCACCGGCAGCGGGTGGTAGTTGTGCGCGCACCACCGGTCGTCCAGGTCCAGGAACGTCTGTGGATCGTCCTGGGTCGGGGTCCTGGAGGGCGTGACGGTCACGACGGCGTGCCTTTCTCGTGCGCCCGCCGGCGGCCTGGCTGCGGCTACCGCGGTTGAGCCGTCACCGGCAGGGTGAACGATCAGCCTACGACCGTTGGTGTCGCGAGCGCGGAGCTGAACCAGGTGGTCCAACGGTGTATGCCCCCTTCCGGCGGTCGGCGCATGGAGCCCGTGTCGGCCGAGCGGACGTCCGTGGGGCTGTTGTGTCAGGGTGAGCCATGGCCAAGCAGGGCAAGTCCAAGGGCACCGGCTCAGAGGGCAACCGCGCAGAGGGCACCGGTGCCACGAGCGGCGGGGATTGGCACTCGCCGAGCCAGGCGTTCGCGGTGCCGGCCGGAGTCACGGACGTCACCCGCATCGACCCGAGCGGCACTCCCATCGGCCCGCAGTCCAAATCGGACGCGGCGCAGGCGTTGGCCGAGTTGACGCCGCGGCTGGCCGAACTGCAGGAACGGCTCTACGCGCAGAGCACCGCCGGGCACAGGCGGAGCGTGCTGTTGATCCTGCAGGGCATGGACACCGCCGGGAAGGACGGCGTGATCGGCAGCGTGCTCGGCATGGTCGATCCGGACGGCGTGCATTTCGCGACCTTCAAGAAGCCGACACAGGAGGAATTGGCCCACGATTTCCTGTGGCGGATCGAGAAGCAGGTCCCCGAACCCGGATTCATCGGTGTCTTCAACCGGTCGCAGTACGAGGACGTCCTGGTCGCCCGGGTCCGCGAACTGGTGCCCGAAAGCGTTTGGGCGAAGCGGTATCAGGCGATCAACGATTTCGAGAAGAAACTGACCGAAAGGGACGTCACCGTCGTCAAATGCTTCCTGCACATCTCGAAAGAGGTGCAGAAAGAGAGGCTGCTCGCCCGGCTGGAGGATCCGACAAAATACTGGAAATACAATCCAGGCGACGTCGACGAGCGGGCCTATTGGGACGCCTATCAGGAGGCCTATTCCGCGGCGCTGCACAAGTGCGGCACCGACCATGCGCCGTGGCGGGTGATCCCGTCGGACCGGAAGTGGTACCGGAACTGGGCCGTCGCGTCGTTGCTGACCGAGACGTTGGAAACCCTCGATCCGGCCTACCCGCCGGCCGAGTTCGACGTCGAGGTGGAGAAGGTCCGGGTGCAGCACAGCTGACAGAGGGGGCGTCCGTCCCGCGACCCGTCGCTGCCCGACGGGTCGAGCGTTCTGTGCCGTCGAGCCACCGCGGACCGGTGCGCCGCGTCCCGGGGCGGGTTCGTCACAATGGCGGGGTGCCAGCGATCCGTTCCGGTCCGATGTGGTCCGTCGTGCTGCCGCTCAAGGCAACCCGCCGCGGCAAGAGCCGGATCGACGTGCATCCCGCGCTCCGTCAGCGACTGACGCTCGCCATGGCGATGGACACCGCCGCGGCCGTCGCCGGCGCCGCCGCGGTCGCCGACGTGCTGGTGGTCGTCGAGGACGAGGCCGACGGTCGCGAGATCGGCCAGCTGGCAGGTATCCGGGTGCTGCTGACCCGGACCAGGGATCTGAACGACGCGATCGCGGATGGCCTGGCCGCGCTGGGTGTGGATCGTCCCGCCGCCGCCCGTGCTCGATCGCGTCCTGGGACGTCAGGCGTGTCCGGCTCGGGACCGGTGGCGACCCTGCCCGCCGACCTCCCGTCGCTCATGGCGAACGAGCTTGACGCGGCGCTCGCCGCCTGCACACCGCACCGGGTGGCCGTGGTCGCCGACCGGCAGGGGACCGGCACCACGCTGCTGGCCGCGACCTCTCCCGCGTTGCTCGTGCCTCAGTACGGGGTGGGGTCGCTGGCGCGCCACGTGGCCGCCGGGGCGGTTCCGATCGAAGTCCCCGCTGACTCCGGCCTGCGCCGGGACGTGGACCTCGCCAGCGATCTGCCCGGCGTCGCCGGTCGGCGCACTCTCGGAGTGCTCGGCGGCACCGCACCCGCGCTCTGCGAGGCTCGCGGGCCGGCCTGACGCCCCGGCTCGACCGGACCACCTGCGCCACCGATCGCGTCGGTTCCGAAGGCAGGCGGCACGGCGGTACCGTCAACGTGTGGACCGACGCTTCCTGCGGCCCGGCTGGATAGCCGGTCACCTGCTGGTTCTTCTGGCCGTGCTGGTCTGTCTGCGGCTCGGCTGGTGGCAGTGGGGCCGCACTCAGGATTCGGACGGCACCGCGCAGAACTTCGGATACGCCCTGCTGTGGCCCGCCTTCGGGGCCGCGTTCATCTATATGTGGCTGCGATTCCTCCAGCTCGAGGTGATCAAGGACGCCGAGGACCAGGTGCCCGAGATGGAAAAGATCCCCGGTCCCGACGGGGCCGCGGAAGACCGGCTGGCCTGGCCCGATGGCCCGGCGACGCCCTCGAACGACGAACCGGACACCACTGGCGACGACGGCCCGGTCGGCACGGAGGGGGACGCGATCGCACCCGTGCCGGAGCAGCGCCGCGGCCGCCAGCGCCCTTCCCAGGGCATCACCATCGCCGTGGCGACCGTCGGCGACGACGACGTCGACGACCCCGAGTTGACCGCTTACAACCGAGCATTGGCCGCTCTGGCCGAGGAGGACCGCCGTCGTGCCCGTTGAACCGTCCGGTGACATCACTGCCACCCCCACTCCGTCCGCGGGCCCGGAGCCTGCTGGGCGCCCGCCGGGCTCGGGCGGTGCCGGCGCGCCGACGGTGCCGCCGAAGATCATGGCCGCGTTCAAGCGCTACCGGGTGGCGGCCTACATCGTGGGCTGGGGACTGCTGATCCTGTGTGCCGCCATGGTGCTCAAGTACGCGTTCGGTATCGACCGCGCGGTGTCGATCTGGGGCCCCATCCACGGCGCGTTGTTCGTCGGCTACGTGATCCTGGCGTTCGATCTGGCGTACAAGGACCGCTGGTCCCCGCTGGGCACGCTGTGGGTGCTCATCGCCGGAACCATCCCGTTCGTGTCGTTCGTCGCCGAGCGGCAGGTGGAGCGCAAAGTGCTCGCCCGGCAGAAACTCTGACTGTTGGAAAGCGCCGCCCAGGCGTCCGGAGCGCATCGGGCTCTGCAAGCCGCGAACGTCGGCGATAGGTCGGCGATAGGTCGGCGAGGGCTCACCATCCGCTCGCCGACCGCCGCGCGTCGCTAGGCGCAGCGACGAGAAGTTCGAGGGGGTCCCCCAATCGCCCCCCGCGAAGGCTGGCACGCCCGACGCTGTGGTCTCGTCGGGCGTAACGCCAGTCTTCCGGAGTTGTCGAAGCGAAGATAGTCACCCATTTGGGTGAAGGGGATTCTGGGCTTTCCGGGCGGGCGGTCAGGGACAGGCGACCCCCACGCATTGCGGGGTGTTGCCATTGCCCGATGCCCGGTTTCCGCCCAGGTCGATGGCGTTCGGCGCGTTGATACCCCACCGGTGATTCCGGTTCGCGGTGTTCGCCTTCAATTGGTCGCCGACGCCGGTAATAGAGAAGCCGTCGCCGTTGAAGAACGCGACGTTCTGCTCGATGGTGGCGATCGCGAAGGAATCACTGTAGTTGGTGGACGTCAACCCTACGTCGTTGGCGATGAAGGAGTTCCGGAAAATGGAACCGAAGCCATAGGATAGCTCCAGTCCGGTCTTGTTCCTGGCGAAAGCGTTGTAGCTGAGATCGACGAAGCTGTAGCCCCCCGAAGTGACGCCGAAATCGTTGCCGCGGATGACATTCTTCGTCATGGCGAATGAGCCGACGAAGCCGTTTGCCGCCCCGATCTTGTGAAAGCGCCGGGATAAACCGGCATGGAGGAGGAGATGGAAGAGCTCTACGTCGAAGGAGTAGCGACCCGCGACGGCCCCGAGCCATGCGTCGACGACCCGCGAGGGCGTGGCGAAGCGTTGGACAGGGGTACGTGCAGGCCGGGCTATCGAGCCGCGAAATGGGAATCCGGGGTGCCGACGCTGTACAAGAGGTGGAAGGCAACACTGCCAGTGGCGTTATCGCGAGTCGCTGGTGGACCCCGCGCGGTCAAAGAACCAGGGCATGTACGGAACCTTCATGCGCGAGAACCGGGAGAGCCCGTGTCCGCCCCTCCGTGTGATCAGCGGTCGGGCCGCCCAGGAAACGCCGAGGCGGTAATCCTGGGATGAACGGAGCCGGGCAGTCGGACGATCCCGTAGTACCTGCGAACCTGCCGAACAAGGCCGTGGAAGCGGCGGCGGAGGCTGGGGAGGAAAGGGGATCGACCAAGGGGAACACGGACAGCAAAACGCGCCCCGGACACAGAGCCGGGCAAGGTGCGCCCAATGCGCTGGATCGTGTGCGGCAAGTGGCAGTACGAGACAAGGAGGCACGGTTCACGGCGTTGCTGCACCACGTCGACCTCGACCGGCTCCGGGCGGCCTATTGGGCGATCAACCCGAAGGCGGCGGCGGGGGTGGACCGGGTGACGTGGGTGGCCTACGGGCAGGACCTGGAGGGCAACCTTCAGGACCTGCATGCGCGGCTGCACGCGGGGCGCTTCCGGGCGAAGCCGAGTAGGCGGGTCTACATCCCGAAGGCGGACGGGCGGCTCCGGCCGTTGGGCATCGCCGCGCTGGAGGACAAGATCGTCCAGCGGGCCGTCGTCGAGGTGCTGAACGCTGTCTACGAGGTCGACTTCCGGGGATTTTCTTACGGTTTCCGGCCCGGGCGCAGTCCACACGATGCGTTGGACGCGCTCGCGGTCGGGATCTCGCGGAAGAGGGTGAACTGGGTGCTCGACGCGGATATCCGCGACTTCTTCGGCCAGCTTGATCAGACATGGTTGAAGACGTTTCTCGGGCACCGGATCGCGGACGGCAGGATCCTGCGGCTGATCGATAAATGGCTAGCCGCGGGGGTTATCGAGAATGGTCAATGGACGAAGAGCGACCAGGGTTCGCCGCAGGGGGCTTCGGCTTCGCCGTTGCTCGCCAACGTGTACCTGCACTACGTCCTGGACCTGTGGGTCGATTGGTGGAGACACCGGCACGCGCGGGGCGATGTGATCGTTGTGCGCTGGGCGGATGACTTCATCGTCGGCTTCGAGCACGAGGGTGACGCGCGGCGGTTCCTGGTCGAGCTCCGCGAGCGGTTCGCGAAGTTCGGACTGGAACTGCACCCCGAGAAGACCCGGCTGATCGAGTTCGGGCGGTACGCCGCCGCGAATCGACGGGCACGGGGCTTGGGGAAACCGGAGACGTTCGACTTCCTCGGCTTCACGCACATCTGCGCGAGGTCGGAGAGCGGGCGGTTCTGGCTCAAACGCATCACCATCAAGAAGCGGATGCGGGCGAAGCTACGGCAGGTCAACGACCAGCTCAAGGCACGCCGGCATCAACCCATCCCCGAGCAAGGCCGCTGGGTGGCCGCCGTGGTGCGAGGGCACCAGGCCTACTACGCCGTGCCCGGGAACAGCGATGCGATCACCGCGTTCGGCACCCAGGTCGCGCGACACTGGCACAAGGCGTTACGGCGCCGCAGCCAGCGTGACCGGGTGACCTGGACACGGATGAATCGCATCCTGACTCGCTGGCTGCCCCGCCCCCGCGTGCTGCATCCCTTCCCGGAGGTCCGTTTCGCCGCCACACACCCAAGGTAGGAGCCCAGTGCGGTAGTCCCGCACGCTGGGATCTGTGCGGGGGGCCGTCCGCAAGGGCGGTCCCTACCGCGACT
>JBBQGJ010000040.1:0-30347 GCA_038322925.1 Mycobacteriales bacterium
CTAGCTCGAAAATTTGTACATCAAAACAAGCCCGACACCAGACCACCCACCACCACAAAAGGCAGCAGCAAAGCCCAGCGCCAGACACAATTGGCACTGACTATCGGTACGCTGTTGAGTTCTCAAAGAACGGACGCGCACTGCCGTTGGTCCTCAAGACCGCCCGCAGGGCAACCTGATCTACATTACCCGAGGATCTCGGCGAGTAGCAACTCGCCCCGACCTTCCGGCCCCGACCACCATGGCGAAGCGCGAGCTTCGCCGCCTCCGGTTCGCGGAGGGTGATCGCCGGATGGTCGACCCTGGGCCGTCCAGTGCTGCCGGATGTGATCTCCGGCGGCGATGTGCGGTTCCCATCAGGGCCTCGGCAAAGGTACGTACCGCGGGGCGCTGCGTCAAATCCGCTGGTCAGGACTGTTTTCCGGACTCTCGGTGGTGCCCCGGACCGCATGCGACCGGCCGCGTGGGGCCGCGTTCGTCATCGTCTCTCGACAGGGGCGCCGCATACAGAGCGATGTCGATCGGCCCGGAGATGGTGAGCACCATCACGGGCGGCTCCGTCCTGGATCCGTCGCCCCCGAAGAGTCGGCTCGAGTGCTGGACCTACCTCGCGATCAGGCTGCCCACGGCGGGGTGCCGATGACGGTGCCGTCAGCCGCGGTGGCGGTGAAGCCGGCACGAATCGCCACGTAGACCTCGGCGTCGACGTCACCGGGATTGGCCAACTGAATGCTCGTGCCCGCCGGGACCACAAGGGCGTCACCGGCTCGCGCGAGGGTGCCCTCGGCGCCGATCAGGACGGCACCGGCCGTCACCATGAAGATCTCGTCGCGGTCCAGCGAGTGCGGCTGCGTCGGCGGCAGTCCCGCCTCGACGGTCAACTTCCAGGTGCACAGCTCGGCCGATCCGCGGCTCGGCGATGCCAACGCGGTGAAGGTGACGCCCGCCAGTTCGAACACCGGAGCCGCGGTCGCCTCGATCAGCTGCATGTTCGCTCCTCGGTCAGTAGACAAGTGCACTTGTCCAAGTACACTTGTCTATGCTGACCCAATGGACCGGTCAGCGCAACCCCTGGACCTGGGGATTTTGATGACCCTCGCGTATCAGCAGTTCGTCACCGAGCTGCACGCCTCGCTGGCGAGCAGTGGCTTCGACGACCTGGGCCGATCCGACGGTGTGGTGTTCCGGGCGTTGGCGCAGCGGAGGATGAGCGTCAGCAAGCTCGCCGAGTTGCTCGAGATCAGCAAGCAGGGCGCAGCGCAGATCGCGACGGATATGCAGCGACGGGGCTACCTTGCCCGGCACCCCGACCCCGAGGACCGGAGGGCCTGGCTGCTCGAGCTCTCCGAGCGCGGCACCGCGGCGCTGGCTGCGGCCCGCGCCTTTCATCACCGCTACGAGCGCGGCCTCGTCAAGCGCAGCGGGACCGAAGCGGTCGCCGTGCTGCGTTCGACGCTGGCCGAGATGGCCGGTGACGCCTCGTCCAGGCCGGACCCGCGGCTCAAGGCACTGTTCTTGTAGCGACGTTCTTGTAGCGACGCTTGTCCCGACGTCTATCCGGGGGAAAGCTCTGTCAGGAACGGACGAAAATCCCGGCCACGGAACGCTTACCGCGCCGAAGTACCAGGTACTTGCCGTGCAGCAGGTCCTCGCCGCCCGGGGCGAAGTCCGGATCCGTCACCCGCCGGTTGTTGATGTTGGCGCCGCCCTCGGCCACTGCCCGCCTGGCCTCGGACAGCGACGAGGTCAACCCGGACAGCCGCAGCAACTCGACCACCGACGGCACCGGAGCATCGACCGTGCTCAGCCCGGCTTCGGCCAACGCGGCGTGCAGGGTGGGCGCGTCGATCGCCGACAGCTCACCGCGGCCGAACAATGCCGCGCTCGCGGCGACCGCGGCATCTGCCGCCTGCTGACCGTGAACCAGTTCGGTCACCTCACCGGCGAGCACCCGCTGCGCCTCCCTGGCGTGCGAGCGCTCCCTGGTTGCCACCGCAAGCTCATCCAGTTCCGCTTCGCTGCGGAACGACAGGATCCGCAGGTAGCGGTCGACGTCCCGGTCGTCGGAGTTGAACCAGAACTGGTAGAAGGCGTACGGGCTGGTGAGCTCCGGGTCCAGCCACACGGCGCCCCCCTCGGTCTTCCCGAACTTCGTCCCGTCGGCCTTGGTCAGCAGCGGCGTGGTGAACGCGTGCGCGTCGGCGCCCTCGACCTTGTGGATCAGTTCGGTGCCGCTGATCAGGTTGCCCCACTGGTCGTTGCCTCCGGACTGCAGCGTGCAGCCGTACCGACGGTAGAGCTCGAGGAAGTCGAGGCCCTGCAGGATCTGGTAGCTGAACTCGGTGAAGGACAGCCCTTCCTCACTGTTCAGGCGGGCTGCCACGGTTTCCTTGGCCAGCATCCGGCCCATCCGGTAGTGCTTGCCGACGTCCCGCAGGAATCCGATGGCGGTCAGGTCGCCGGTCCAGTCGAGGTTGTTCACGATCCGCGCGGCGTGGGCGCCGTCGAAGTCCAGGTAGCGCTCCACCTGGCCGCGAATGCGATCCACCCAGCCGGCGACCACGTCCGGCGAGTTCAGCACCCGCTCGCCGGACATCTTGGGGTCGCCGATCAGCCCGGTCGCGCCGCCGACCAGTCCGAGCGGCCGGTGCCCGGCCTGCTGGATCCGACGCATCGTGACCAGCTGCACCAGGTGACCGATGTGCAGGCTCTGCGCGGTGGGATCGAACCCGCAGTAGAAGGTGACCGGCCCGGTGGCCAGCGCAGCGGCGAGCGCGGGCGCGCCAGTGGTCTGCGCGACGGCGCCGCGGCGCTCGAGCTCGTCAAGTACCGATGGCGGCCGGTCGGCTGCGGGCGGTCCAGGGGAATCGGTCCCAGGGGAATCGGTCCCAGCGGCATCGGCCGGCTGGGAAATGGAGTGCGGCGGATCGGTCACGACCGTCATCCTCCCATCGGCCGCGTCACGAATTTCCCTCGTCGCCGATCGATCCGGTCCGATCCGTGGGCTGTCACCGTGCTCCCAGGCCGATGCCGGACGGTGATCACCCTCCTGGGACGCGACGCCTGACCCGGCCACCGGCCCGGTACACCGACACCGACGGCGAGGCGGTGTCCCAGAATCGCAGCGGACGCTCGGGGGCCGCCGCCACCCCCACCCGTGGCCCTGAGGCGATCCGGTCTGCGCGGACCGGCTGCCCTTCCACGACCTGCCACCGGTCGGCCGCTCCGCACAGGTCGGCGCCGCTGGCGTCCCGGCGCAGACCCAGGACGGTCGCCAGCCCGGCGGGACCGCGGGCGAGCGAGGACGTCCGGGTGACCGCAGGGCGCCGATCCAGGGCGATGTCCTGCCCGAGCACGACCTCGCCGGCCCGTAACAGCACCGCCGACGCATCACCTTCCGGGCCGGTGACGATATTGGCGCACCAGTGCATGCCGTAGACGAAGTAGGTATACAGGTGCCCCGCCGGTCCGAACATCACCGCATTGCGGGCTGTCGGGCCGCGAAAAGCATGCGAGGCTGGGTCGTCCCGGCCCGCGTACGCCTCGACCTCTGTCAGCCGGACACCGACGTCGCCGTCGAGCGTGTGCGCCACCAGCACCCGTCCCAGTAGGTCACGGGCAACGGTGATCACCTCGCGCGCGAAAAATGGCCGGTCCAGTCGGTGCCGCAGGGCGCGCGGACGAACCTCCGCGCCGGCCGACCCCAACGCGCCGCCTTCGCGCCCGATCGACGGCCGATCGGGCTGCGTCGAAGGGTCCACGCCGCCATCGTGGCACCCGCCTTCTACCGTCGAACACACGGCCGGGTCGGAGGGCCGCCGTCATCACAGCGGCAAATCGCCGGCCAGTTCGACGATGAATCTGCTCAGTTCGAGCCTGCTCGCGATCTCCGCCGCCGGCACCCGGTCCAGCCGGTCGAAGGGGATCGAGGTGAAGGCCGACCGGACCACCAGGTTTCCGATCTCGGCCGCTCGCACCTCATCGAGGCGCACCGAGCCCCCACCGGCCGTGAACCCGGCGGTGAACGCCGGAGCCAGTGCGGCGTGGATCTCGGGGAGTGCACGCGCCGGCATCTCGCCGGCGTGCACCAGCCCGACGAGGAGTTGGGCGAGGTCCGATCCGACAGCCAGCGGGCACTGGAACGCGATGTCGATGGCCACCAGGCTGTCCGGCTCATCGCGGGGTACCAGCAGGTTCTGCGGGCTGGCGTCCCCGTGCGGCAATGCTTGCGGCAATCCGTCGAGCAGATCCAGGATGGAGGGGATGCGCATTGCCAGCTCGCGGAGATCACCGCGGACCTGCCGTCCCAACTGCGTGTTCAACGACGGATGCAGCCAGAGGGCGCGATCCCGCAGGGCGAACAGCGCGCCGGTCACCGGACCGTCGACGTACTTGCGAACGCCGAACCCGACGGGCACCCCGCAGCTCGCGAGAATTTCGGCGTCGCAACGGTTCGCGGCGAGCTGCCCGAGCAATCCGGCAGCCCTGGCGAATCGCGGGACGGACCACGTCTCGTCGCCGACCGCGATGTCCTCCATCCAGACCGCGACCCGATCCGCGGGCAATTCGACCAGCCGGTACAGTCGCGGAACCCGCAGGCCGTTCGGCAGGGCGCCCAGGAATTCCGGGTCCCAGGCCGCCAATTCGGCGCGCCACGGGAAGCGGTCGGTGAACTCGGCGCGAACCTGGACGGAAACCCGGTCCAGACCCGACCAGTGCCGTGGGTGCTGCAGCACCTTGAGGAACAACGACCAGTCCTCGCCGTCGGTGGTGCGGCCCCGCACCCGGAGCAGCGCGGCGGTCGCCGGTGAGCCTGCCTCGTAGGGCACCCGCTCCACCACCCACCGGGCCACCGCTACCTCACGGTGCAGCGCGGTCGAGACCATCCGCGCCAACTCGTGCGCATCGGGCCGCGCGTCACCCAGCAGGTCTGGGGTCGATTCCATCGTCTGCGCCACGGCCGACTCCCCTCACGCCCGCTAGTGGCTGTCACTAGTGGCGATCTCTAGTAGAATCCCGTGACGTGGCCGATGTCAAGAAGGTCTCGCGTCAGGAGCGAGCGGCGGCGACCCGCCGGCGGATGCTGGACGCCGCCTACGACATGTTCTGCGAGCAGGGTTTTCGCGCCACCACGATGGAAGCGATCGCGCAGCGCGCCGGGGTGGCGGTGCAGACGCTGTATTTCACCTTCCACACCAAGGACGCACTGTTACAGGAGGTCCACAACCGCACGGTCCTGGGCGAGGAGTCGATTCCGCCGGACCGCCAGGCGTGGCGGCTCGCTGCCCAGCGCGAGCCGGACATCCGCCGCTGCGTCGCGATGACCGTCGACGGCACGGCCACCGTGCTGAGTCGGGTCGCGCCGATGATCCCGGTGTTCCACGCCGTCTCCGCGGACCCGGCCGGGGCCATCTACCAGCACGGCGAAGATCGCCGCCGGCGCGGCTACGCGGAAATGACCGACGAACTCGTCGGCAAGGCACCATTGCGGCCGGGCATCACCAGGCAACGCGCGAGGGACCTGCTGTTCGTCCTGCTCGGACCGGAGATTTACCGATCGCTGGTGATCGAGGCGGGCTGGACCCACGAACAATGGGCCACCTGGACCACGAACGCCCTGCTCAGGGACCTCTTCGAGCTGGAGCCGGACACCCCCTGAACCAGCCGGCGAATTCCGTCACAGAGATCAGCGGGCGGCCACCCACGCCCGGTCGACGGCGATCACGGCGCGCAGCGCGCCGATTTGCTCGGCGACCCGGACCGGGGCGGTGCCGCCCAGCCCGTCGCGGGAGGCCATCGACCCGGCGACCGTCAGCACCGACCGCACCTCGGAAGTCAGCGCCGGGTTCACCTCGTGCAATTCTGCGTCGGTCAGCTCGTCGAGCTCCCGCCCGGTCGATTCGGCCAGCGCCACGCACTGGCCCGCCGCCTCGTGCGCCACCCGGAACGGAACCCCTTGCCGCACCAACCATTCCGCGATGTCGGTCGCCAGCGAGAACCCCGCCGGAGCCATCGCTGCCATCCGGTCAACGTCGAAGGTCAGCGTCGCGGTCATCCCGGTGACCGCGGGCAGCAGGATCTCCAGCTGGGTCACCGAGTCGATCAGCGGCTCCTTGTCCTCCTGCAGATCCCGGTTGTAGGCCAGCGGGAGGCCCTTCAACGTGGCCAGCAGGCCGGTCAGGTTGCCGATCAGCCGACCGGCCTTGCCGCGCGCCAACTCTGCGATGTCCGGGTTCTTCTTCTGCGGCATGATCGACGACCCGGTCGCGAACGCGTCGTGCAGCCGGGCGTAGCCGAATTCGGCGGTGGTGAAGACGATGACCTCCTCGGCCCACCGGGACAGGTCCACCGCCAGCATGGCGAACACAAAAGCGAGTTCGGCAGCGAAATCCCGGGAAGCCGTGCCGTCGATGGAATTGGCCACCGGGCCGGACATCCCGAGGTCCGCCGCGACCGATTCCGGGTCAAGGCCCAGCGAGGATCCGGCCAGGGCGCCCGAGCCGTATGGGGAGATCGCCGCGCGCCGGTCCCAGTCCCGGATCCGGTCCACGTCGCGGGCCAGCGCCTGGGCGTGCGCGGCGAGGTGGTGGGCCAGCAACACCGGTTGCGCGTGCTGGAAGTGCGTCCGGCCGGGCATCGCCGCCCCGGGATGCGCGTCGGCCTGGGCGAGCAGCGCCTCCTGCAGGTCCATCACCATCCCGGCCACGGTGCGGGCGTGGTCGCGGAGATACAGCCGGTACAGGGTGGCGACCTGGTCGTTGCGGGACCGCCCGGCCCGCAGCTTCCCGCCGATGGCGAAGCCGGCCCGGTCCAGCAGTCCGCGTTCCAACGCGGTGTGCACGTCCTCGTCGTCCGGGTGCGGGTGAAACTCGCCGGACGCCACATCCGCGGCGAGAAGGTCCAGCGCGGAGAGCATCTCGGCCAGCTCGGCGTCGGTGAGCAATCCGGCCCGGTGCAGCACCCTGGCCTGCGCACGGGAGCCGGCGATGTCGTACGGCGCCAGCACCCAGTCGAACTGCGTGGACACGCTCAGCGCCGCGAGCTCGGGTGACGGGCCGCCGGTGAACCGGCCGCCCCACAGCTTCATCGTTGGTTGGCCGGGGCTCGGCGGGACCTGCTCAGAGGTCACCGGGATTCCGAGACCCGCAGGTCGCGGGCGGTGGTCATCTTGGTGTTCAGCCCCCAGAGCTGGACGAAACCCTTGGCCAGCGACTGGTCGAAGGTGTCCTGCGCGTCGTAGGTCGCGAGATTGAAGTCGTACAGCGACTCCTCGGACCGCCGGCCGGTGACGACCGCGGTGCCGTGCGCCAGCGTCATCCGGATCTCGCCCGCGACATGTTGCTGGGTATCGCGGATGAAGGCGTCCAGCGATCGCTTGAGCGGGGAGAACCACAGGCCGTCGTAGACCAGCTCGGTCCAGCGCTGGCCCACGATCTGCTTGAACCGGGCCTGCTCGCGTTCGACGGTGACGTTCTCCAGCTCACGATGGGCGACCAGCAGCGCGAGAGCCCCTGGCGCCTCGTAGATCTCGCGGGACTTGATGCCGACCACCCGGTCCTCGACCATGTCGATCCGGCCGATGCCCTGTGCGCCGGCCCGCCGGTTCATCTCCTCGATGGCCTGCAGCATCGTCACCGGGCGACCGTCGATGGCGACCGGCGCGCCGCGATCGAAGGTGATCAGCACCTCGTCCGGTTCCCTCGGGGTGGCGGGGTTCTCGGTGTACTCATAGAGATCCTCGATGGGTCCGTTCCAGATCTCCTCCAGGAAGCCGGTTTCCACCGCGCGTCCCCAGACGTTCTGGTCGATCGAATACGGGTTCACCCGACTGGTCTGGATCGGCAGATCCCTCTCCTCGGCGAAGATGATCGCCTTGTCCCGGCTCATCCCCGAATCCCGCACCGGGGCAAGCACTTTCAGATCCGGGCCGAGGGCGCCGATGGACACCTCGAAACGCACCTGGTCGTTGCCCTTGCCGGTGCAGCCGTGCGCAACGGTGTGCGCGCCGAAATCCTTCGCCGCCTGCACCAGGTGCTTGACGATCACCGGCCGGGACAGCGCGGACACCAGCGGGTAGCGCTCCATGTACATGGCATTGGCCTGCAGCGCAGGCAGGCAGTACTCGTCGGCGAACTCGTCGCGCATGTCCGCGACCACCGCCTCGACCGCACCACACGCCAGGGCGCGCTGCCGGATGACCTCCATGTCCTCGCCGCCCTGGCCGACGTCGCCGGCGACGGCGATCACCTCGGCGCCGGTGGCATGGGAGATCCAACCGATGGCCACCGAGGTGTCCAGCCCGCCCGAGTAGGCAAGGACGATCCGCTCTGTCATCTGGTGTTGCTCACTTCCTCGTCGGGTACTGCACGATCGGCATGTGCGCGATGATCATCGTTCCGGGACCGCGGGCGGCCGGTCGGCCCGCTGACGATCCCGATCCGGTGATCATGGTGTCAGGCGGGCTGCCGATGGTGTCAGCCGGCCGCGTATCCGGCCAGCCGTCGGCCCAGTTCGGCGCCGGTGAGCCCGTCGCGGGCGACCACCAGGATGGTGTCGTCACCGGCGATGGTCCCCACCACCTCCGGCAGGCCGGCCCGGTCGATGGCGGAGGCCAGGAACTGCGCCGCACCCGGCGGGGTGCGCAACACGGCCAGATTCCCCGAGCCGTCGAACGACACCAGCAGTTCGGCCAGCAACCGGGCGAGCTTGGACGTGCCACCGGTCATCGGCCGCGGACCGCCGTCCTCCGGGATCCGGTAGATCGGCGCGCCACCGTCGACGCCGCGCAGCTTGAGCGCACCCAGCTCCTCCAGATCGCGGGACAGCGTCGCTTGGGTGACCTCGATCCCGGCATCGGCCAGCAGTTCGGCCAGTTCGGTCTGCGAGTGGATGACGTGGTCGCGGACGAGGTCGGTGATGCGGCCGTGCCTGGCCGCCTTGGTGGCGGGCGCGCTGCTGGTGGTCATCGTCGGTGCTGGTCCCCAGTGCGACGGGTCAACAGGTCGCCCGTGGGACGGGTCATCGCGCACCCTCCAGCAGGAAGCCGAGCAGTGCTTTCTGCGCGTGCAACCGGTTCTCGGCCTCGTCCCACACGGCCGACGCCGGTCCGTCGATGACCTCGTCGGTGATCTCCCAGCCGCGGTGGGCGGGCAGGCAGTGCAGCACGATGGCGCCGTCGGCGGCCCGACCCAGCAGTTCGGCGTTGACCTGGTACGGCCGGAACGGTCCGACCCGATCGAGCCCGTCGTTCTCCTGACCCATCGACACCCAGGTGTCGGTGACGACCACGTCGGCGCCGTCGACCGCGGCCGTGGGGTCGGCGATCAGCTCGATGGATCCACCGGTCTCCGCGGCCCGGCGTTTGGCGTCGAGCAGGATGTCGCCGTGCGGGTCGAACCCGGCCGGCGCGGAGACCCGCACCGTCAGCCCGGCGTTCGCCCCGCCGACCATCAGCGAGTGGGCCATGTTGTTCGCGCCGTCGCCGAGGAAGGTCAGTATCAATCCTGCCAGCCGGCCCGTCCGCTCCCGGATGGTCTGCAGGTCCGAGAGCACCTGGCAGGGATGGAATTCGTCGGTGAGCGCGTTGATCACCGTCACGGTCGAAACCCCGGCGAGAGCATTGATCCGGCGCTGGGCGAAGGTCCGGATCGCCACCGCGTCCACATAGCGGGAGAGGACCCGCGAGGTGTCCTCGATGGTCTCCTCCCGCCCGAGCTGCGAGGTGCGCGCGTCGACGATCACCGGCTGGCCGCCGAGCTGGCGGATGCCGACCTCGAAGGACAGCCTGGTGCGGGTCGAGTTCTTCTCGAACACCACCGCGACGGCCTTGCCGGCCAGCGGGGTGAAGCCGGTGCGGTCGGCCTTGTACGCGTCCGCGAGATCGAGCACCGCGAGCAGCTCGCCGGGGGACAGATCGTCGTCACGAAGGAAATGCCGGACGGGCTGGGTGGTCACGGGTCAGCCTTTCTCGGAGTTCTGGGCAGCGGTGCTCGTGGGCGCGGCCGCGTCGAGGATCCCCGGCAACGCGGCCACGAAACTGTCCGCCTGCTCCTGCGTCAGGATGAGCGGGGGCGCCAGCCGGAGGACATCCGGTGCGGGCGCGTTGATGATGAAGCCGGCCTCCCGGGCGGCTAGAGCCGTTGCCGCACCGATGTTCTCGGTGAGCACGATGCCCAGCAGTAAGCCGGCGCCGCGGACGTGGTCGATCAGCGGATGCCCGAGATCCTTCACATCGCTGGCGATGTGCTTGCCCAGCGTGTCGACATGGTCGAGCAGGCCGTCACTCTCGATGGTCCGCAGCACCGCCAGCGCCGCGGCAGCGCACACCGGGTTACCGGCGAAGGTGGAGCCGTGCTGGCCGGGTTGCAGCAGGTGCGCGGCATCGCCGATGCCGATGGCCGCGCCGATCGGCATCCCACCGCCGAGACCCTTGGCCAGGGTGATCACGTCGGGAACGATGCCGGCCTGCTGGTGCGCCAGCCAGCTGCCCGTGCGGCCGATGCCGGTCTGCACCTCGTCGATGATCAGCAGCGCGCCGTGCTCTGCGGTGATCCGCCTGGCCGCGGCCAGATACCCGGCGGGCGCCGGGATGACGCCGGCCTCACCCATGATCGGTTCCAGGAAGAGCGCGGCCACGGTGCGGTCTATGGCGTTCTCGAGTGCCGACACGTCTCCGTAGGGAACGAATTCCACGCCGGCCGGCATGGGTTCGAAGGGCGCGCGCTTGGCGGGCTGGCCGGTCACCGCGAGCGCTCCCATGGTCCGGCCGTGGAACGCGCCTTCGGCCGCGATGATCCGCGGCCGGCCGGTGCGGCGGGCCATCTTGAACGCGGCCTCGTTCGCCTCCGCACCGGAATTGCCGAAGATCACCCGGCCGTTGCCGCGGACACCGCTGATGTCCAACAACCGTTCGGCCAGCTCGATCACCGTGGGGTGGGTGAAGAAGTTCGACACATGGCCGAGGGTGGCGACCTGCTCGGACACTGCGCGCACCACCGCCGGGTGGGCATGGCCCAGTGAATTGACCGCGATCCCGCCCAACAGGTCCAGGTACTGCCGGCCGTCGACGTCGGTGACAACGGCGCAGGAGCCACTGACCAACTCGACGGGTGGGGTGCCGAAGTTGTCCATCAACGCCTGCGACCAGCGCTGCGCGGCCTGCTCGTTGCCGGACAGTTGTTGCTGGGCTTGGACTGTCGCGCCGGGTGCTGTCATGACGGGTCCTCCAGATGCGGGAGGACCATCGTGCCGACGCCCTCCGTGGTGACGATTTCCAGCAGCACCGCGTGCGGCACCCGCCCGTCGATGACGTGCGCGGCCGCGACTCCCCCTCGGACGGCCCGCAGGCAGCCCTCCATCTTCGGCACCATGCCCGCCTCCAACGACGGCAGCAGGGATTCCAGCGCGTCCGCGGAGATCTTGGACAGCAGCGATCCGCGGTCCGGCCAGTTGGCGTAGACGCCCTCGACGTCGGTGAGCATCACCAGCTTCGCGGCACCAAGGGCGACGGCCAGCGCCGCCGCGGCGGTGTCGGCGTTGACGTTGTGCACCACCCCGTCGACGTCCGGGGCGACGGTGGACACCACCGGGATCCGTCCGGCGTCGATGAGATCCAGCACGGCACCGGGGTTGACGTCGACCACGTCGCCGACCAGCCCGATGTCGGTGGCAACCCCGTCCACCAGCACGTCCCGGCGCGCGGCGGTCAGCAGGTTGGCGTCCTCGCCCGACATGCCCACGGCCAGCGGACCGTAAGAGTTGATCAAGCCGACGAGTTCGCGGCCGACCTGCCCGACCAGCACCATCCGCACGATGTCCATCGTGTCGGGCGTGGTGACCCGGAAGCCGCCCTTGAACTCCCCTTGCAGACCAAGCCTTTTCAGCATGGCGCTGATCTGCGGGCCGCCGCCGTGCACCACCACGGGGCGCAGGCCAACGGTGCGCAGGAACACCATGTCCGCGGCGAAGGCGGCCTTCAGCGTCTCGTCGGTCATCGCGTTGCCGCCGTACTTCACCACCACGATGGCGCCGGAGAACCGGCGCAGCCAGGGCAGCGCATCGGCCAGCACTTCGGCCCGCTGCTGGGCGCCCTCCAGTTCGGCCGGCCGGCGGGCCTCGACGTCGGTCATTGTGGCGGTGCTCACCGTGCTCGCCGTGCTCATGTCGAATACGCCGAGTTCTCGTGCACGTAGGCGTGCGAGAGGTCGTTGGTCAGGATCGTCGCGGTCTCGGTGCCGGCGTGCAGGTCGATGACCACCCGCACCGATCGGCCGGTGAGGTCGACCGAGTCCCGGTCGTCCCCGGTCGCGCCGGCCCGGCAGATCCATACCCCATTGATCGCCACGTCGATGGCGTCGGCATCGAAAACGACGGACGGTCCCACTGTGCCTACTGAGGCCAGGATCCGGCCCCAATTCGCGTCCTGCCCGAAGAACGCGGTCTTCACCAGGTTGTTGCGGGCGACCGAACGGCCGACCTCGACCGCGTCGTCCTCGGTGGCGGCGTGCACCACCTCGATGGCAATCTCCTTGGTGGCGCCCTCGGCGTCGGCGAGTAGCTGCCCGGCCAGTTGGGTGCAGGCTCGGGTGACGGCGGCGCCGAGCAGTTCGGCCGCGGGCTCGACGCCGGAGGCGCCGGAGGCCAGCAGCAGCACGGTGTCGTTGGTGGACATCGCCCCGTCGGAGTCCAAACGGTCGAAGGACACCCGAGTCGCCGCACGCAGCGCAGTGTCCAGCGTCGCGGCGTCGGCGACCGCGTCGGTGGTCAGCACCACCAGCATGGTGGCCAGGCCCGGGGCGAGCATGCCGGCGCCCTTGGCCATCCCGCCGACGGTGAACCCGGAAGTAGTGACCTGCACGGTTTTCGGCGTGCTGTCGGTAGTCATGATCGCGATGGCGGCGTCGAGCCCCCCGCCCACGGACGCCGCGCCGACGGCCTTGCCCACACCGGGCAGCAGGGCACCTATCGGCAGTCGCAGCCCGATCAACCCGGTGGACGCCACCGCCACCCGACCGGAAGGAACGCCGAGCAGCGCGCCGAGATGCTCTGCGGTGGCGACGGTGTCGGCGTAGCCCTCCGGTCCGGTGCACGCGTTCGCGCCGCCCGAGTTGAGCACCACGGCGGTGAGCTCGGCGCCGGGACCGGACAGCACACTCTCGCACCAGCGCACCGGGGCGGCCTTGACCCGGTTGCTGGTGAACACCCCCGCGGCGGCGAAACCCGGACCCTCGTTGATCACCACGGCCACGTCCGGGGTGCCGGACTGTTTCAGCCCCGCGGTCACCCCGGCGGCCCGGAACCCTTGCGGCGCCGTCACTCCCACCCGGTGGTGGGCGGGCGCGGATCCCGGCGTCGGTGGCTGAGTCGATGGCTGAGCCGAATTTTCGGGCACGTTCACGGGGCCACTCCCACGGTGGGCAGGCCGGTGGTCTCCGGCAGACCGAGGGCGAGGTTGAGGCACTGCACCGCACCACCGGCGGTGCCCTTGGTCAGGTTGTCGATCGCCGCCACGACGACCACCCGGCCGGCATCCTGATCGACCGCAACCTGCAGCAGCACCGTGTTGGCACCGAGCGTGGAGGCGGTGGTCGGCCACCGCCCCTCGGCCAGCAGGTGCACGAAAGGCTCGTCGGCGTAGATTTTTTCGTAGGCGGCGCGGACGTCCTCGATAGCGACGCCGGCCTGCGCCGGGGCGCTCACGGTGGCCAGGATCCCCCGCGACATCGGCACCAGCACCGGCGTGAAGGACACCGTGACCGGCGCCCCCGCCGCCGACAGGTTCTGCACCATCTCCGGGGTGTGCCGGTGCACGCCGCCGACGCCGTACGCGGACGCCGCGCCCATCACCTCCGAGCCGAGCAGGTTCACCTTCGGCGATTTCCCGGCTCCCGAGGTGCCCGAGGCCGCCACCACCACCACGTCAGGATGCACCAGCCCGGCCGCCAACGCCGGCGAAATGGCCAGTGACGCAGCGGTCGGGTAGCAGCCGGGTACCGCCACCCTGGTGGCGCCGCGCAACGCGTCGCGCCCGCCCGGTAGCTCGGGCAGCCCGTAGGGCCAGGAACCGGGGTGCTCGCCGCCGTAGAACCTCTCCCATGCCTCCGGGTCGGTCAGTCGATGGTCGGCGCCGCAGTCGATCACGACGGTGTCCTGGCCGAGTCGGGCGGCGATGGCATGCGACTGCCCGTGCGGCAGCGCGAGAAAGACCGCGTCGTGTCCGGCGAGCACCTCCGCAGAGGTGGGTTCCAAGATCCGGTCGGCCAGCGGGAGCAGGTGCGGCTGATGCACCCCCAGCGGTTCGCCGGCGCTGGCGTACGCGGTGAGCGCGCCGATGCTGACCTCGGGGTGCGCGAGCAGCAGGCGCAGCAGCTCGCCACCCGCGTAGCCGCTGGCCCCCGCGACTGCGATTCGGTAGGTCATCCGACGCGCCCTTCGTTCGATGCCGACCACGCGACTATACAGACCAGCGCATGACTATTCATAGGGACGTTTCCTTGCTGACCGGTAGGTGGCAACCCCGGGCGCCATCTTCGCGATCTTCTTCGTCGGCACCAGTGACCTTTGGCGGGCCGAAGGTCACTGGTGCCGCGATCTCGAGGCGATCAGTGTTGGGGACGCAGGGGGGCGTGCGACCGTGATCGGAGGGCAAGTGTCCGCGATCGCGCCTGCGCCAACCGCCGCTGCCACCAGTGGCAGCGGCGGTGGTATTGGCGGTGACAGCGGCAGCGGCGGTTCACGAGGTGACCTGGTAGCCGGCATCATCGTCGGGGTCATCGGACTGCTCTGCGTCGCTGCCGGCCTCATCCTGATGCTCGGGTGGTTCTGCCGGTCCGTCGATCTGCTCCGCTGGCCCGGACCCGACAACCCGATGGTGTTCTCCGCCGCGTTGTGTCTGACCGCCACCGGGGTGGCGCTGGCGGCGTTGAGCAGGGGTTGGCACCCGATCGTCACGGTGGTGGCCGGCCTCAACGTCACGCTGGCCACGCTGATGCTGGTGGGCGAAATCCTGGGTGTCGAAATGGGCCTGGACGATCTGTTCGTCAAGGCCTACCTCGGGGACGGCGTCGGCGGGCGCATGGGCGTCAACACGGCAGTGTGCTTCATTCTGGTCAGCGTCGGCATGCTGGCCTTCGCGCCGTCGTGGCCGTGGCCGAAGCATCGCGCTGTGGCGTCGGCATCGGCCGGCTCGCTGATCTCCGCGATCGCCATGCTCTCCCTGTTCGGCCACGCCGCCGGCTTGTCGGCGGCCACGGACTGGGGCGACGAGGTCTCGATGGCGGTGCTCACCGGCGCCGCCCTGCTGGTGGTGGCGTTGGGGCTGTTGGTACTGACCTGGCTCCGGTTCGATCGTGGTGGCCAATGGCTGGCCATGCCCGCTGCTGCGCTCACACTCGGCGCCGCGGTGCTGGTCTGGCTGGCGCTCACCGATACCGAGCGCAATGACGGATCCCTGGACGGCCCCAGCACGGTCCGCGCGGCAGCCATCCTCGGGCTGATCACCGCGTTGCTGGTCGCCTTCGCGGTCTGGATGGCGTTGCGCGCCGAACGCGCTCGGCGGGTGGCGGTGGCCAGCGAATCCCGGCTGTTCCAGTTCCTGAACGCCTTACCGGTGGGCGTGTCCATCCGAACCACGGACGGCCACGTGTACTACGCCAACAGCGAGGCCGGGCGGCTGTGGGGCCCGGAGATGGCAGAGCAGGCAGCCAACGGTGGCGCACTTGAGGTGTTCCACGCCTACGTCCAGGACCGTGGGCCCCTGTACCCCGTCCGGGACACCGCTCATGCCAGCGCGCTGCGCGGAGAGCGCGCGCACTTCGACGACATGGAACTGCGCCGGCACGATGGCACCATCGCGCTCGAGGTGTGGGGGACGCCGATCTATGACCGGGCCGGAGCCGTGGAATTCACGGTGGCGGCCTTCGCCGATATTTCCGACCGCAGGGCCACCGAGCGGGCGCTGTTCGAGCAGGCCTCTCTCCTCGACCTCGCTCACGACGCGATTCTCGTCTGGGACGCCGCGCACGTCATCACCTTCTGGAATCACGGCGCGGAACGCACCTACGGCTTCACCCGCGCGGAGGCCGTCGGATGCATTGCGACTGACCTCCTGCACACCGAGTACCCGAGCCCCGGTGCGGACCTGGAAGCAGAGCTCGACGCCTCCGGGTCGTGGCAGGGTGAGCTGTTGCAGACCCGCAAGGACGGGCAGCGCATCGTGCTGGCCAGCCGCTGGGCGGGGCGTCTGGCGCCGAACGGCACCCGGATGGCCACGATGGAGGTCAACCGGGACATCACCGCCGCCAAGAACGCCGAGCGTTATACGCGCAGCCTGATCGAGGCCAGCCAGGACCCGTTGGTGACGGTCAGCCCGGAGGGCAAGATCACCGATTTCAACCAGGCCACCATCGCCGGGACGGGGGCTCAGCGCGAGGAGATCATCGGTACGGATTTCGCCGACTACTTCACCGAACCTGAGCGCGCGCGGGCGGCATTCCGCCGGGTGTTCACCGAGGGCTTCATCGTCGATCGTGCCTTCGCGATTCGCCGTTTGGACGGCGAGATCCGCGATGTGCTCGCGAACGCGGCGCTCTACCGGGACGCCGGTGGCACGGTGCTGGGGATCGTGGCTACGGCACACGACATCACCCATCGCAAGCGGGCTGAGGAGGAACGGGCGCGCCGCGCCCGGGAACTGGAACAGGCCAACGTCGCGCTCGCTCGGTCCAACGCCGAGCTCGAGCAGTTCGCCTACGTCGCCTCGCACGACCTCTCGGAACCATTGCGGGCCATCTCCCGTCCGTTGTCGCTGATGGCTCGCAGGTACCAGGGGCGGCTCGACGAGCAGGCCGACGAGTTCATCGGGTTCGCCGTCGACGGGTGTGAGCGCATGCAAAGTCTCATCGACGGTCTGCTGACCTTCTCGCGGGTCGGCCGGCTGCAGGGCGAGCTCGTGCCGACATCCGCCGAGATCGCGGTCAAGGGCGTCCTCACGGCGCTCGGGCCCATCTTGCGCGATACGCGGGCCACCGTTACCGCCGATCCCTTGCCCGTCGTCATGGCCGAACCGACCCAACTCACCCAGGTCTTCCAGAACCTGATCAGCAACGCGGTGAAATTCACCGCAGCAGGGGTCGCGCCGCGGGTGTTGGTGAGGGCCGAGCGGTGCGATGAGGAATGGCGGTTCACCGTGACCGACAACGGGATCGGGGTCGAGCCCCGTCATCGCGATCGCGTATTCGGCATGTTCAAGCGCCTGCACCCGGCCGTGGAGTACCCCGGGACCGGCATGGGCCTGGCACTGGTGAAGAAGATCGTCGAGTGCCACGGCGGTCAGGTCGGCATCCAGGACACCGTCGACGGGATCGGATCCTGCGTCTGGTTCACCCTTCCTGCCACCGTCCCGCGCGAGGCCGCTCCGTGGGATCGAAGAACCCAGACACTTTCTGATTCAGTTACTTGAAGTCATACCAGATCACTTGCAGTAGGCGAGTTTTCGTCAACGGCTCACATCGCGGTGCGAAAGCCGGGAAATTCGGGCAAAGTCCCCACCGCAAACTGCATATCGGCGCATGGGCCAGGGACGTTTGCCTCTGCTGTCGACGAGCGAGAGCTGCTGTGGTTGACCAGTGATGGTCGAGATGTTCCGGGGACAGGGAACGCCGTTCGCCGCCGCGGCGACGGGCGAAACCCCCGGCGCTGAACCGGCCGGATCCCCTCGACTCCGGATCTTGTTGCTGGAGGACAGCCGGGCCGACGCCCGGATGACCGAGGAGGCTCTGCTCGACTCCGGCGGCGGAATCGACTGCGACATCGCGGCCACCTTGCGGGAGGTCCTCGCCGAACGGTTGGACCGCGTGGACTGCGCCGTCATCGACCTCGGACTGCCCGATGCCAGCGGCCTGCAGGCCCTGCGCAGGCTGCGTCAACTGGCCCCGACGTTGCCGGTCGTCGTGCTCACCGGCCTCGACGACGGCGCAACCGGCCTGTCTGCGCTCCGCCTCGGCGCTCAGGACTACCTGGTCAAGCAGCACGCCGACGGATACGCGATAGCCCGGGCGATTCGCTTCGCGGTCGAACGCAAGCGCCTGCAGTTGGCCCTGGATCATCAGGCGCTGCACGACCTCGACCTGCACGATGACGTGATCCAACGCCTGTTCGCGCTCGGTCTGGCCATGCAGACCACCCAGCGCAGCTCGATGGTGCAGCCCTCCGTCGCCGGCCGGATCGGCGATCACATGAACGACCTGCAACAGGTGGTCCAGAAGATCCGCAGCACCCTCGAGGAGCGGACCTCCGAATCCGAGGACGAGGACGAGGATCCACCTGCGCGCTGACCGTTCAGCAGGTGTGGACCAGTAGCGGCACCAGCTGCTCGTCGGCGGTCAGCGAACCGTGTTGGCCGATCAGCCGCAGGACGTGCGGCGTTGCGCTCCGCGAGTCGACGAGGGCGAACGAGCCGATTCCGGCGACCAGCACGTCCCCCAGCCGCGGGCGCACGCGGTTGTCGACCGGACCGAACCAACCGGCGTCGATCGCCTCATCCCTGGTACGCACCCAGGCGCGGTCGCCCAGTGCGTCGGCCAGCCGGGTGGCCACCGCCCGTGCCTGACCCGGCTCGCAGTAGGCCTGGGCGAACCTGGCCTCCCCGCCCAGGATCCGCACCCCCGCGGCGAGTTCGGGATGCTCGGCGAGGTCGACCCGGTCGGCGTGCGGTATGTCGACCATCCCGTGGTCGGCGGTGACGACGAGCACGGTCCCCGTGGGAAGCCTCCGGGCCAGCCTGGAGATTTCGCGGTCGACGTGACGCAACTCCCGGGTCCAGTGCGCAGAACGCCAGCCGTGCGCATGACCGGCACCGTCCAGGTCGCCCCAATACAGGTACACCAGGCTCCTGCCCGGCGGGGCCAGCGCGGCGACCGCGATGTCGACCCGCGAATGCAGCCGCTTCGCGCCGACGAAGTCGCCACCGCGCAACGCGGCCAGGGTGAGTCCCGAATCGTCGAATTCCGGATTCCCCACCCGGGTGACCGTCACCCCGTCCGCGACAAGGACCTGGAAGACCGTCGGATGCGGCTGCCACGCGAGGGGGTCGGTTCCCGGGTCCCATTTCAACTCGTTGAGCAGCACGCCGCGGTCCGGGTCCATCACCTCGTAGCCGAGCAGACCGTGCCGACCCGGCGGCAGCCCGGTGCCGAACGAGCCCATCGAAGTTGCGGTGGTGCTGGGGCACCCCGCCGTGAGTTCCCGCAGTTCCCGACCACCGGCCAGCAAAGAGGCGAGAAACGGGGCCTGGGCAGCGGCCTCCTCCAGCAGCAGCCGGCCCAGCCCGTCGATGACCACCACGCAGACCGATCTGGCGCACGGCAGGGTGACCGCGGGTGCGTCGATGGCGGTACCCAGCGCACGCGCCGCGCCCGGAAGCACCGCACCCAAACCGGTGTCGTCGTAGCGGGGCAGCACGGGATTCGGGCCGGGAGTCCGGAACCGTACCGAGTACCTGCCGCGCGTCACCGGCGATACGCGACGGCCGTCATCGACGACAATGCCTTGGCGAACGCGACCCCGTCGGACAACGCGGCGTCACCCTCGGCGTCGGCGCTGATCCGCAACGACAGATCGTCGGCCGTCAGGCTGCCCGTCATCCCGTGATCGGCCTCGCATTGCGGATCCCCACACGTTGCCGGCTCCAGATCGATCCTGGACACCGCACCCCAGCCGATCGTCAACGTCAGCTCCCTGCCCAACGCTCCAGGGCGGTACTTCTCGGGCTTGGACACCACGTGGGTGACCATCACGCTGCGCACCGCGCTGAGCGGCACCGATTCGCTGGTGGCGATGCCGTGCGCCTCGTCGCCGTGCTCCTCGTCACCGCCGTGGTCGTCGGCATGCACGAAGATCAACCGGCTGTTCGTCAGGACCACCACTGACAGGTGCCGGCGGATGGTGTCCATGTCGAAAGTGGTCTCGCCGTGGACAAGATGAGCGAGCACCGTCTCGTCGGCCAGGGCGATGTCCAGCACGTCCGCGACCAGCGCCGGGTAGTAGCCGGATTTCTCGATCTTCCTGACGAGTTCGGTCGGTTGTTTCAAGGGCATGGGGACATGGTGGCACTCCCGCACCGTTCACCACGAGTCGGAGCAACCCTGGCGTGGACAAAGCATTCGACCGGGTGAGCCGCTGCCCCGGGCAAGCGCTCGATGATGGACGCGTGAACGCTGGACATCCACGTGTCGTGGCAGAGGGGCTGGGCACCGGCGGCGAGCGCTGGACACTCACGACCGCCGGCTCCGGCCGCCGTCGTCGCACCATGGCCGAAGTTGTCGAAGTCGACGGCCGACGATGGGGCGCGGGGTTCGGTGGTCCGCCGTTGCCACCTGGCCGCCGGCTCGCCATCTTCGTCAGCCGGTCGGGTGCCGGCGCGCACCTGGTGATCGTGCGTGCGGCGGCCGACGTGCGCGCGGTGGTCGCGACGCTGAGCGACGGCACCAGGGAGGACCTGAGCCTGCACGGGGACGCCGAGGAGTTCGGGGCTCGGCTGGCGGTACTGGTCTATCCGGCCGAACTCGACCTGCATGCCCTGGTGCTGCTCGACGGTGACGGGCTGGAACTGCCGGACACCCTGTGAACCCGCCGGCTCACCGGCGATCCAGGGGACCGGTGAGCGCGTGATCGGTCCCTGGGTCCGGCACCAGGTCAGCGCAGGGTCGCGCCGACCCGCTGCGCGGCCAACGCCACGGCGGAGTCGCGCACCGCGGTCGCGTCGGCGGCGGTCAGCGTCCGGTCCGGCGCCCGCACGACCATCGAGAACGCCAGTGACTTGCGACCAGCGGAGAGCTGGTCTCCGGTGTAGACGTCGAACAGCCTGACGGATTCGAGCAGCTCACCGCCCCCCTCGCGAAGGGCCTGGAACACGTCCGCGGCCGCCGTCGCCGCATCGACCACCACCGCCACATCCACGTGCACCGGCGGGTACGGCGAGATGACCGGCGCCACCGACGGTCGACGCTCCGGCAGGGCGTCCAGGTTCAGTTCCACGGCTGCGGTCCGTGGCGGAAGGCCGAGGCGCTCGACGACGGCGGGCGCCAGTTCCCCGGCGTAGCCGATCGGCCAGTCGCCGACTCGGATACTCGCGCACCTGCCCGGGTGCCACGGCGCCTGTTCGGCCCCGACCACTCGGACCTCGGTGCCCGCCACCGCACCGACCCGGCGGGCGAACTCGATCGCGTCGGCCCAGTCGGCCGCGCGGCCTTCGCCCCACCAGCCGGGCCGGTCCACCGAACCGGCCAGCACGATCGCCAGATGTCTCGGCTGCAGCGGGAGGGCCGCGTTCAGCAGCGCGATCTCGGTATCGTCGGGCCGCCCGCCGACCCCCACCGCCGGTGGGACCGGAGCGCTGCCCCTGGCCAGGAACACCGAGCCGATCTCGTACACCAGCAGGTCCCGAGAGCCGCGAGAAATGTTGCGCAGCAGGGTGTCCAACAGTCCGGGCAGCAGTGTCGTGCGCATCAGCGGCCGGTCAGCGTCCAGGGGGTTGACCAAGGCGGTGGCCCGCCGCCGGCTGTCATCCTGTTCGAGCCCGAGCACATCCAGATCGGCGGCACCGATGAACGGGAACGACAGCACCTCGGTCAACCCGGCCGCGGCGAGGTCGGCGGTGATCGACCGTTCCCGGCGCTGCCCCGCGGTCAACCCGGTACCGACCGGTGCCAACGGCAGCACCGGATCGATGGTGTCGTAGCCCTCCAGCCGTGCCACCTCCTCCACCAGGTCGGCCGGACGGGACAGGTCGGGTCGCCAACTGGGCGCGGTGACCGTGAGTGCCCTGTCGCCGCCTGCGGCGGATACCGTGCAGCCGACCTGCTCGAGCCGCCCGACGATCACCTCCCGCTGGTAGGGGCGGCCGGTCAACCGCTCGGGCTCCCTCAGCGGCAGGGTGATGGTCGCCGATGTCAGCGGCTCGCCCGCGACATCGGACCGTCCGACGATCTGCCCGCCGCCGTAGCGCACCAGCAATTCGGCGGCCAATTCCGCCGCGACCGCGGGGATCGCGGGATCCACTGCGCGTTCGAACCGACGGGAAGCCTCGCTGGGTAGCTTGTGGCGGCGGGCGGTGGCGGCGATGGCCGGCGGATCCCAATACGCGGCTTCGATCACGACATCCGTTGTGCCCGAATGAATCTCGGTGGACTCACCGCCCATCACGCCGGCCAGCGAGATCGGGCCGGATGCGTCGGCGACCACCAGGTCGGTGGCGGCCAGTCTGCGGACCGAGCCGTCCAGCGTTTTCAGGGTCTCGCCCGCGGCCGCCCGCCGAACGGTGATGCCGCCCGACAGCCGCCCCGCATCGAAGGCGTGCAGCGGCTGGCCAAGATGCACCATCACGTAGTTGGTGACGTCCACGGCGAGCGAGATCGACCGGATCCCGGCCGCCGACAGCCTGCGGCGCAACCAGTACGGGGACGGCGCGGTGGGTTGGATACCCCTCACCCGGACGGTGACGAACCGGCCGCAGCCGGCGGGGTCGGCGATCGTCACCGGCCAACCGCCCTCCGCCCGCGACGGCAGATCCCGCACAGCGGGGTCGGTGAACGGCACGTCGAATGCGGCGGCGAGTTCCCGACCCAGGCCACGGACCGACAATGCGTACCCGCGATCCGGGGTGATGGACATTTCGATCACCGTGTCGTCCGCGCCGATCAACGCCCGTGCGTCGCCGCCGACCTCGTCGTCAGCGTCGACCACCAGGATGCCGTCATGATCGTTGCCGGTGCCCAGTTCCCGGTCGGAGCAGATCATTCCGTCGGAGATCCGGCCGTAGGTCGAGCGCGAGGCAATGCCGAAGCCACCGGGCAGCACAGCGCCTGGCAGCGCCACCACGACTTTATCGCCGGCGACGAAGTTGGTTGCCCCGCAAATGATTCCGCGCGGTTCGTCGCTACCGCCCGGCCCGTTGCCGGGGCCGACGTCGACGGAGCAGAAGCGGATCGGCTTCTTCAGCCCGGTCAGTTCCTCAATCGAGAGCACCTGCCCGACAACCAGATCGCCGGTGGTCGGCGGCACCGTGTGCAGCTCCTCCACCTCGAACCCGATGCGCAGCAAGGCATCCGACACCTGGTCGGGCGTCGTTCCGGCGGGCAGCTGGAGCACGTCGGCCAACCAGTCCAGGGAGAGCCTCATCGTCAGACCTCCGATCCGAAGGCCGCGGTGAACCGCGCGTCACCCTCGACAAGATCGCGCATGTCGGGGATCTCGTTGCGGAACTGCAAGGTTCGCTCGATCCCCATGCCGAAGGCGAAACCGCTCCACTCGTCGGGATCGATCCCGCACGCCCGCAGTACGTTCGGGTCGACCATGCCGCAGCCGCCCCACTCGACCCAGCCCGCGCCGCCCTTCTTGTTCGGGAAGTACACGTCCATCTCGGCGCTCGGCTCGGTGAACGGGAAGTACGACGGTCGCAGCCGGGTGCGCGACTCTGGTCCGAACATGGCGCGGGCGAAATGGTCCAGGGTGCCCTTGAGATGCGCCATGGACAGATGCCGATCGATCGCCAGTCCCTCGACCTGGTGGAACACCGGGGTGTGCGTGGCGTCGAGCTCGTCGGTGCGGTAGACCCTGCCGGGGCACGCCACGTACAGCGGCGGCCGCCGGTTCAGCATGGCGCGGATCTGCACCGGTGAGGTGTGCGTGCGCAGCACGAGCCCGGATTCCGTCGGGTTGCCGTTCTGATCGGGCGGCCCCGCCACGTAGAACGAATCCTGCATCTCCCGCGCCGGATGATCCTTGGGGAAGTTCAACGCGTCGAAGTTGAACCACTCGGTCTCCAATTCCGGCCCTTCGGCCACCTCCCAACCCATGGCCGTGAACACATCCTCGATTCGGGCCATCACGGTGGAGATCGGGTGCCGAGCGCCGCCGGGATGCCGGTCGTAGGGAAGCGTGACGTCGACGGCCTCCTCGGCGAGAACCCTTGCGTCCCGCTCGGCGGTGAGTTGGGCGTCGCGGGCCCCGATCGCGGCGTTGACCGCGGCGCGCGCCTTGCCGATCATCTTCCCGGCGGTCGCCTTGTCGGACTTGGGCAGATCGGCGATCGCCCGGTTGGCCATGGCCAGCGGGCTCCTGTCGCCGGCGTGCGCGAGCCTGGTGGCCTTCAGCGCGTCGAGGTCTGGCGCAGCGGCGACCGCGGCGAGCGCCTCCGCGACCGCCGCGTCGACGGTGGCGGCGTCGGTCGGATTGACGTGGTCGGCGGTGACCGGTGTGGTGGGGCTGGGCATGAGGGCCTTCCGGGCGGGAACGACGCTGACCGCGATCGTCCGTGATCAGGTGGGAGTCTAGGCGGCGGGCCTGCTCGGGCCCGCCGGACCTTGGCGAAGGTGCCCGTCCCCGGAAGTTCGTGCGATGCGTCAGCAGCGGTTACTGACCGAGCCCGGGCACGGGCGCGGGAAATCGGCGCCCGTGTCGTCGCGGACCGCCACTGATCGTCATGCCGCCATTCTGGCACTCGGTGGCAACCCGCTTTGCCGGCGTGGGCAGCGCTCCTCGGCGCCGTGCGCTGACGTGCGCCGCGGATGGGCCGCCTCGACGAGCGGTGTGGCCGGCCCAGGGATCTCGATGGGGCCTCCTCCTCGCCGACGGGGGCCGGCCTCGCCGACGGGGGCCGGGGCGGGGCCGGGGGGCGGACGCACGCGGGCGGAGGGGTGGGCGACGGTTTCTGGGGAGGTGCTCGCCTACAGTCATCTCATGCCCTGGCTGGAGCGTCTGAGAACATCCGCAGGCTCGCTGCTTCGATCACTGCGCGGCACTCCGAGGGCAACGAACCGCCCGCCCACTCCGGCTCCGTCCCGTGCTGGGCACCCGCCGGCCACGATCACCGAGTTCTCCCCTGGCCGGTCCGGGCCCGGTGCCACCGTCGAGGTCGATCCCCGGCATATCGGCGCGGTGCGCATGACGTACTCGCCTGCCACCGACGGCGACCCCGACCCCGGCGAGATCGTCTGGACCTGGGTGCCTTTCGAGGAGGCTGACGGCAGGGGCAAGGATCGTCCTGTGCTGGTGGTGGCCGTGGAAAAGGGTGGGCAGAGCTGGCTCGCGGTTCAGCTGACGTCGAAGTCGCACCAGGGTGACGTCGAGTTCGTGGCCATCGGCGCCGGCGAATGGGATTCCGCCGGGCGCCCGTCCTGGGTGAACATCGACAGGGTTTTTCGGGTATACGACACCGGCATGCGGCGAGAGGCTTGTGCGCTGCCCGCCGCCCGCTTCCAGGCGGTGGAGCAGCGGCTCCGGCAGCGCTACGGCTGGGGCTGAGCCGCGCGCCCGTGTGGGCAACGCCCCCGCCGCTGCCCACACGAAGTCAAGGGCGCCGCGTTCCCCGTTCGGGCCCCGTAACGGCCGGCCGGCGCCCCGGTGGGACCCTCTACTGGGGTTTCACGACTGGGCTCCGCTTTCACGACTGGGCTCCGCTTTCACGCACTGGGCGCCGAAACAAGACGGCGCCCACACCACAAAACCGGCCCGGAGAATGGCCAGGCGATGCGACCGCGCGACAGCCGGAGCAGCGCGCGGCGGCCAAGCAGGAAGAGGGCGCGGCCAAACCGAAAAGGCGCGCGGCCAAACCGGAAGAGGTCACGGCGGCCAAGCCGGAAGGAGGCCGCCGTGGGTCAGCGTGGAGCACCTGCAGAACACGGTGTGGCCTGTGAGATTCGTCAGCAACTCGCCCGCACAGTGCGTGACCGGCCGTTCGGCGCGTATTGGTCTGATAGAGCTAAGGCATGTCTCGTCATGAACTCAAGACCGTGTTCTCCCCACAAAGCGCCGGGACGGTCGTCGCAGGTCGCGGTCCGCGCGCCATCCCGGGTGCCGCGATGGCGGGTGCTGTCGCGGTGACCCTGGCCGTCGTCCTGGCCGGTTGCAGCACCAGCACCAGCCCGAGCACGCCATCGTCCTCGACCACGTCGTCGGCCGCGGCGTCCTCAGCGGCCTCCGGGTCGACGAGCTACCCGGCGGGCAAGGAGGAGATCTGCGGGGCGCGCGATCAGCTCAAGACCTCGGTCACCGCGCTGACCAACCCCACCATGCTGGTGGGTGGAGCGGACGCGATCAAGGCTGCTGTCGGCCAGGTCCAGACGGACCTGAACGCGGTTGTCGCCGCTGGCAAACAGGATTACGAACCCCAGGTCACGGCCATGCAGTCATCCCTCGACCAGCTGCAGACGGCAGTGGGCGACCTCGGCAACGGCAGTGTCACGCAGAACATGCAGGCGGTCGGCACGGCCATCGCGTCGACCGGCACGGCAGCCGCGAACCTGTTCACCCAGCTGAAAACGGCCTGCGGCTCCTGATCCGAGAGCCGTTCGCTATCCGAGGTCAGGTCCTATCGAGAGCCGGACCCACGCCGAAGGGCCGGTCCTGACCCGAGTCTTGGTCGGGGTGCCTGTCCGGGTCAGGACCGGTTTGCCTCGGTCTCGGTGAGCGAGCCGCCGGCGGCGCGGCGGTGCGCACCGGCGCTGGCATACAGGCAGATCGCCGCGGCCGCCGCCAGGTTGAGCGACTCGGCGCGGCCGTAGATCGGCACCCGTACGGACTCGTCGGCCAGCGCCACCACCTCCGGCGGCAGACCATGAGCTTCCGAGCCGAACAGCCACGCGGTGGGCAGGTCAAGGATTCCGTCGGTGCCGGCGGTGTCCAGATCGACCGTCGCTGTTCCGGTGGTGGCCAGCACGGACAGCCCCGCCGCAGCCAGCGCGCCGACCAGCGCGACCGGATCGGCCGCCCGCACGACCGGCAGGTGGAACAGGCTACCGGCGGAGGCACGCACCGCCTTGGGGTTGAACGGGTCGACGGCGTCGCCGGCGACGATCACGCCGTCCGCTCCTGCCGCATCGGCGAGCCGGATGACGGTGCCCGCGTTGCCCGGGTCGTTGGTCTGCACCAGCACCGCCAGCAGCGTCGGTGAGCCGGCCAGCAGCGCCGCCGGGTCGGTGTCCGGGATCGCGCAGCGGGCGACGATGCCCTGTGGGGTCACCGCGTCCGACAGCGCGGCCGCTGCCCGTTCGCTCACCTGCGTCACCTCGACGCCGGCGGCGTAGGCCGCCCTGATCACGTCCACATGCTTCGCTGCGGCCGATTCGGTGACGTAGAGCTCGAGGACAGCGCCCGGGTCGTCCCGAGCCGATCCGATCGCCTCGGTCACCGCGGGTGCGCCCTCGGCCAGGAACTCCCCCGCCTCCGTGCGCCTGGATCGGCGCAGCAGCCGGTGCGCCGACGCGATGCGGGCCGAGCGCTCGGTGAGCACGGACCCGGCGTTCTCGTCAACCACCGGCGTGCCCCCGGCAGCAGAGCGCCCGGCCGGTGAATCACCGACCGGGCGTCGACGGGGGGCGGGATGCGGGCTCAGGCCGCGTCCTCGGTGTTCGCGGCAGCACCTGCGGAACCGGCAGCATCGGCGACCGGCGGCACGGCCTCGCGCGCGACGGCGACCAGCGCGGCGAACGCCGCCTCGTCGTGCACTGCCAGCTCGGCCAGCACCTTGCGATCGACCTCGACGCCGGCGACCTTCAGGCCCTGCATGAACCGGTTGTAGGTCATGCCGTTGGCACGCGCGGCGGCGTTGATGCGGGTGATCCAGAGCTTCCGGAAGTCGCCCTTGCGCTTGCGCCGGTCGTTGTAGGCGTAGTTCAACGAGTGAAGCGTCTGCTCCTTGGCCTTGCGGTACAGCCGCGAACGCTGGCCGCGGTAGCCGCTGGCGTGCTCGAGGATCGTGCGGCGCTTCTTCTGGGCGTTGACGGCCCTTTTGACCCGTGCCACGGGACACCTGTCTTTCTGTATCGAACCGGCTGCGCTGCCGCCGGCGGGGAATATCGGGATCTGGAGATCTGTCGATCTGGTTCGGTGACGACCCAGCGGGCCATCGGTGTCCGGTGGCTAGATGCCGAGCATCTTGCGCACGCGCGGTACGTCCGCCTTGGAGACCTCGGCGATGCCGTCAAGGCGCCGGGTCCGCTTCGTCGGCTTGCCCTCCAGGTTGTGCCGCTTGCCGGACTTCTGGTGAACGATCTTTCCGCTGCCGGTCACCTTGACCCGCTTCTTGATCCCGGAGTGCGTCTTCATCTTGGGCATCGCTATCCTGCCTCACATTTCGCTGTGTTCTCACCCGGTCGGGGTGCCGACGGGCGTGCTGAAGCCACCCGGTAGCGATGCTCCCGCCGTCACCCTCGGGGTGAAGACCGGCGAGCACCACTGACTGGTGACTCTTACTGCATTGACCCCTACTGCATTGACCCCTACTGCATTGACCCCTGCTGCGTTGATGCTGCGCCGGCAGGTGGGCCGGCACTGGAGTCAGGAAGCCGCGGCAGCCGGCGCCGGACGCGTCTTGACCTGTTTGTGCGGGGCCAGGACCATGATCATGTTGCGGCCGTCCTGTTTGGGTGCGCTCTCCACGAAACCCAGCTCGGCGACGTCCGCGGACAGCCGCTGCAGCAACCGGAACCCGAGTTCGGGCCGGGACTGCTCGCGTCCGCGGAACATGATGGTGACCTTAACCTTGTCCCCGGCCTTCAGGAAGCGCACGACGTGACCCTTCTTGGTCTCGTAGTCGTGCGCGTCGATCTTGGGCCGGAGCTTCATTTCCTTGATGACCGTCAGGACCTGGTTGCGTCGGGCTTCGCGGGCCTTCTGCGCGCTCTCGTACTTGAACTTGCCGTAGTCCATGAGCTTGCAGACCGGCGGCCTGGCGTCCGGGGCGACCTCGACGAGATCGAGATCGGCCTCCTGTGCCATCCGCAGGGCCTCTCCGACGGAGACGATGCCGATCTGCTCACCGGCTGCTCCGACAAGGCGAATTTCGGGAACGCGGATCCTGTCGTTGATGCGTGGCTCGACGCTGATTGAGTCCTCCTGGAAGACGGGCAATGGGGGGTGGTGCTGGGTGATGCTCTGTGCGTTTCCTCGCGCGCGGCCAGGGCGCCTCCGCCGGATGCCGATGCGTGACCGACCGCTGGATCGGTACGACACACCGGTACGACAAGAGCCCCGCGGAATGAGCACGCGGGGCCCGAAAAGTACAGCGGTCAACGCGCCCCACCGTGGGGCGCGCGCTTCATCGATGTCGCCATCGATGGACCGGTGACCCGGCCGCCTGAAGGCTGCTCGGGTGGGAGTCGGGCTCCGCTTGCTCCCCCGCGTGAGCAGAGGCTGGTCGCACATGACAGGGTACACGCCCGTGACGAACCACCACGAATCGCCGACCGAGCCCACCAGCACGAACGACGTCGACGTCGCCGCCATCGGCACGGGCGACGGCCCCGATAGGGGTCCCAGCGCGCGGGAATTGGTGGACATTCCGGCGGTCGAGGTGATCTCCCGCGCGGTGGTGATGTTGATGAGCGCGGCGGCCGAACAACTCGGCCTGGCTTCGGACGATCCCGACGCGCCCGCGCACCGCGACTTGGATCAGGCAAGGACGCTGATCATCGCGCTGGCCGGCCTGGTCAACGCCGCGGCTCCGGAGCTGGGCCCGCACGCTGCGGCATACCGCGACGGGCTGGCCGCTCTGCAGGCGGCGTTCCGGGACTACTCCGTTCACCCCGATGAGCCGGGGCAGGGGCCGGGCGAACGAGCCCCGCGGTAGCGCCGTCGGCCGGGACCGTCAGCCGGGTCGGGCGGTGGCGTCCGTTGTCGGGCCGGCGGAAGGTCCGGTGGCCGGGAGCCCCGACTCGACCGCGTCCAGGAGCTCCTGCCAGTACCGGGCGACGACGGTGAGCTCGTCCGCGCTGAAGCCCCGTCCGACCGCGTCCAACGCCTGCGAGTAGATGCCGAAGCGGTCGCTGATCTGCCGGACGGTGCCCGGATTCGGGGCGATCAGCGCGCGTCGCAGGTCGTCCGGTACCGAGGACCGCACCAGGTAGCCGCGCTCTTCCAGCTGGGCCAGTACACGGCTGACCGTGCTGCGGGGAAGACCGGTCTGCTCGCTGAGCTGCGACGGCGAGATCGGGCCCGGATTCAGGGTGACGGTGTGAAGCACCTGCAGCGCGACGCCGGAGATACCGGCGTCCTTGGCGACCTGCTCGTGCGACAGGATCATCCGCGGGATCAGCCGCTGGAAGGCGGTACCGATGCGCTCGGCGGCCTTCGATCTTTTCGTCATTCGGACTCCCTCGGGGCGTCCCGAAAATCAGTTCCATTATGGAATTACTTCGCTACCGTCGCTGATGCTAGTGCAGCACCGCGTTAGTCCTGCGGGGGTTCATCAGGCGGCCTTGAGGGGCCGGCCGTCGTAGGTCCAGCGGAATGGTTTCGCTTTGTCATCGTAGTCGCAGGCGAACTCGATGATCTTCTCGGCGAGGTGTTGCCGA
>JBBQGJ010000041.1:0-29876 GCA_038322925.1 Mycobacteriales bacterium
GTATTTCCCGAAGGGGACGGATCTGTCGTTGCATTTCCAGGCCGATCTTGATAAGGTTGCCAAAGAGCTTAACGGTCGTCCCCGCAAGACGCTCGGGTGGCAGACACCGGTGGAAGTATTCGCCGGTTTGCTGGAAAGCTCGGTGTCGCTATGACCGCTTGAATCCGCTCCTGCGTGTCTTCACACTCGCGCACTAAGTATGTCCACTGCTGACACCGCGAACAAGGCATTGCACAATGGCGGTGCCCTGGGTCACTGGCATGTCGCACAGGGGATCGTCGGCTTAATCATGAATCGATCGGGATGACCGCTGCTCTACCCGCGGGGCCACCTACCCACCGTGCGCCGAAGATTAAAGGCCACCAATTCACGTCAACCACCAACGTGAACCGTGACCGGGTCACCGTCGACTCGAAAGGGCGGCGCCGCAGTGGCGCGACGCCGAATAGCGCGACGGGCCATGTCCTCCCACCGGGGACCGCCCTGGGCCGCCGGTCGATCAAACTCGTCGACTGCGCCTGGCAGCGAGGTCGGAATCTCGGTCGCGGCGCCGTCCGAGGAATTGAACGTCGTCATCTCCGTCTCGCGCCGATACGGTCACCACGCCCGGCGACCACATGGACGCCCTGCCGTCAATCCGACCGTCCGAGGTGACTGCGGACCGTGGGTCGGCGGGCGTGCGGCCTTGGCGGCCGGGACCATGCTGACGGCGGGGCCGGCCGTGCTTCCGCTCGCCGCCACGAGTCCGGGCGCTGCCCTGGTGTCATGCTGTGCTGGGGATTCGCGGGCTTCGAGCCGTTATCGCCCCGGGCCCTACGGTCGGCTGAGATCCACAACCTTGCGCTCGAGCACGGCGCGTTCAGCCGCGCTCCCACAACGCTCAACGGCCCGCAACAGCGCGATCCGCGCTTCCTCGCGCCGGCCGAGTCGGCTGAGCAACTCGCCGCGGACCGCGGGTAACAGGTGCGACTGCGCCAGTTCGCCCCGCGACGCGATCTCCTCGACCATTGCCAGGCCTTCCGCCGGGCCGGAGGCCATCGCGACCGCGACAGCGCGGTTGAGTTCGACGATGGGCGATGGCGTCAGCCGCCCGAGGGCTTCATAGAGGATGACGATCCGCGGCCAGTCCGTGTCGGAGATCGAGTGCGCCACCGCATGACACTCTGCGATCGACGCCTGGAGGCCATACGCACCCAGACCACGTCCGGCCCCCGCGGCGCGCGCCAGGGCCGCATGTCCGCGCCGGATCGCCGACTGATCCCACAACCGTCGGTCCTGGGCCTCGAGCAGCACTGGCTGGCCGGACGCGTCCAGCCGCGCCGGAAATCGCGCCGCGGTGAGTTCCAGCAGGGCAAGCAGCCCGAACGCCTCGGGGTCGGGAGTCAGCCGCACCAGCACCCGAGCCAGCCGGCAGGCCTCACCGGCCAGCGACGTCCGAATCCAGTCCTCGCCGCCCGATGCGAACGAGCCCTCCGTGAAGATCAGGTAGATGACCTGGAGTACTGAGCCGAGCCGCTCGGCCCGCTCGTGCGGTTCGGGAACGGCGAACGGCACCTGCGCGGCGGCCAGCGTCTTCTTGGCACGCGTGATGCGTGCCTGGACCGTCGGCACCGGGACGAGAAACGCGCTGGCGATCTCGTCGCTGCTGAGCCCGCCGACGACCCGTAGGATCAAGGCGATTCGCGCTTCCTTCGACAGCACGGGATGGCACGCAACGAACATCGACGCCAGCACGTCGTCGTCGATGGCGTCGGGTTCGAACAGGGCGTCCACTCCCGGGGCCTCAGCGTCGAGATCGCTTGCCAGCACAGCGAACCGCACGTCGCGCGCGGCCCTTCGCCGAAAGGCATCGATGGTCCGCCGGCGGCCCACGGTGAGCAGCCATCCCGTCGGCTGGGCAGGCACCCCGTCCACGGACCAGGAGACGAGTGCCTCCGCGAGCGCCTCCTGCGCGATATCCTCGGCCAGCGAGAAATCGCCGGTATACCGGGCGATGGCGCCGACGATACGGGCGGACTCCATCCGCCACACCCCTCGACGGCGCCCCGTGCCTCGGTGGCGCTGACCACCGGTGCTACAGCTGCCCGGTCTGCTCGCGCCACGCGCGTTCCTTCCGGATCCACTCGTTGTCCTGGGGGAACTCGTCGATCGTTGTCACGCGGCGGATCTCGGTCTTGCTGCCCGCCGTGAGCGGTGCCCGCTTCCCCCATCGACGGCTTCCTGCTTCGACGCCACATCGAGGATGTAGTACCCGCTGAACAGCTCCTTGGTCTCCCCGTACGGGCCGTCGGTGACAACCGGTGTCTCGCCGGTGAAGTCGACGACGACGCTCTCCTTCGGATCGTCAAGACCCTCGGCCGCCAGCAGGACACCGGCCCGAATCAACTCGTCGTTGAACGTGCCCACGCTCTCGAGGATCTCCGCGAAGTCGTGCTGCGTGAAGTTCGCGAACGACTCATCCGTCGGGCGCATGATCAACATGTACTTGGCGATCTCGTACTCCTCAGGCTCTGCAAGGTCGCCGTTCGACCTTCGCATCCACAGGTCGAACGGCGTGACGCCAGATCAACACCGAACCGAACAATTCTTGGCCGCCCACCGCCACCGGCCACCGGCCACCGGGCGACACCGGAGGCGGAGCAGAGCGGCGAGGCGGGCGATGCGGTCGGGTCCTGGGTTGCGCCCCGCATCACGCCCCGACACCGATCACCACGTTGCCGATCTTCCGACCGCTGTCCACGTAGCGATACGCCTCGACGATCTCGTCCAACGGATACTGCCGATCAATGACCGGCCGGAACGTACCGGCCTCGATCAGGCCCTTGACATACTCGACAATTTGCTGGCTCTGTCGCGGAATGGGAAACAGGACCTTCTTGCCTCGGAGCAGCGGGGTGACGAGCGCGAGCACTGGGTTCTGCGAGAACGGTCCCAATTCCGACGAGAGATAGCTTCCGCGATCGCGCAACACGCGTTTGCAGGCTCCGAACGAACTCTTGCCGACCGCGTCGATGACCACGTCGTACCTGCGCCCGTCCCTGGTGAAGTCCGCAGCGGTGTAGTCGATCAGGTGATCGGCACCGAGGCCGCGGACCAACTCGAGGTGTTCGGGGCCGCAGACGCCGGTGACCGTGGCTCCGAGCGCCTTCACCAACTGGACTGCGGCCGAGCCGATCCCGCCCGTCGCGCCGTTGACCAGAACCGCCTGCCCCGAAAGAACTTTGGCGGCCCGGATCATGGAAAGGGCGTAGTGCGATCCCTCGATGCTGGGTGCCGCCTGCTCGTAACCGACGTCCGCCGGGATGGTGGCAAGCGGACCGTCCTGTCGCATCACCAGGTACTCGGCATGTGCCCCGAAACGGCCTTCGTTGTAGCCGAACACCCTGTCGCCGATCGCGAATCGAGAGACGCGGCGGCCGACGGCGGCAATCTCTCCGGCAAATTCGTTGCCGAGGATCGTCGCCCTCGGCTTGACCGGGCCGTAGACCACCCGGAGTGGAGTGGGCTTACCCGCGCGGTAGGCGCAATCCGTTCGGTTCACCGTCGTTGCGTGCACCCTGATCTGCACCTCATCGGGTCCCGCCACCGGAGTGTCCACGTCGAGGATTCGAACCACCGACGGCGGGCCGTACCTGGTGTGCACGGCAGCCTTCATGGGCGACCTGACACATGATCACGCCAGCTGTGCTGCGGTTGGTACCCCAGCACCCGGCGGGCCTTGTCGATGCTCAGCATCGTCTCGCGCTCACCCAGGGACTTCCGCACCTCCACATCCGGAAACACCTGCGCAGCAAGCGCTGTGCTCGACCGGCTCATCACCGTGTCCGCGGCGGCGATGATGAACACGTCCCTGCCCGGCCGGGAGGCGGCGAGCGCCAGGCGCACCGCCTGCGCGCCGTCCCGCGCGTCGATGTACCCCCAGAGGTTCCACCTGCGCGTGGCAGGATCGGCGTCGAAACCGGGAAAGGCCTGGTAGTTCTCCGGGAGCATGACGTTCGAGAATCGCAGCCCGGTCATCGACAATTCCGGATCCCAGCGGCAGAACTGCGATGCCATTTCCTCTTCGAGCGTCTTGGCCAGCGAATAGGAGGAATTCGGCCGCGAGTGGTACTCCTCGTCCACCGGAATGTACGGCGGCGGCGATTCCGGGCCGAACGCCAGTCCCAGCACTGTCTCGCTGGAGGCCCACACCACCGTCTTGATCCGGGCCGCTCGTGCCGCCGCGAACACGTGGTAGGTGCTGGTGATGTTGTTGTCGAAGGTGGCCGCGTTGGTGGTCAGGCCCGGAGCCGGAATGGCCGCCAGGTGGACAACGGCGTCCGCGCTGTCGTATCTGTCGTCGACGGACTGCAGTGCCGCGGCTACCTGGCCGTAGTCGGTGAGATCGACGCGGACGAAGGGAATCGACGAACCTGGCGTCGGCACCCGATCGAGATTGACCACCTGGTAACCATTCTCGGCCAGATCCGTGACCACCGCCCGGCCCAGCTTGCCACTGCCGCCGGTCACCAGCACGCGCGTCATGGAGCCTCTCCTCGGGTCGGTCACCGCGCTCGCCCCAGCAGGGCGAGCAATTGCGTCTGCACGTCGGCGTCGGTGGACACCGACACCGGCGGGGCGAACAAGCCGGATCCCGCCCAGCGGTGGATCTCCGGTCGCACCATGCCAAGCACCACCTCGGACAGGTCCGTGGGCAGCGTCCCGTCCGCCCCGATACCGCAGGCCAGATCCCAGGCGTGCACCGCCAGGTCCATCGTCATCTGCCAGCCGTATTCCGTCGCCGAGGTGTCGCCGAACGACAGGTGCACGGTCCGGGCGATCGCCCCCGGCTCCAGCCACGCCTGACGGGCGGCCGTGGCCGCGGACGACCAGGCCGCCTTCGGGTCGTCGCCGAGGTTGTCGCCGTCGAACCGGTTCCCGACCTCCTCGATGGTCGCGCCTGCCAGCAGGAGTGGTACCCAGAGTTGTTCGCCCACCAGGTGCTCCAGCAGGTCGCGGACCGTCCAGTCGGTGTCCGGGGTCGGGTTGTCCCACTGGTCGTCGGCGATCACCCGGACCCGACGGTCGAACTCCTGCAGGGCTTTCCCGTGTGCGGTCAGTAGGTCCACCTGCCCAGTCGAGCATCCCGGCCGCCGGACGGCAAGGGGCGGGCGCGGGTCAGGGAGCAATCATCGGGTGGCACCGGTGACCAGCCAGCGGTCTCCCCGGTAGCGGAGGCCGAGCGTGAGCGCCCGTGCGCCCATGAAGACGCCGGAGAACGCGATCCACAACCAGACCAGACCCGCCGGGCCACCGGGAGCCCACAGCGCCACCGCGATGGCGGCGGGCAGGTAGGCCAGCAGGGTGATCACCCCCGCCCAGGCCAGGTACACCCCGTCACCGGCGCCGATGAGCACGCCGTCGAGCACGAAGACGAACCCGGCGATCGGTTGGGAAAGGGCCAGCACGATCAGCGTGGCGCCGACCGCGGTCCGTACCTCCGGATCGGGCGAGAACGCCGAACCGGCGACGGCGTGGATCATCAGCACGACCGCGCCGATCCCGACACCGGCCCATACCCCCCAGCGCAGCACGGCGCGGGTCAACGCGCGGGCCGCGGGGCCGTCGCCGGCTCCCAGCGCCTTTCCGGTCAGCGCCTGCGCGGCGATGGCCAGCGCGTCCAGTCCTAGCGCCAGGAAGTTCCAGATCGAGGTGACGACCTGGTTCGCCGCGAGCGCGACCACACCCTGCCGGGTGGCCACGACCGTGGTCAGGATGATCGCGGCGCGCAGCGTCAGGGTCCGGAAGAACAGCGGCAGACCGGTCCGGCCGGCGCCGCGAATGTGCCCGGCGCGTGGCGCCAGTGGCGCGCCGTCTCGCCGCGCGGCCCGGACCACCACCGTCAGCAGCGCCAGCGCCATCGCGGTCTGGGAGATCACCGTGCCGATCGCCGATCCGGCCACCCCCAGCTTGAACACGTTGACCAGCAACAGGTTCAGCCCGATGTTGACGATCGCGCCGACCACGGCCACCAGCAGCGGGGTGCGGGTGTCCTGCAGCCCGCGCAGCACGCCGGTGGCGGCCAGCACCGCCAGCATGGCCGGCATGCCGAGCAGCGACCAGCGCAGGAAGGTCACGCCGAACCCGGTCTCGACGGGGCCGCCACCGAACCAGCCGACCAACTGGGGGGCCAACGGCCAGCCGACCAGCAGCACGGCGGTCCCGATGATCAGCGCCAGGTACAGGCCGGCGATGCCGAAGCTGAGCGCCCGCGCGGTATCCCCGGCGCCGAGGGATCGGGCGACCTGCGCCGTGGTGCCGTAGGCCAGGAAGACGGACAACCCCACCAGCGTGCCGAGAATGACGGACGCGATTCCGACGCCCGCCAATTGGGCGGTGCCGAGGTGACCGACGATGGCGGCATCCACCAGCAGGAACGTCGGTTCGGCCAACAGCGCGCCCAGCGCCGGAACGGCCAGCCGGAGGATCTCGGCGTTCAACCGCGGTGGTGCCGTCACCGGAGATCCGCCGTCACGGAGGATCCGCTGTCAAGCGACATCACGTGCCAGCACCGAGATTGGCGGCGACCCGTCACACCCCGGCCGCGACCCGCAGGATGGCCGCGACCGAGATGTCGACGTCGCGTTCGATGGTGGAGTAGTTGGAGACCGAGATCCGGATGAGCCGGCGCCCGCGCCAGGTGGTTCCGCCCAGCCAGCAGGTGCCCTCCCGCTGGACGCCCGCAACGATGGCGTCGTTGCGGGCGTCGTCACCGAAACTGACCAGCACCTGGTTGAGCACGACGTCGTTGACGATCTCGGCCCCGGCTGCCGCCAGTGCCTCGGCGAACCTGCGGGCCAGCCGGCAGCAGCGGTCGACCAGTTCGGCGACGCCGTCCCGCCCCAGCTCGCGCAGCGCGGCCCAGACGGCGAAACCTCGTGCGCGGCGCGAGGACTCGAGCACGAAGTCGGCCGAAGCCGCGGTGACGCCGGAACCCTCCAGGTAGGCGGCGAGGTAGGAAGCGGCCGCGACGTGCGCCTGCGGGTCGGCACAGAACACGAAGCCGGAGTCGTAGGGCACGTTCAGCCACTTGTGCCCGTCGCACGCCCAGGAGTCGGCGAGTTCCAGCCCCTCGACCAGGGCGCGGGTGGTCGGACTGGCTGCGGCCCACAACCCGAAGGCGCCGTCCACGTGCACCCAGCCGCCGTGTGCCCTGGCGAGTGCGATCGCCGGACGGAGGGGGTCGCAGGCCCCGGTGTTGACGTTGCCGGCTTGCAGGCAGACGATCGTCGGCCCGGCGGGACCGGCGTCCAGCACCCGGGCGAGATCTTGGATGTCGATGGCGCCGTTCACGTCGGCGGCGACCGGTTCGACGATCGCGCTGCCGAATCCGAGCAACCGCAGCGAGCGATCGATGGTGGCATGCCGCTCGATGCCGGCCACCACCCGGACTTCAGGCGCGCCGACCAACCCGTCTCGCTCGACATCCCACTTGGCGTCGGCCAGCACTCGATGACGTCCGACGGCGAGTCCCACGGTGTTCGCCGCCTGGGCTCCCGTGACGAACCCGACCGACGCCGACTCCGGCAGGCCGAGAAGGTCCTTCAGCCAGCGTCCCGCAACGGCTTCGGCGGCAGCGGCGGCCGGCGACGTCACCGCGTTGAACGCGACCTGATCCCATCCCACGGCCAGCATGTCGGCGGCCGCTGCCGCGGGCACCGAGCCTCCGACCACGAAGCCGAAGAACCGCGGCCCGGCCGTTGCCACCAGCCCCGGTTCGGCCGCCTGGATCAGTTCCCGCAGCACCTGTTCGGGCGCTGTGGAGGCCGGCGGGAGCGGGCCGCCGAAGCCGGCGCGCAGGGTGGCGGGATCCACCACGCCCGCGACCGGACGATCGGGCAGGGTCGCGTGGAAGGCGGCGGCGGCATCCGCCGCCTGGTGCAGCAAATCCGGCAGGTCACTCACGCCCGAGCACGCTACGCCGGCCGGGAAACCACGTCAGCGAGGTATCCGGACAGCAGCGGGCCGCCGGTCGCCAACGTCGCTTCGTTCGCCGGTGACGACCGGTCGCCTGCCGCTCCGCTGACCCCCGTCGGTGCCCGGGTGATCAACGCCTACCCTGATGCGGACGGCCACACCGCAGTGGCCGATGTGCACCGCGCTGGGGCCGACGCGGCCCGCGCGTCAGGCTCGAACTCCAGACACCGCCTCCATTCATCCGGGAGCCACATGTCCGACAGGTCAATTGACCGGCCCACCTCCGCGTCGATGCGCCGGGCGCTGCGTCGAGCCCGGGACGGGGCCGGCCTGGACGTCACCGAGGCCGGTGTGCTGCTGCAGGCAACCGGGGAGGATCTCGTCGATCTCTGTGCCAGCGCCGCCCGGGTCCGCGACGCCGGATTGGCCACGGCCGGCCGCCCCGGCGTCGTCACCTACTCCCGCAAGGTCTTCATCCCGCTGACCCGGCTGTGCCGCGATCGGTGCCACTACTGCACGTTCGTCACCGTGCCCGGCCGACTGCCGGCCGCCTACCTCGCGCCCGACGAGGTGCTGGACATCGCCCGGAAGGGCGCTGCACTCGGCTGCAAGGAGGCCCTGTTCACACTGGGCGACCGACCGGAGGACCGGTGGCCGCAGGCGAGGGAATGGCTCGATGCGCACGGCTACGACAGCACTCTCGCCTACGTCCGGGCCATGGCGATCCGGGTGCTCGAGGAGACCGGGCTGCTGCCGCACCTGAACCCCGGGGTGATGAGCTGGGAGGAACTGCAGCGACTCAAGCCAGTCGCACCGTCCATGGGCATGATGCTCGAGACCACCTCGACGGCGGTCTTCACCGAACCGGGCGGAGCGCATTTCGGCTCACCGGACAAGGACCCGGCCGTCCGGCTGCGGGTGCTCGAGGACGCCGGACGCAGCACGATCCCTTTCACCACCGGCATTCTCGTCGGCATCGGGGAGAGCGTCGAGGATCGCGCGGAGTCGCTGTTCGCCATCCGGCGGACGGCGAGGCAGTTCGGCGCCATCCAGGAAGTCATCGTGCAGAATTTCCTGTCCAAGCCGGACACCGCCATGCGCTCGGCTCCCGATGCCGGGCGCGAGGAATACCTGGCCACGGTCGCGGTCGCCCGGATCGTGCTCGGCCCGGCCATCCGGATCCAGGCTCCGCCCAACCTGTCCGCGCCGGAGGAATTGGCCGGCCTGCTGGCGGCGGGGGTTGACGACTGGGGCGGGGTCTCCCCGCTGACGCCCGACCACGTCAACCCGGAGCGGCCCTGGCCGGAGGTGAATGCGTTGGCGGACTTGACAAGTGCTGCCGGTTTCGAGCTCATAGAACGGCTCACGGCGCACCCGTCGTATGTGCTGGCGGGTGAGCCGTGGATCGACCCGCGGGTGCTGCCGCATGTGCGGGCACTGGCCGACCCCTCCACCGGGCTCGCCATCGAAGGTGCCGTCCCGCGCCGCAGACCGTGGCAGGAGCCGGATCCGGACTGGGGGTCCGTCGGTCGGGTGGACCTGCACACCGCGATCGACGTTGACGGGCGCTTCACCGAGACCCGCAGCGACATCGACGACGCCTACGGCGACTGGGACGTGCTGCGGGAACAGGTGCGGGCGCGGCCGGTCCGGTCGTTGCCGGTGCTGGACAGCGAGGTGGCAGCGGCGCTGCGGTCGGCCGAGCGGGACCCTGCGGGTTTGTCCGACTCCGAGGCGCTTGCCCTGATGCGGGCCGATGGCGCGGCGTTGGATGCGCTCTGCCGGCTGGCCGACGACGTCCGGCGGGACGTGGTGGGCGACGAAGTGACCTTCGTGGTCAACCGCAACATCAACTTCACCAACGTCTGTTACACCGGGTGCCGTTTCTGCGCGTTCGCGCAGCGCCGCAACGACTCCGACGCGTTCACCCTGTCGTTGGACGAGATTGGCAGGCGCGCGGACGAGGCCTGGGCCGCGGGCGCCACCGAGGTGTGCCTGCAGGGCGGCATCGACCCCGACCTGCCGGGCACGGCCTATTTCGACATCGCGGCCGGGATCCGCCGCCGGCAGCCGGATCTGCACATTCACGCGTTCTCACCGATGGAAATCGTGAACGGCGCGTCCCGGACGGGATTGTCGGTGCGGGACTGGCTCATCAAGGCCAAGGAAGCCGGGCTGAATTCGATCCCGGGGACGGCCGCGGAAATCCTGGACGACGACGTCCGGTGGATCCTGACCAAGGGCAAGCTGCCCGCCTCCACCTGGGTGGACGTGGTTCGCACCGCCCACGAGGTGGGCCTGAGGTCCAGCTCGACGATGATGTACGGGCACGTCGACACCCCCGCGCACTGGGTCGCGCACCTGCGGCTGCTGGCCCGGATGCAAGCCGAGACAGGCGGTTTCACCGAGTTCGTGGCGCTGCCGTTCGTCCACCAGAACTCGCCGATCTACCTGGCCGGGGTGGCGTCGGCCGGACCTTCGCTACGCGACAACCGCGCCGTGCATGCGATGGCCCGGCTGTTGCTGCACGGCCGGATCGACAACATCCAGACGTCATGGGTGAAGCTGGGCGTCAGCGGCTGCGTGGCCGTGCTGCAGGGCGGGGTCAGTGATCTCGGCGGAACCCTCATGGAGGAAACGATCTCGCGGATGGCAGGCTCCCAGCACGGCTCGGCCAAATCGGTGGCCGATCTGGAGTCCATGGCCGCCGCCGCGGGTCGTCCGGCGCGGCAGCGCACGACGCTGTACGGCGAGGTGTCCGACGAGCGCCGGGAGGCGGGCCGGCGGGGCGGGCGGCTGGTGCTGCCGATCTCGGTCGGGTGAACTCGCGCCGGGCGAGGCATTGCTGCCACGCCCGGCGACGGTCCATCTCGCGCTCAGATGTGGGGCTCAGCTTGTCGAGGTCACCGCAGCGGCAGGGCCGCTCGAGGTGGCTGCCTGCTCGACAACCTGGCGCTCACCACGGGTTTCGATCGGGACGCGGCGCGGCTTCGCCCGATCGGCCACCGGGATCGTCACGGTGAGGACGCCGTTCTCGTAGCTGGCCGAGATGTTCTCGGTGTCCACACCCTCGCCGAGCGAGAGCTGGCGTAGGTAGGTGCCGGTGAACCGCTCGCTGGCGATCCACTGCACGTTGTCCTCCGACCGGCCGGTTCTTTCGGCCTTGATCGTCAGGGTGTTGTTGTCCACCCCGATGTCGACAGAGCCGGGATCCACGCCGGGCAGGTCGGCGTGCAGCTGGTAGTGATCGCCGGCGCGATAGAGGTCCATGGGCATGAATTGCGGTGTCCGGCCACCGGAGACCGGCGTGCTCGCCAGCCGTGACGCCAGTCGATCGATATCCCGGAACGGATCGAACCCCAGCACAGCAACCACCTCCTGTGCCATCTCGCGGGCTCCCGCCACCCTGACGGGGGCCGATGCGCTGTGCATCTCCAGTATTAGCACTCTGCAGCCACGAGTGCCAGTCCTGAGGGCAAGAATCTCGGAAGCACCTGCAGGATAAGGACTGTCGCTCCGGCGGCCCGCCGACGTCAGTGGTTCAGCGCTCCAGCCACGCGCTGGGATCGGCGGTGACCTGCGCGAGCCCGACCGACGCAGCCCCGGACAGCGCCGCGTAGTCCCTGGCCTGCGCCGCGAGCACCTGCGGAGGGGACCACGGCGCGGACAGCACCCGGTCCTGCAACTGCGCCGTGATTCCCGGCAGTAGGTACGGCGCCAGCGGAGCATAGATGCCGCCGAGCACCACGGTGCCGACGTCCACCAGGTTGACGGCATTGGCCAACGCAGTGCCCAGGGCCGCCGCGCCCTCGGCCAGCGACCGCAGCGCGCCGGCTTCCCCGAGTTCGGCCGCGCTGATCAGCGCGGAAACCGGCAGCGCGAGATCCATTGCAGCGCCGCGCATCAGCGCGTCCTTGCCGGCGTACTGCTCCAGGCACCCGGTGGAACCACAGACACATCGTGGGCCGGCAGGGTCGACTACGGTATGCCCGATCTCCCCACTCCAACCGTGCCGTCCGGCGAACACCGCGCCGTCGACGACCAGGGCGCCGCCGATCCCGACCTCGCCCGACAGGTACAGGAACGTCCGGATCTCGGTGTGCCGCAAGGCCGCCGCCTCGGCGCGGGCGGCCAGCGTCGCCTCGTTGCCCAGCAGTAGTTCGACCCCGGACATGCCGGCTGCGGAGGTGAACAGGCCCGCGACATCGACGTTCCGCCAGCGCAGGTTCGGTGCAAAGCGCAGGGGCCCGGTGATCCGATCCACCAGCCCTGGCACGGCCAGACACACTCCGACCGAAGGCACCTCGTCCGCGACCGGGCCGACGACCTCGGTGTACATGCCGGCCAGCCGAGCCAGCACGGCGGTCGGGTCGCTCGCCCGGAAATCCCCTTCCTCGACCCGCTCCGCCAGCATGGTGCCCGCAAGATCCATCACGCGGATGCCCAGATAATCGACGTTGACCTCCATGCCGACGGAGGCGATCGTCCGCTGCGCCGGAACCAGCGGAACCGCGGGCCGTCCCGCCCGTTGGGACATCACCGGTGGTAGTTCGTCGACCAGGCCGCCGACGATCAGCCTGTCGGTCAGTGCCGAGACGGTCGCGCGGGTAAGGCCCGTCGCGGCGGCAATGTCGGCGCGGGAGGGCGGGTTCGCCGCGTTGACGATCAGCCCGAGAACGAGGCCCAGGTTGTGCTCGCGGACGTTGGCCTGCCGGACCGCCGTTGCACCGCCGACGACGGGGCGGACCCGGGTCGCGCCCGGCGCCCAGCCCGCCGCCAGGGCGAGAGCGGGCGGCGCCGTGACGTCATCGGGATCCCTGCTGGCCACCGCTTGACCATAGCCCGCCAACCGTATAAGTTCAACGAACCAACAAATTAGCTCCCGGACGAAGGAGTCCTCCCCATGGTTGCCGCACCCACACCCGACGACCGGTTCTCATTCGGCCTGTGGACCGTTTCGTGGCAGGCGCGCGATCCTTTCGGTGATGCCACCCGCGCGCCGCTGGACCCGATCGAGGCGATCGACCAGCTGGCCGCCGCGGGCGCCTGGGGCGTCACGTTCCACGACGACGACCTGATCCCGTTCGGCTCGGACGCGGCCACCCGGGACAAGCTGATCGCTGGCTTCAAGGACGCCTGCGCACGCAACAACATCACCATCGAAATGGTCACCACGAACCTGTTCACCCATCCGGTCTTCAAGGACGGCGGCCTGACGAGCAACAACCGCTCGGTACGCCGATTCGCGCTGCGCAAGGTGTTGCGCAACCTCGACCTGGCCGCGGAGCTCGGCGCGCAGACGTTCGTGATGTGGGGCGGTCGGGAGGGCAGCGAGTACGACGGGTCGAAGGACATCGCCGCCGCGCTGGACCGGTACCGCGAGGGCGTCGACACCATCGCCGGCTACATCAAGGACAAGGGCTACGACATCAAGATCGCGCTGGAGCCCAAGCCGAACGAGCCGCGCGGCGACATCCTGCTGCCCACGGTCGGGCACGGCCTCGGGTTCATCGCGCAGCTCGAGCACGGCGACATCGTCGGGCTGAACCCGGAGGTCGGGCACGAGCAGATGGCCGGGCTCAACTACACGCACGGCATCGCTCAGGCGTTGTGGTCCGGAAAGCTGTTCCACATCGACCTCAATGGCCAGCGGTCCATCAAGTACGACCAGGACCTGGTGTTCGGTCACGGAGATCTGCTCTCGGCCTTCTTCACCGTCGATCTGCTCGAGAACGGTTTCCCGAACGGCGGTCCGCGGTACACCGGCCCCCGTCACTTCGACTACAAGCCGTCGCGGACCGAGGGTTACGATGGCGTCTGGGCGTCGGCGCGAGCGAACATGTCGACCTATCTGCTGCTCAAGGAACGGGCGGTGGCGTTCCGCGCCGATCCGGAGGTGCAGCAGGCCATGGCGGCGTCCGGCATCACCGAGCTGGCCGAGCCGACGCTGGCCGCCGGGGAGACGGTGGCCGATCTGCTGGCCGACCGTAGCGCGTTCGAGGAGTTCGACGCCGACAAGGTCGGCGAGCGTTCGTACGGCTTCGTGCACCTGAACCAGCTGGCGCTGGAGCATGCGCTCGGCGGCCGCTGAGCGGCAGGGTGTGCTGAGACGCTGGTCGGTTCGGGCCGGCCAAGTCTTGGCGACCGTGGACGGCGGTGAGCCGGCCATCGATGATGTCTGTCACAATCCGTGGCTGGCGACGATCTCCCGTCGCTGGTTGACAACGGCTGCATCCCAGGTGAACTCGACGTAGTCGGCGTCCACGCGGCGGCGAGATGCCGCCCCGCTGATGGGCATCGCCAAGGCCAGGAAGTATGCGCGCGACGCCGCTCTTGGGTCCTGTTTTCCGGTGTCGGCTCCAGAATATGTTGGCGCCCAGAATGGAAAATCGGCGACGAGTGGTCATCGCGGGCCGCGTTGGGTGGCACGGCGGTGAATGGTGATGGCCAGGTCGCCAGGATGCGCCCGCCAGCGGTGGTGGCGCCCGCGGCGCGGCGGGTCCGGATCCGTCGGGCCGCCGTCGGTGTTGCGCCGACGAGCCGGCATGAGCGCCGGTTTGATGGTCTCGGCTCCGACATGTGTTGGCGCCCAGTGCGTGAAAGCGGAGCCGAGTCGTGAAAGCGGCGCCGAGTCGTGAAGGCGGCGCCGAGTCGTGAAGGCGGCGCCGAGTGGAGCGTGTCGGCGGGCCCTATCAGGTGCAGCGGGTGAATAGCGGTTGTCGTGCTCAGGGTCTGGTCCGGACCAGGTCCGGACCAGATCACCGGCGGCGGTGCGGCGGTTCGGCGAAGGTGTCGCTTCGTCCGGGCATCCGTCGCAGCGTGACTCGGCGCGGCGCTGGTTCAGCCACCGCAGCCGTTGAGGTCTTGGGCTGTGTCCGGGCTCCGGTTTGTTGTCCGGGCTCCGGTTTTGTGGGATGGGCGCCGTATTGTGCTGGCGCCCAGTCGTGAAAACCGGCGCTCGGTGGACGACCCGGCCAGAGCCCGGCGCTGAGCCCTGCACGGAGCCCGGCGCTGAGCCCCGCGCTGAGCCAGTGCGCTGAGCCCGGCGCTGAGCCCGGCGCTGAGCCAGTGCGCTGAGACCGGTGCTGAGACCGGTGCTGAGACCGGTGCTGAGACCGGCGCTGAGACCGGCGCTGAGACCGGCGCTGAGCCCTGCGCTGAGCCCTGCGCTGAGCCCTGCGCTGAGCCACTGCGCGGCGGCGTGCAGGGAGTCGGCGGGCGCCTCGCTCGTGCGGGTAGCCCGACCAAACCCCCGCGTTATCGATTCGTTACATCCAGGCCTTGACTCCGAGATTGTTCGCTCGATACTCAAACCCATCGAAGCGCTTCGACGAATCAGTCCACAGTCGCCAATCTTCAAAGCGCTTCGACAGGTGACGCTGGCGCCCCGAGTGTGTTCAGGGGTTCGCTGGGACCCAGTCAGCGCACCGCGGCACCAACACAAAATCACCTTGGTCGCACGACATCGGCGGTTTCGAAGGCACCCCGGACGCGGGCGTGTTCAAGCGCTGGCTGGCCTTCGGGCTGCTGTCCAGCCACAGCCGGCTGCACGGATCCGGGTCCTACCGGGTGCCGTGGGCGTTCGACGACGAGGCCGTCGAGGTGGCCCGGCGGTTCGTCCGGTTGAAGATGTCGCTGATGCCGTACCTCACGCGGGTGGCAGCGGAGGTCAGCGAGGGCGTGCCGATGCTGCGGCCGATGGCGCTGGAGTTCCCGACGACCCGGCCACCGCGCACCTGGACACCCAGTACCTGCTGGGCGATGCCCTGCTGGTAGCCCCGGTGTTCGGTGCGGCCGGCACGGTGAGTTACTACGTCCCCGCCGGGACGTGGACTCATCTGCTCGACGGCCGCACGATCTCCGGGCCCCCGCTGGGTCACCGAGACCCACGGGTTCGACTCGCTGCCGGTGCTGGTGCGTCCGGGAACGGTGCTGCCGATCGGTGCGCGGGACGACGGTCCGGTGTACGACTATGCCGACGGCGTCGCGTTGCACCTGTTCGCACCGCGCGAACTGGCCGACCACACCCTGCGGATTCCGGCGCTGGGCGGCGGGATCGGGGCCAGTTTCGACGTGGCATGGGATGGCGACAGCATTACCGTGACGCGCACCGACGGCGGCGCCGGGCGGTGGTTCGTCGTGCTGCCCGCCGGAGTCCAGGTCGCCACTGTGGCCGGCGCGGAGCGTGTCGACGAAGCTGGGGACACGATCGGAACCGGTTCCAGGCTGCGCGCCGAGGCGCAGACCGTCACGATTACCCTTGCCTTCCCATCTGCCTTCCCATCTGCCTTCCCATCTGCCTTCCCGTCTGTCCTTCCGTCCCCGTCCCAGGAGGATTCGCACCCATGACCAGCCCGACACGAACGTTTCCGGACGGATTCCTCTGGGGCTCGGCAACCGCCTCGTACCAGATCGAGGGTGCCTACGACGAGGACGGACGGACGTTCTCCATCTGGGACACCTATTCCCGCACGCCGGGCCGGGTGCTGAACGGGGACACCGGTGACGTCGCGGACGACCACTATCACCGATGGTCGCAGGATGTCGGACTGATCAAGGACCTCGGCCTGCAGGCCTACCGATTCTCCCTGGCCTGGCCGCGTATCCAGCCGGGTGGGTCGGGGGCGTTCAACCCGAAGGGCATCGAGTTCTACTCGCGGCTGGTCGACGGCTTGCTGGAATCGGGCGTGCAGCCGGTCGCGACGCTGTACCACTGGGACCTCCCGCAGGAGCTCGAGGACGGCGGCGGCTGGGTGAATCGGGACACCGCACTGCGTTTCGCTGACTACGCCGCGCATGTCGCCGCCAAGCTCGGTGACCGGATCTCGGTCTGGACGACGCTGAACGAGCCGTGGTGCTCGGCGTTCCTCGGATACGCCTCCGGCGTGCACGCCCCCGGTCGCACCGAACCCGCGGGCGCGCTGGCCGCGGCGCACCACCTCAACCTGGGCCACGGCCTTGCGGGACGCGCCGTCCGGTCCGTGCTGGGTGAGCAGACCCAGGTGTCGGTGACGTTGAACCTGCACGTGACCCGGCCCGACAACCCGGATTCCGCGGCCGATCGGGACGCGATCCGTCAGCTCGACGCGGTCGGGAACCGGGTCTTCCTCGGTCCGATGCTGGACGGCGCCTATCCGAAGGACCTGCTGGAGGACACCGCGTCCGTGACCGACTGGTTGTTCGTCAAGGACGGCGACGAGGCGACCATCGCGGTACCGCTGAGCGTGCTGGGGATCAATTACTACTCGACCTCGCGTGCTCGCCGGCATCTCGGTGACGGGCCGCGGGAGAACGCCGACGGGCACCAGGCATCCGACGTCAGCCCGTGGGTCGGCGCCGCCGACGTCGACTTCCTCGCCCAGCCCGGCCCGTACACCTCGATGGGCTGGAACATCGACCCGTCGGGCATGACGGAGCTGCTGACGGACATCGGCACCCGGTACCCGGACCTGCCGTTGATGGTCACGGAGAACGGTGCGGCGTTCTACGACGAGGTGTCCGCGGACGGTCGAATCCATGACGAGAATCGGGTGTCGTACCTGCACGGGCACATCGACGCCGTGGGCAAGGCCATCGACGCAGGGGTCGATGTCCGCGGGTACTTCCTGTGGTCGCTGCTGGACAACTTCGAATGGTCGTGGGGTTACGACCGCCGGTTCGGCATCATCCGGGTGGACTTCGACACCCTCGAGCGGACGCTCAAGGACTCCGCATATTGGTACGCCGAGCTGATCCGCACCAACTCGTTGCCGCCGGTGGACCGGATCCCGGCCCCATCGATCGGGTTGAACGCCGGCTGAACCGGTTGGGACAGGTCCGCTTCAGGCGGCGGCCGCGCCGTGAAACGACTCCGCGGCCGCCGTCAGGATCGCCGACCAGGCGCCCAGTACCGCCGAGCTGCCACCGACGGTGGTGACCGTCCAGGACGGCTGGTCCTGCGCGATGTCCTGAACCTGGGCGAGGGTGGGGGAGGTCTCGTGCTTGCCGTGCCATAACCGGACAGGCACCCGGACGGAACGGGGATCGCTGACCCACTGCGGCGGACCGGCGGGCCGGGCAGGGGCCGTCCAGGCAGGTTTGATCTGCGTGACGTCGGCCGCCACCGCCTCGCGGAAGTCCGATTCGCGCCACCGGTCCGCCAGCACCTGAGCGGGGACGGCGTCGAGCCGCTCGAGCATGCGCGCCCAGGTCGCCTCTGTGGTGAGGTCGGCGTCCCTGCCGGCGGTGGAGATCCATGCCGAGAGCGGTCCGCTCCAGCCCTTCTCGTGCCGGCGTCCGAAGGCGTTCCGTAACCCCCGGCGCGAGTCGTTGTGGCCCGGCAGCCGGACCGAGACTCCGGTGACTGACGTGACCAGCGACGGGTAACGAGCGGCGAACGCGAATGCGTCGTCGGTGCCCTGGCCGATCCCGATCACCGCCACGCGGCCCACTGCCAGGGTTTCCACCATCCGTCGGAGGTCTTCTGCGGGCTGCTCGGTCCCGCCGAAGCCGATGGGGTCGGAGGCTCCGATGCCGGGCCGGTCCATCGCGAGCAGCCGGATGTGTACGGGAAGCGCGGTGTCATGCAGCAGCCAGCCGGGCGCCAGGCGCGACATCCCGGTGTCCGGGATGAGGATGCAGGGCAGCCCTCGGGCGCTTCCGTATTCGGCCCAGGCCATGGCGCGTCCATCGGGAAGGCGTAACGCTCCGTGAGGTGCGTGCTCGTCGAGCGGGAGCAGGATGTCCTCGTCGTCGAAGAAGTACGACATGGCGCGGCTTTCACGTACGACGGTCATCAGTTTCCCTCTGGTCGGCTCGATCGCGCACCGCCGGGGCGGTGCGAAGAGCCGAAAGACGACAAAGTGCTCATCGCACACAAACCCCCAGGGACGGCGCAACACGAAACGCACGGCTCTCCTACTGTTATAAGCGCAGTTGAGACACCATGCACCCCGATTGATACCGATCTGTGATGTGACGATTCGGTGACGGCCAGAATTCGCAAGCGACGGCGTCTCAAGGTGGCCGGGCGATGGCTAACGAGTGCTCATCCGGTGAAGAATTGTCGACATTCCGGTGTGTCAGCCGGCGCGGCTGTTCTGCTCGTCGCGCCAGCGAATCCAGGCGGGAAGTGCTGACAGATCGTAATCAGGTCCTGACACACCGATGGTGAATTGGGTGAATCCGGCCGCGACAATCGGGTCGGCCGCCGACGGGCCGTCCCGATGCGCGGCGGTGGAGTGCTCGATCTCCGCCGGATCACGCCCGATCGCCGCGCAGTGCTCGGCGAGCACCGCCGTCTTGCGGCGCAGCGTGTCGATGCTGCCGAACACATGCCAGATCGAGGCGTGACGAGCGACGAATCTCAGTGTCTTGCGCTCTCCACCGCCGCCGATCAGCACCGGGATGGGCCTGGTCGGCGGGGGATCGAGGCGCTCGAGGCGCCGGGCAATCCGGGGCAGGTACTGGCCGAGCAGGTTCAGTCGACTCCCCGCCGTGCCGAACTCGTAGCCGTACTCGGTGTAATCCTTCTCGAACCAGCCGCCGCCGATCCCAAGGATCAACCGGCCGCCGGAGATGTTGTCGACGGTGCGTGCCATGTCGGCCAACAGGTCCGGGTTGCGGTAGCCGCCGCCGGTGACCAGCGCGCCGATCTCCACCCGCTCGGTCTGCTCGGCCCAAGCGCCCAACATGGTCCAGCACTCCAAATGCTTGCCGTCCGAATCGCCGGACAGGGGAGAGAAGTGGTCCCAGTTGAAGACGATATCGACGCCCGCGTCCTCGGCCCGCAGGACCGCGTCGCGGATCTGCCCGTAGTCCGAGTGTTGGGGCTGCAACTGCACGCCGATGCGGATCGGCCTGTCGGGAGAGGTCATTCGCCCATGGTGCCGGGTGGCGCGGCGAATGTGTCGGGCGGGTCCGGCTGAGCCGCAGCGCTCCGCGGAGTTGTTCTGCTCGCCGCGAACGTGCAGCCCGAACCCGGTCGGTGCCGGGCCCGCTGGTTACCGTGGCGAGGGTGACCGACCTGACCGCGCGCGAACGCACCGCCGGTGATCGCAGTGCCGGTGATCGCACCGCCGGTGATCGCAGTGCCACCGCGTACGCGAGCTCGCCCGACTCGGTGCCGGCCGAGCGCGCCGACCTGGTCGGGGCAGTCGACGGAGCGAGCCCCACCGCGTCCGCGAGCCCGGCGGCCGACGCTGCGACCGAAGCCACCCCACCCGGCCGGGCCGGACTCCGGCAGCTCTGGCCCTACCTCCGCCCGCACCGTCGGGTGCTCTCGCTTGTCGTCGCCATCTCACTGCTGGGTGCCGTGGTGGCCATCGCGCAACCCGCCATGGTGGGGATCGTCATCGCGGACGTCGGCAAATCCGAACCGCTGGGCGGAATCGTCGCACTGCTGGTGGTGCTGATCCTGCTGGGAGCGGCGATCCGCGGGTTGCAGCAGTACCTGTTGCAGCGGACCGCCGAGGCCGTGGTGCTGGACACCCGCCGGTTGCTGGTGGCCCGGTTGCTGCGATTGCCCATTCGCGAGTACGACACCCGCCGCACCGGTGACCTGGTGTCGCGGGTGGGATCCGACACCACATTGCTGCGCTCCGTTGTCACCTCCGGCCTGGTGGATGCGGTCTCCGGGTCGCTCATCTTCGTCGGTTCGGTCGTCGCGATGGCGTTGATCAGCCCGATGCTGCTGGGGCTGACACTGCTGGTGGTCGCAGTCGCGGTCACTGTTGTGGTGGTGCTCGGCGGTCGTATCCAGAAGCTCACCCTGACGTCGCAGACCCAGGTCGGCGCGCTGGCCGCGGGCGTCGCCAGAGCGATACCGGGGATCCGCACCATCCGCGCGGCAGGCGCGACCCAGCGCGAGACCGTCGTGCTGGATGGGTTGGCGGGCAACGCCTTTTCCACCGGAGTGCGGTTGGCGAAGGTGATGGCGCTGATCGAGCCCGTCATCGGAATCGCTTTACAGGGCGCGTTCATCGTGGAGCTGGGCGTCGGCGGCTACCTGGTCGCCGCCGGCACCATGCAGGTGGCCGGGCTGGTGTCGTTCATCCTCTATCTGTTCATGATGATCATGCCGCTTGGGCAGGTGTTCAACGCGTACACCGCCACCCAGAACGCCCTCGGTGCGGTGATCCGGATCGAGGAGATCACCTCGCTGCCCGAGGAAGAGATCGCTCCCGCCGGGCTTGCGGTCGTCCGTGCGGTGAACGGTTCCAGCGCGGTCAACGGTGTCGGCGCGCTGCCCCGTCCCGGCTCCATGCCAGCTGCGTTGAGCTTCCACGGGGTCAGTTATGGCTACAGCGACGTCCCGGTGTTGCGCGAGGTCACCTTCACCGTGCCCCGCGGCAGCAAGACGGCCATCGTCGGTCCATCCGGCGCGGGCAAGTCGACGTTGCTCTCGTTGATCGAGCGCTTCTACGAGCCGGACTCCGGCACCATTCGGCTCGCGGGGGTGGAGGTCAGCACGATGACCCGGGCGCAGACCCGCTCCAACATCGGCTACGTCGAGCAGGATTCGCCGGTGCTGGCCGGAACGATCAGGGAGAACCTGTTGCTCGGCGCACCGGACGCCGACGACGCCGCGTGTGCGGCGGTGCTGGCCTCGGTGAACCTGACACCGATCCTGCGCCGCGATCCGGCCGGGCTGGACGCGCAGGTCGGCGAGGACGGCATCCTGCTGTCCGGCGGTGAACGGCAGCGGTTGGCCATCGCCCGAGCACTGCTCTCCTCGCCGCAGCTGCTGCTGCTGGACGAGCCGACGGCCAGCCTCGACGGCCGCAACGAGCGGGCGCTGCGGGAGGCCATCGACGCCGTCGCGCAGGACCGGACGCTGATCGTGGTGGCGCACCGGCTGGCCACGGTGGTCGACGCCGACCAGATCCTGGTGCTGGAACACGGTGAGGTGCAGGCCGTCGGTACGCACCTCGAGCTGGTCGACACGAGCCCGCTGTACCGCGAGCTGGCCGCGCATCAGCTGCTGGTCTGATGCTGGTCTGAACTGCGCTCCGCGACCTGGGCGCAGCGCCGCCATTGTCCGCGGCCAGAACTACACCGCTGCCGCCGCTGCCCGACCCGCAATGCGTCCGGAGAACAGGCACCCGCCCAGGAACGTGCCCTCCAGGGACCGGTGGCCGTGCATGCCGCCGCCGCCGAATCCGGCCACCTCGCCCGCGGCGAACAGCCCGGCGACGGCCGAACCGCTGGGTCGCAGCACCCTGGCCGACAGATCGGTCTCGAGTCCACCCAGGGTCTTGCGGGTCAGGATGCGCAGCCGCACAGCGATCAGCGGACCCGCTGCCGGATCGAGCATTTCGTGCGGCTCGACCGTCCGCATCTTGCGGTCACCGAAGTACCGGCGAGCGCCGGCGGTGGCGACGATCTGCGGGTCCTTGCCGAGCTCCGCGCGTACCTGGCCGTCTCGCAGCTCCACCGTGTGGGCCAGATCCTCGGCATCGACCAGGGGCTCGCCCACGAGTTCGTTCATCTTCTGGGCCAGCTCGGGCAGCGTCGGGGCGGTGAGGAAGTCGACTCCGTGATCGAGGAACGCCTGGACCCCAGGGATGATCTTGCCGCCAGCCCTGGTGGTCAGCAGCAGCTTGACCGAACGCCCCGTCAGGTCGGGGTTCTGCTCCGACCCGGACAGCCCGAACTCCGGCCCGATGGTGCGCTGGTCCAGCAGGAACCAGGAATGCGACCGGCCGCTTGCGGTGATGTGCCGCACCGCGCCCAGCGAGTCGAAACCGGGAAACAGCGGCGGGGGTAGCCGGCGGCCGAAGGCATCGAGCCACAGCGGGCTCGGCCCGGACAGGATCCGGATCCCATGGGCGCTCCAGACCGGGGAGTGGTTGATGATGCCCTCCGGGTAGTGCCACATCCGGTCGCGGTTGATCACCCGACCGCCGGCCCGCTCGGTGACGCCCAGCATCAACCCGTCGGTCGAATCGGGTACCCCGGACAGCAGCTCCGCGGGCGGCTGGCCGTACCCACCCGGCCAGTTCTGCCGGACAAGTTCATGATTCGCGCCGATACCGCCGGAGGTGACGATCACCGCCCCGGCGCCGATCGCGAAATCGTCGATCACGTTTCGCGACGAGCGCTCCCCGCGGGCGGCGGTGGTCCGTTCCAGCACCTCCCCGGCCACTCCGGCGACGCCCCGGCCGTCGCCGACGAGTTCGGTCACCCGGTAGCGGAATCTGAGCTGTATGCGGCCGGCCCTGACATGCTCGGTGACCCGGCGCACGAATGGGGTCAGCAACCCTGGCCCGGTTCCCCAGGTGAGGTGGAACCGCGGTACGGAGTTGCCATGCTCGCCCGCCTGGTAGCCGCCGCGCTCGGCCCACTGCACGACCGGGAAGAACGCGACACCCTCCTGGCGGAGCAAGGACCGTTTCTCGCCCGCCGCGAAATCCAGGTAGGCCTGGGCCCACAGCCGGGGCCAGTGATCTTCGGGCCGGTCGAACCCGGCGGACCCGAACCAGTCCGCTGCCGCAAGTTCCGGCGAGTCCTTGATGCCGAGCCGGCGCTGCTCCGGAGAGTCGACCAGGAACAGCCCGCCCAACGACCACCACGCCTGACCCCCGAGACTGGCCGGACCCTCCTGATCGAGGACGATCACCGACCGCCCGGCGTCCGCCGCCTCGGCCGCGGCGACCAGCCCGGCCAACCCCGCTCCGACCACAATGATGTCCGCATCCGCCATGCGCTGACCCTGTCACATCGCGCAGCGACCGACATGCCGACGACCAGGTCACCCGAACGGCCCACCGTCTCGCTGCCCATCAGGCACGGCAAGACAGCCTTCACGGGCGGCGATGGGGCCGAATGATCGGGTGGACCTGCAGGTATCACGGAGGGTTATCTGTTGCGCACGAAATCATTCCTTCGGGCGAGATGTCGGTATGTCTGCCGCCGGTAGCCTTTTTTTAGTAACCCCAGGGGGGCAGGAAGACGCATGCAGTACACCAACGAGGTTCTCTCCAGACCTCTGCGGGCGACCCCGCGGCGATTCCAGCTGCTGTTCTGGTCCGGCGTTGCGATCGTGGTGATGGGGTATGTCGCCCTGCTGTGGACCACGCCGCAGCTGGACGTCAGCGGGTCGCAGGGGCTCGGTGGATTCGTCATGCTGGCCGGGTTGGTGCTGCTCGCGGATCTGTACCCGCTGCTGCCGTGGATGCGCGATGTCCGGGCGAGCGTCACGTTCGCCTGGTCGGCGGCATTGTCGCTGGCCGCGGTCCTGGTCTACGGGCCGGCGGCGGCGGTGCTCTTCCTGGTCAGCGGGCTGACCACGGCGTTGTCCAGGGGGACAGAGCGTTGGTGGCGGCGCGTGCTCAACATGGTGATCTTCGGCATCGTGGGCGTGGCCGTGGCAGGCCTGATCAATTTGCGCGAAGACGCTTCGGCTCTGCCGACCGAGGCGCAGCTGGTGTTGTGGGGGTTCGGTCTCGCGGTCATCGTCGTGGTGCTGTCCGGGGTGCTCCTCGGCTGGAGCCTGACCGAACTCGGTATCACCACCTGGGACGTGCAAAACGAGCGGTTCGGCAAGACCGTCCGGATCTGGGGCGTCAGCCTGATCACCGCCCCGCTGCTGGCCGCCCTCGCCATTGACGGGCCGTGGGCGCTGCCGGCCATGGCGGTCATCATCGTCTCGCTGAACCATCTCAGCCGCACCATGTTCCGCAGTACCGCGGCGGCCCGGATCGATCCGCTGACCGGGTTGCCGAATCGGTTGACACTGACCAGACGACTGTCGGCGCGGATCTCTCGGCCGCACCCCGATCAGCCGACGATCCTCTTGCTCATCGATCTCGACCGATTCAAGGACGTCAACGACACCCACGGCCACCTGACGGGCGATGAAGTGCTGATCATCGTGGCGCGCCGGTTGCAGGCTGCGGCCGTGGCGGCTGACCTGGTAGCCAGGTACGGCGGTGACGAGTTCGCGGTCGTACTCGCCCAGGGGACCACCGCCGCGCAAGCTGCCGCGGCCGCCGATCGGATCCGGGTCGATGTGGCCGCACCCATGCAGGTCGGCGACGTGGTGCTCACCGTCGGCTGCTCGGTGGGGATCTCCATGACGACAGACCCACAGATGGACGTCCTCGGTCTGGTCGAGCGGGCCGACCGGGACATGTATCGGGCGAAGTCGCGCTCAGTCGGCCGTCCGGCGGACCCGGACAACGGCGACATTCTCCCTGCGCGCGTCCGGGTCATTCACCCTCCGGTGTGGAGCCACACGGTGCAGGGCGCGCTGGCCGCATCGGTGGCGAGCTGGCCGGCGACACCGTACTGGGCGATTCCGTGGTCCGGTGCCGCCGATCCGGTGCCGCCGGTGGGCGATCACCATGCCGGCTGAACCGGAGACGCCTGCGGTCGTCGTCCAGTCCGGAACGCTGGGCGGAAAATGGCGCCGGACGCCGGTGCGGTTCCGCTGTTGGTGGGTGACCATGGTCGCCGCGGTGGTCGCCGCGTTCGCCGCCCTGGCACTGTGGGCTCCCGGGCCGGACCTGGCGTATATCGTCACCCAGCCCGGGATGCTCGTCCTGCTCGGGTTGATGCTGCTCGCCGATCTCTATCCCACGATGCCCTGGATGCGGGCGGCCAATCCACTCGACGACTACATCCTGTCCACACCGCTGGCGATCGCTGCGATGCTCGTCTACGGCCCGCACGCCGCGGTGGTGTTCCTCCTTGCTGGCGCTGCGATGACCCTGGCGCTGCGGATGGTGTGGTGGCGGGTGGCGCTCAACACCGCCTTGTGGGGCCTGCAGGGCGCGGCCGCCGCGGGAACGCTGATCATGCTCACCGGCTCGCACGACTGGTTGGAGCCCGTACCGGTCTGGGCCATGTTGCCGCTCAGCGCGGCACTCGGAGTGGTGATCGAGTCCCTCAACCTGGTGCTGATCGGCGCCTCGTCGACCCTGGTGGGTGCCACCACCTGGGCAGAGCACCTGGGCGACTGGCGCAACCAGCTCGCCGTCGGGTCCCTCGCGCTCACTGCGCCGATCGCCGCCGTGCTGGCCTGGAACTCGCCGGGCCTGCTGCCCCTGCTGGCGCTGGCCATGCTTGCCGCGCAGTCGGGCCTGCGGGCGGTGTCCTATCGCACCACCCTGGCCGGCACCGATCCGCTGACCTCGATCGCCAACCGCGCCACCCTGCTGGCCCGGCTGCGCGACCGGATGACCGGCCGGGCAGGCGGGAAGGACGCTGTCACCCTGCTGCTGATCGATCTCGACGGGTTCAAGCTGGTCAACGACCGGTACGGCCACCTGGCAGGCGACCGGGTGCTGGTGGAAGTGGCGCAACGGCTGGAGGCCGCGACCCGATCCGGTGATCTGGTGGCCCGGTTCGGTGGCGACGAATTCGCCGTCCTGATGGATCATGGCGCCCCGGCCAGGACGGCCGAGGAAGTCTCCGCCCGCATCAGAGAGGCGGTGGCCCGACCCATCCAGATCGGCGAGCGGTCTGTGCTGATCGGTGTGTCGGTGGGGGCTGCGGTGACCACCGGCGCGCCGGATGCTCACGCCTTGCTGGCCGGTGCCGACGCGGAACTCTACCGGGCCAAGGCGACTCGAACGGTGCTCCCGACGGCCCAACCACCCGGCATCGAGCCCGAGATCGACGATCCGGTGTGGAGCACCACCTCGGTGTTGCCTCCGGCCACCGCGAGGGTCGGCCTTTAGGTCAACCCGGCGACGCGGTCAGCGGGCCAACCGCTCGACGTCGAACTCGCAGGGCGGTGCGGCGATGGCCGATTGTGCCTCCACCAGGCAGATCTCGCGACTGCCGGCGGCGTCCGTTGCGGCGAGAATCCCGTACACCGACGACGCCACGCTGCCCAGCGCCGCCTCGATGCCGGCCGGGAGATGAGCCAGGAACAGCGCCGCGGTCACGTCCCCGGCGCCGTTCACCGACAGCGGCAGCCGTGGAGTCCTGACCAGGTACGCGCCGGTCGCGTCCACGGCCAGCATGGCGATCTGGTCATCGGGAATGCCGGCGTACGCGACCGATGTCACCAACACCGTCGAGGGACCCATCTCCCGGACCCGGTCCACAGCGGTGAGCAGTTCGCCGACAGTATCGAACGCGCTGGTCGCCGCTGCCGAGGGATCCACCCCGGAGGCCAGGTAGGACAGTTCGTAAGCGTTGGGCGTCACCACATCTGCCGCCGGGACCACGCGTTCCCGGATCAGTTGCGGGATGCCGGGGAGGACGAACATTCCGCGGCCGATGTCGCCCATCACCGGATCGCAGCAGTACACCGCCGACGGGTTTGCCTGCTTGACCCGAGCGACGGTCGCCAGCACCACCTCGGCCACTCCCGGCGAGCCCTGGTACCCGGTGAGCACGGCGTCCGCGGTGCCCAGCACGCCGCGGTCGGCGATGCCCTCGATCACCTCGGCGACCACAGCCGGGTCGAGCACCTCGCCGCGCCAGGCGCCGTACCCGGTGTGGTTGGAGAAGTGCACCGTGTTGACCGGCCACACCTGATGTCCGAGCCGCTGCAACGGGAACGTCGCGGCGCTGTTCCCGACATACCCGTAGGCCACCGACGATTGGATGGACAGGATTCGCATGGGGCAGCAGCCTAGCCACGGCCCGGCCAGGATTTCCGCGGGTGAAGGGTGAAGGGTGAAGGGTGAAGGGTGAAGGGTGACGGGTGCCGGCACCGGTGCCGGTGCCGTGGCAGACTGATCACCGCGCGTGCGGGCCGACCGGTTTCGCCAGGACGTCTCCGAGGGTGCAGATGACCACTCCAGCGGTGCCATTGCGCGGTTCCTACCGCGACCCCTTCGGCGGTGACGATCACGACGACGACGATCTGGAGCTGGGCGATGTGCACCCCGCCCTTGTGCTGCCGCGGGAACAGCTCGCGGGCCGCATCCAGCACACCCTGATCGGCCAGGCGATCACCGAACGTCAAGTGCGCCATCATGTTCAGGAAACCCTGGAGCACGGATTCGATGCCGCCGTCGTGCCGCCCTGCTGGGTCTGGGCGGCCATCGGCGAGTTGCGCGGCACCGTCGCCCGGATCGGTTCGATCGTCGACTACCCGTACGGCTCCGGCATCACCGCCGGCCGGGTGGCCCAGGTCAAAGCCCTCGTCGACGCCGGCGTCGACGAGCTCGACGCCACGGTCAATGTGGGCTTCCTGCTGTCCGGCCGGCTGGAGGAGTACGCCGCCGACATCGCCGCGATCGTGCAGGCCGCCGACCCGGTCGGCGTCAAGCTGATGCTGGAAATTCCGCTGTTGAACCCTCGCCAAAGCGAGCACGCGGTCAAGGCCGCGATCGATGCCGGAGCTGCGTTCGTGTCGATCGCCTCCAGCGCGTCCGTCGGCATCGCAGACCCCGCCACCATCGCCTTCCTGCGTGCTTCGGTGCCCGCATCGATCGGCGTCAAGGCCTCCGGCGGGGTGCAGACGGTGGAGCAGGTGAGGTCGTTGCTGGCCGCCGGCGCCGACCTCATCGGGACGTCCGCCGGGGTGAGCATCGTTACCGGGGCGGGTACCGTGCGCGGGTCCCTCTACTCGTATTGAGACCTTTCGAGACCTGATTGTGACCGCTTGGCGGGCCTTCGCGCGGTATCGCGTTCGTCATCTGATGGACACGTGCGGGTCATCTAAGCCTGAAATGTCCTGTCTGTGTTGTCGCCCCGACAACCATCCGGGAATGATGTTCACCACTCCGTGTCAGGGCCGAACTTCGTTGAGGCACTTACCAAAATGTGACCTATGGGGTCATTGACACGGCGAGTCGCGGTGCATAGTTTGTGTGACCATCGTACTAGTGCGTGATGCACGCCACTGAAAAGGCGTCCGGGCCGTTCGTCCGGGCTGGTCCTGCTCCCGGTCCTTGGGGCCGTTGGAGCCCGACTGGCGCTCCTGCACCACCACCGAACCACCGCCGACCAGTTGGTCGGCCGTGTCCTTCAGAAGGGAACGTCCATGCGCTTGAAGACCACCGCCGCGGTTGGCATCTTGGCCGCCGGCTCGCTGCTGCTGGCAGCCGCCTGCAGCAGCTCGTCGGACACGGCGAGCAGTACTACCTCGGCGGCCGCCTCGTCAGGAGCCTCCAGCGCGGCCAGTTCCGCCGCCGGCAGCGGTAGTGCCACGACCGCCGGCAAGATCGGCGTCATCCTGCCGGACACCAAGTCCTCCGCCCGGTGGGAGACCCAGGACCGTCCCAACCTGGAAGCGGCCTTCAAGGAGGCCGGTGTCGAGTTCGACATCCAGAACGCCAATGGTGACAAGGCCCAGATGGCCACCATCGCCGACCAGATGATCGCCAACGGCGCCACCGTGCTGGCGATCGTCAACCTGGACAGCGACTCCGGCGCGGCCATCGAGACCAAGGCCAAGTCGCAAGGCGTGCAGACCATCGACTACGACCGGCTCACCCTCGGCGGCGCCGCGGACTACTACGTATCGTTCGACAACACGAAGGTCGGCGAGCTGCAGGGCGAGGGCCTGGCGAAGTGCCTCGGCTCCGGTGACAAGAGCATCGTCTACGTCGACGGTTCCCCGACCGACAACAACGCCACCCTCTTCTCCGCGGGCGCGCACTCGGTCCTCGACCCGATGACCAATTACACGGTCGTTGCGGAGCAGGCGATCCCGGACTGGGACAACCAGGTCGGTGGCACCACCTATGAGCAGATGTACACCGCAGCCGGTGGAAAGATCGACGGTGTGCTGGCCGCCAACGACGGCCTCGGCAACGCCGTCATCGCGATCAACAAGAAGAACGGCGTGCAGATCCCGGTGACCGGGCAGGACGCCACCGTCCAGGGTCTGCAGAACATCCTCTCCGGCGACCAGTGCATGACCGTCTTCAAGGACACCACCCTGGAAGCGGCCGCGCTGGCGAAGGTCGCCATCGCGCTGGCCAACGGCGAGACCCCGGATGCACCCGACGTTACCAAGGACGCCACCGGTAACC
>JBBQGJ010000042.1:0-29551 GCA_038322925.1 Mycobacteriales bacterium
CATGCCGGGCATCATCGGGAATGCCGGCTGCGATCTTCCCAGCGCCTGGACCTGCGACTTCTCGTCCACGCACAGGACAACGGCGGCCTCGGGAGGGTTGAGGTAGAGCCCGGCGACGTCGTAGACCTTGTCCACGAACAACGGGTCGTTGGACAGCTTGAACCCGTCGACCAGGTGCGGTTTGAGGCCGAACCCTTTCCAGATCCGGCCGATCGTGGACTTCGACAGTCCGCTGCGTTCGGCCATCTTCTTGCGGGACCAGTGGGTGGCGTGCTCCGGGGTCGACTCCAACGTCGCGACGACCACGTCCTCAACCTGTTCGGCGGTGATCGTGGGTTTGCGACCCGAGCGCGGCTCGTCGACCAGGCCGTCCAGCCGGGAGTCGATGAACCGGGACCGCCACTGAGCACGTTCCTGTTCGCCTCCATCCCCATCCCCGCACACACCACCAACCCGTTGCCCATCGCGGCGCGGTTGGTCGAGCGCGGTCATCGCGTGCTCTGGTACGCGGGCAGGGTGTTCCACCCGCAGATCGCGGCGGTCGGCGCGGAGCCGTCGCCCTACGTCAACGCCGAGGACTTCGGCGGTCAGGACCTGACCGAGTATTGGCCGCAGTTCAAGGACCTCCCGCCCATTCAGGTCATCCGGCGCGCCTTCGCCGACGTGTTCGTCGGTCACGCGCCGCAGCGGGTCGCCGATCTGCGGCAGATCATCGCCGGCACGCCGGTCGATGCCATGCTGTGCGACGCGCTGATGTTCGGCGTCGAGTTGACCAGTGAACTCGAAGGGGTGCCGTGGGCGACCTTCGGCGACGGCCCGCTGCCGTTCGAGGAACCGGACCGCCCCCGTTCGGCCCCGGTCTGCAGCCGATGCGCGGATCGATCGGCCGGCTGCGCAATGCCGTCATCCGGGCGAGTGCCAACCGGTTCATCTTCCGCGACGCCCAACGCGTCTACCAAACCACCCGCGCCGCACTGGGTTTGCCGCCGGCGACGCGCCCGGTGCTCGAGGTGATGGCCTCGCCGTACCTGCACCTGCAGGGCTGCACGCCAGGTTTCGAGTACCCTCGAAAGGCCTTGCCGGAGCAGGTGCACTGGGTTGGGGCGCTGCGCCCCGACGTCCCGCTGGACTGGAATCCGCCGTCGTGGTGGAGCGAGGTCGTCGGGTCGGCTCGGCCTGTGGTGCTGGCCAGCCAGGGCAGCATCCGGCCCGACGTCACCGAGTTGCTGGTGCCGACGGTGCGTGCCCTGGCCGAGGAGAACGTGCTGGTGGTCGTGACAACCGGGCAGGCCGATCCCGATGAGCTCACCCGGCACTTTGGCGGCGAGCTGCCCGCGAACGTCAGGGTCACCCGGTTCGTCCCGTACGACCCGGCACTCTCGCACGCCCGGGCCTTCGTCACCAACGGCGGGTACACCGGCGTGACGCTGGCATTGGCCAACGGCGTGCCCCTGGTGCAGGCCGGCACCACCGAGGAAAAGGTCGAGATCGCAGCCAGAATCAGGTATTCCGGTGTCGGTCTCGCCCTTGGCACGACACGCCCGACGTCGCGTGCGATCGCCGACGGGGTCCGGCGGGTGCTGACCGAGCCGGGTTTCGCGGCGGCGGCCGGCCGTCCCCGGGATGAGATGGCCGAGCACGACGCCGGCCGGGAGGGCGCCGACTTGATGGAGCGACTGGCGGTCACCGGGCGGCCGGTGCTGCACAGCGAGGGAGTCGGTGTTGGCGTGGCCGAGTCATAGACTGAGCGACCCGAGATGCCCTGTTCGCGCCGGAATGGGACGATCTGCGCCTGAACTCGTTCGGATGAGGACGTGCTGGTGGCGCGCACGGGGGGTCAACCGTGGTGCGATCTGCCGTAGCTGTACAGGTCGGCTCGCACCCTGCGACGGGTCAATCGAGTGTCCCCGGACCGCTGCGGCGGGTGCTTGCCCGGGCCCTGCTGATCGTCGGAGCATCCGGCTTGTTCATGGCCGGCGCAGGTGCAGCGCTGGCATCGGCCGGGCTCGGTGACTCGGCCGGGCTCGGTGACACTGCCCCGTCGATGTCGTGGGACAACACCAAGGCCCTGGAGATCGACGCCACGCCCGGCGCCAGCGTCTCCGCAACGCTGCTCAACAACACGGCGGCTGCGCTCGACGTCAGAATGCAGGTGGATGCGCCCGATGAAATCGCGGTGACGCCGGCGCAGCTCAGCATTCCTGCAGGATGGACGAAAGCTATCAGGGCCGAGCGACACCCACGAGCGCAGGACCGGTTGTTCGCGCGATCTGACCCGACCGTGATGCCGCTCACGCAGCTGTTCATCGCGAACGACCGGCCGTCCCGGCATTCGCCTGACGCCGTCGTGTCGGCCGATCTCCCCGCTTCTTTACCCGATCCGAACACGGCGCGGACATTCTCCGAAGCGAGTCCCGGCAGTCTGACGATCAACGGCCGGTGACGTGCCGGCTCGCATGGCGAAGGAGCATCGATGACGTCGAAGAGAACCATCCGGACGGTGCTGACCGGTGGCGTGCTGGTCACCGGTCTGGGCGCGGCGGTGGTGCTGGCGAGCCCCGCTGCGGCTGCGGACGCCACGACAGCGGGGAGAATTGCCGCGCTGGACGGTGCCAAGCCTGCGATCTGCCAGCATCTGGACAAGATCTCTCAGCGGGAGAGCAGGCTTGTTGCCCGCCTCGGCGCGGACGCGAACACCAGAGGCTCCATCGCCTGGTTGAAGGCGAAGGCGGACGCCGCGACACAGGCCGGCGAGACCGAATTGGCGGCCATGTACACCGATCGCGCGACCAGGCGCCGCCAAGTCCTGGACACCCTGAACGCCATCGGCCCTGACCTGGCGGCGTTGGTCAAGGCGCATTGTTCCTGAGCTCCGGTCCTGAGATCCCGATGCGGCCGATCCTCGGCGCGGCACTGGCCGGGCGACCTGGCCCCGGGCGAGGCTGGTGCCCATGAATGACACACCCGCGCGCGGTCTGGTGCTGGTGATCGAGGACGAAGCGGTCATCGCCGACGGCGTGCGCCGCTACCTGGTCGCTGCCGGCTTCGGAGTGACGATCGCCGCGACCGGCCGGGACGGGATGGCTGCGATCGCCCGGGACCGCCCAGTCGCGATCGTGATGGACATCGGCCTGCCCGACGCCGACGGCGTGGAGCTGTGCCGGCAGCTGCGATCGTCCGGCGACTGGACTCCGGTGTTGTTCGCGACCGCCCGGGACGAGGACGTCGACCGGATCCTCGGGCTGGAGATGGGTGGCGACGACTACCTGGTCAAACCGTTCAACCCGCGGGAGCTGGTCGCCAGGATCAAGGCGGTCCTACGGCGGTCGTCCGGGCCGGCGAGCGCGCCCGTGCTGCGGGCCGGGCGGGTGCGGGTCGACCCGGCGCAACGCCGGGTCTGGGTGGAGGCTGACGCCGACGCTGACGCCGACGCCGGCGACACCGCACCCGACCAACGTATGGCCGCCGAGACCCGCGAGATCGACCTGACGGCAACCGAATTCGATCTGCTGGAGTTCCTGGTCCGGCATCCCGGCAGGGTTTTCGAACGAGCCGGGCTGCTCAGTTCGGTGTGGGGATACAGCGCCGGTGCCGGCCCGCGGACCGTCGACGTGCACGTCGCGGCCCTGCGCGCCAAGCTCGGCGACGCCAGCCCGATCCGGACCGTGCGGGGCGTCGGGTATTCGGCGGATCCGCGGTGACGACCGCGGACGAACCCGCGTCGTCGCGTCCGGCCAGGACTGCGCGGACCAGCCTCGCGGTCAGGGTCACGCTGCTGGTCATTGCGGTTGCGGTGCTGGTGGCGGTGATCTCCAGCGTGGTGGGCATTCTGGTGGTCCGCCGGACGCTGCTCGACGCGGCGACGGAGGCGCTCGCCGACCGCGCCGACCTGGTGGCCGCTCAGCTCGCCGCCGAGCCGTCCTCCATGGCAACCGAGCTGGCCTCGACCGCGGCGATCCTCGGTGATCAGGGCATCACGGTCGTCTCGATCGGACCGAAAGGGGCGGTGACGGGAACGGATCGGCGCTCGGTTCGCGCCGCTCGGCAGGCCGGCGCGAGCGGCGCCGTCGACGGCGCGTCAGTGTCGGGGACCGCCACGGTGGGCGGGCAACTGCAACTGGTGCAGGCGCGGTCGACGGCCGCCGCCGGCTTTGCACTGGTGACGCCGGCCGACGTGGCGGGCGCGACCCGCCAGGCGCTGGAGCGTCGGCTGCTCGCCGCCGTGCTGGCCGGGACGGTCGCGGCCGTGCTGATCGGACTGCTGGCCGCGCGGGTGGTGTCGGCGCCGCTGCGGCGGACCGCGAGTTTGGCCAGGGCGATGAGCCAGGGCAGCCGCGGTCTCCGCGCCCCGGTGACCGGGCCGCGGGAGGTCGCCGCTGTCTCGGCTGCCGTGAACGACTTGGCGGATGCATTGCAGTACAGCGAATCTCGGCAGCGAAAGTTCCTCACCTCGGTCTCCCACGAGCTGCGCACCCCGCTGGCCGGCATCAGCGGACAGGCCCAGGCGCTGGCCGACGGCATGATTCCCGACGGCGAGCAGCGCGATGTCGGCCTCGCGATCCTGGGGGAGTCCGCCCGCCTGGAAAGGCTGATCTCCGATCTGCTCGACCTGGCCAGGCTCGGCGCCGACGGGTTCCATCTCGACCTCGGGCCGACCGACCTCGCTGCGCTCGTCACCGAGATGGCCCCGGTCTGGCAGGTGCGGTGTGCGGCGAAGGGTGTGCCGTTGGTCGTCGATGTCCCGGCCGGCGGTGTCGTGGTGACGACCGACTCCCGCCGGGTGCGTCAGGTGCTTGACGGGCTGGCCGAGAACGCGCTGCGGGTGTTGCAGCCAGGTCAGTCGTTGGTGCTCCAGGTCGGCTGGGAATCGGCTGCGGGCGACGGAAGCGCCGTGCTGCAGGTCCGCGACGGCGGGCCCGGCCTGGCTCCGGAGGACTACCCGGTGGCCTTCGAGCCGGGCGTGCTGCACGAGCGCTACCGGGGGCTGCGGCCAGGTGGCGCCGGTTTGGGCCTCGCGCTCGTGCACAGTCTGGTGCGGCGGTTGGGTGGCTCGGTGGTCGCCTCGGGTGCCCCCGAAGGCGGTCTCGCCATGACGATCCGGCTGCCATTGAAGGGTGATGGTCCATCCGCGTCCGGCAACCGGGCCAACGACGCACGACGGTGACCGACCGGATTACCGCCGGGGAAGTGTGTGGCCCGCTGTGCGGGTCCGTCGTCAGCGGCCGCTCGGCCGGTTGATCCCACGCAATAGGTGGCAACAGCGGGTGAATCTTCCCGCCCATGCTGACTCGACCGGGTGAGGCATCGCGCGGAAGGTGGCCCATTAGCGGGAGTTGGTCAAGGCTGTAAGCATGAATCACCGGGGTTTCATGGGGTGGAGTGGTGCGCGGCGCGCGCACGCGAACGTTCGATACCGAGGTTCCGGCCTGCGTTCGCGTGACCAGCGAACCGCTGGGGTCGACCGCTGGACCTGGCTGTCGGCCGGTTCGTCATGACCCAGCCGCCCACCACCGAGGGGTCGGACCAATGACGGCCACCGGACCCGCCCTTGGCGCGAACCCGGCGATCGCGGCGGCGAGCGGCGGCCAGATCCCGCCGGACTCCCATGGCGCAACCGATCCCACCGCCGGTGGCCGCCCCTCGGGCGACACCGCGCGCGGCTCTGCGCCCGGCGACACCGCGCCCGGCGGCCCGTCGCCCGACGGCGACAGCCCGTCCGTCGTTGCCCGGCACCGCAGTGGGGGCTCTGCCAGCGGCCTGCGTGCCCGGTTGATGGTGCTGGTCGTCGCGGTGGCGGTGCTGCTGGCGCTCGTCTTCACCGTCGCTGCCGTGTTCCTGGTGCGCGGCAAGCTGACCGACGCGGGCAGCGTCGTCCTTGCCGATCGGGCGAACCTCGTCGCGGCCGGGTTGCCCGCCGATCCGACGGCGAGAGACGCTGCACTGGAATCGATGTCGACGGTCCTGGATCGTCAGGGCATCGTGGTCGTGTCGATCGGCGCCGACGGTGCGCTGCCGGCCTCCGACCGGCTGGCAGTCCAGGCCGCACGCGATGCCGCCGCCGGCAATGCGGTCGACGGAGCCTCCGTGTCAGGGACCTCGTCGGTCGGTGGGGACATTCGGCTGGTCGAGGCGCGCTCGACCGCGTCCGGTGGGTTCGCCCTCGTCACTCTCGCGAACGGGACGGTGCCGCTGCAGGATTCTCTGCAACGTCGCCTGCTGGCCGCGTTGCTGATCGGCACTGCCGTGGCCATCGTGGCGGGCCTACTCGCCGCGCGCTCGCTGTCCGCTTCGCTCCGCCGCACCGCAGCACTGGCCACGTCGATGAGCGGCGGTGATCGCGAGGTGCGGATCCCGATCACCGGCCCGCGGGAGGTCGCTGAGGTTTCGGTTGCTCTCAATGGCATGGCAGATGCGTTGCAGCGCAGCGAGACCAGCGGTACCGGACGACGGCCGCCGGTTTCCCGGGGGCGGGCTGCACAGAGCGATCGGGTCGTGACGCCGGCGCCCGGACCGCAGCCGGTCAACCCGCCGTGGCCCAACGATGAGCCCAACGATGAGCTCGCGTACGGACACCTCGCGCGGTCCGACGGGCTGCGTCTCATGGGTGAGGAGGCCGGGCAGTCGGACGACCCGAACCCGGCATTGGGTGGGTTGGTGCCCATCACGGACGAGGCGGTCGGTGCGCCCGGCCCGGATACCAAGTCCTTCCACCTCGATCTCGGGCCGACGGATCTGCGGGCGTTGGTCAACCAGGTCGCACAGGCCTGGCGGGCGCCGTGCGACTCGGCGGGTGTTCCGCTGATCGTCGACGTGCCCGCGGATTCGGTGGTCGTCACCAGCGACGCCCGGCGGCTCCGGCAGATCCTGGACGAACTCGCCGAGAATGCACTGCGAGTGCTCGAACCCGGTCAACCGTTGATCCTGCACCTGGGCCGCGAGGTGGACCCGGCCAGCTCGGGAACGCCTGCCGAATCGGGAACAGCGGTCCTCCAGGTCCGTGACGGCGGTCCGGGCCTGACGACGGAGGACTTTGCGGTGATGTTTCAGCAGGGCGTGCTGCGACAGCGGTATCGGGGCAGCGGGCCGGGTGGTGCCGGCCTGGGTCTGGCGCTGGTGCATCGACTGGTGGTCCAGCTCGGCGGGTCGATCGTGGGCTCGCCTGCGCCCGAGGGTGGGGTGGCCATGACGATCCGGCTGCCCATCACCACCGGTGGGGCACTCTGACCGGATGCCCACCGAGCTGACCGACCTGCTGGCCAGCGCCCGGGTGTTCGCCGTCCCGCTGGTCCAGCGATTCCGTGGCGTCACCGTGCGCGACGGCGTGCTCCTGCAAGGCCCGGCCGGCTGGGCTGAGTTCGCACCGTTCCACGACTATGCCGATGTCGATTGCGTCCCTTGGTTGCGCGCGGCCATCGATACCGCGACCGTGCCTTGGCCGGCCCCGGTGCGGCGGCGCATCGAGATCAACGTGACCATCCCCGTCGTCAGCCCCGAGCGGGCCGCGGAACTCGTGCTCGCATCGGGCTGCCGGACAGCAAAGGTGAAGGTCGCCGACCCCGCCACGTCGGTGCTGGCGGACGCCTCGCGGGTGGCCGCGGTCCGCTCGGCGCTGGGCCCCGACGGCCGGATCCGGGTCGACGCGAATGCGGCGTGGACCGTCGACCAGGCGGTGCGGGCGATCGCCGTGCTGGACGACGCCGCCCAGGGCCTGGAGTACGTGGAGCAGCCGTGCCGTTCGTTGCCGGAGCTGGCGGAGGTGCGGGCCAGGGTCCGCCCGCCGATCGCCGCCGACGAGTCGATCCGACGGGCGGCCGATCCCGAACGGGTGGCGCTGGCCGGCGCCGCCGACATCGTGGTGGTGAAGGTGGCGCCGCTCGGGGGAGTGCCCGCTGCCCTTCGGGTTGCCCGGGCTGCCGGGCTGCCCGTTGTCGTCTCCTCCGCGATCGACACCTCGGTCGGGCTGGCCGCAGGCCTGGCGCTGGCGGGGGCGCTTCCGGAACTCGGATTTGCCTGCGGGCTCGGCACGCGGACGCTGCTGACGTCGGACGTCACCAGCACGCCGGCCCTGGAATCCGAGGGGTTCATCGATGTGCCGCGGGCGGCTCCGGAGCCCGACAGGTGGGCCCAGGTCAGGGCCGATGGGCCGACGACGGATTACTGGTCGGACCGGCTCCGTAGGGTCGCGGAGTTGCTGTCCGCGTCGGAGCCGCGCGAGCACCCGACCGGCGGGTAGCCGATGGTGACGAACGAGACTGTTCATGATCGACTGCAGGGACCTTCGTCCCTTTACACGTGGAGCCCGTCCGGCGCATCCTCACGTCATGACAGAGCTCGCCGAATCGCATTTCTCCGACCTGACGGACGAGGAGTCGTGGGAGCTCCTGCGGGAGCACTTCTTCGGCCGGCTGGCCATCAGCGTGTCGGACCAACCGGAGATCTTCCCGTTCAACTACATCGTGCAGAACGGAACGCTGGTCTTCCGCACCGCACAGGGCACGAAACTGGCCGGGCTGACCGTCAACGAGCACGTTGCCGTGGAGATCGACGGTTACCACGTCACCGGTGGCTGGAGCGTGGTGGTGAAGGGCCGTGCCCATGCGGCGGAGTGGGGCGAGGACTTCGAACTGGCCCGAACTTCGGGGCTCAAGCCGTGGGTCGGCACTCGTAAACAGGTCTTCGTGCGGATCACTCCGGACGAGGTCACCGGGCGTCGATTCCTGTTCGGCCCAGAACCCGACGACATCTGACCCCCCTCACTCTCCCCTGTGACGCAACCGGGCTCGAAGATCACCGTATCGGGACCGGCGCCGGGCGTGGGAACCGGTCCAAGTCCCAGGTTAGTGATCATGGACGGACCAAGCAGAGCGGCACCGAGCCCTCCGGCACGCCGCGCACCAGGTCGCCGGTGCGCGGGCGCATGACGCCAAGAGAGCCGACTTTCCAGGCCCGCGAGGGTATGCTGGCATACATGAAGCGCACGACCATCAAGGTTGACGACGAGGTGGAGGCCAGGATGAGGCAGGAAGCCGCTCGTCGTGGGATCACCCTCTCCGAATGGGTGCGCGAAGCCGTCGCGGCTCACCTGCCCGGCACCGCCGTCAGTACAGGCGCCAGCCGCACCTTCCGTGTCGCCGGCGCCGGTGCGAGTGGTCGGTCCGACATCTCCGCCCGTTTTGACGAGCTGCTGGACCAAATGGGTTTCGCCGATCACGCCGACGAGCGCGATCACTTGCCGGGCTGAGTCCGACGAGTGTCAGGTCTGGTCGTCGACGCTGGCCCGTTGTATGCCCTTGCGGATCGCGACGACGCATTTCATCAGAGGTGTCTGGATCTGCTGCGATCTTTCCCCGGTCCGCTCATTGTTCCGACCCTGGTCATCACTGAGGTCGCCTATCTGATCGGGGCGCGTCTCGGTCCGCGGGCAGAGGTCCTGTTCGCCCAGGACCTGTCGGAAGGCGCCTTCGTGGTGGACCCGGTACATCCGGCGGACTGGCTTCGGATCGCCGAACTCGTGGCGGCGTACCGCGACTTCCCGCTGGGTATCGCCGATGCCTCGGTGATCGCCTGCGCGGAACGGCAGGGCGTCCTGGAGGTGGCCACCCTGGACCGGCGACACTTCGCAGCTGTCCGACCACGTCACGGGACCGCGTTGAGCCTGCTCCCCGGCTGAGGCGCGGAGTCCCGAAACGGATGAACTCGCCGGCCATTCCCGAAGCGCCCGCCCCGGGCCGGGCACGGTCACCGAAACCCCCAGATCCGCAGGATCTCTCGCCTCGAGCGAGTGACAGGGAAGGACTGATGACATGCTGCTGACCGCGGCCACGGTGATCGCGCACGACGGGTTACTGCAACCCGGCTGGATTCAGATCGACGGCGACCGGGTGACGGCAGCCGGCGCCGGCGCCCCGCCCCGCCCCCTGAACCCGGACCTGGGCGACCAGGATCTGGGCGACCGAATCGTGGTCCCCGGCTTCGTCGACATGCACGGGCACGGCGGCGGCGGTGGTGCCTTCCCGACCGGGGACGCCGATCAGGCCAGGGCAGCGGTCGACCTGCACCGCCGGCACGGCACCACGACCAGCATCGCCTCACTGGTCACCGCCGGCCCGGCCGACCGACTGCGGATCGTCGGCGTGATGGCGGAACTGACCGACGAGGGGTTGATCGCCGGCACCCACTTGGAGGACCCTTGGCTGTCCAACGAACGGCCCGGCGCACACGAACAACCGGAGCTGCGCGACCCCGGCCCGGCCGAGCTGGACCGGGTGTTCAAACGCCGGGCGGGGGACGATCCGGATGGTCACGCTGGCGCCGGAACGCACCGGGACTCGACGCGGTGTGGAAGGTGGTCGCGGCCGGGGCAGTGGCGGCGAGGGTCGTGGATCACCGCTCCGGTCGGCGGGGCCGTCCCGGTGGGCTCCACGGCTCCCCATGATCGGCATTGATCGCTGGGCTCCCGGACTCACCGACGCACCGCGATGCGCGCGGACCGTCCTCGGACCTGAACAATGGCGGGCGTGAACCCGTCGACGGCGCTGGCCCGCGTGCTCGTCGACGAGTTGATCGCGTGCGGGGTGACCGAGGTGGTGCTCGCCCCGGGTTCCCGCAACGCATCGCTGTCGATGGCACTGCACGACGCGGACGCGGCCGGCCGGCTCCGGCTGCACGTGCGGATCGACGAGCGCACCGCCGGGTTCCTCGCGGTCGGCCTGGCCCGGGGATCGGGCGCGCCCGCCGCGGTGGTGACGACGTCGGGGACGGCGGTGGCCAACCTGCACCCGGCGGTCATGGAGGCTCATCACGGCGGCGTGGGGCTGGTGGTGCTGTCGGCGGACCGGCCGCCATGGCTGCGTGACGTCGGCGCCAATCAGGCGATCGATCAACAGACGCTGTTCGGTCCGGCGCTCCGTTTCTTCCACGAATTCGCCGTGCCGCAACGGGTTCCGGGTCAGAACGGACCGTGGCGGGCGATGGTGGGCCGGGCCGTCGGGTCGGCGCGGGGTGCAGGCGGACGGCCGGGCCCGGTGCAGCTGAACCTGCCGCTGGCCGAGCCGCTGCTGCCCGATCCGGGGAACGACGGCCTCGAGGGCTGGCCGGAGCGGCTGTCCGGCCGGGAAGGCCGCTGGACCATGATGGCCGGTTTCGGCGACGGCCCCTCCGTGCCGCCGCCGGACGCGGGGGAGCGGGTGCTCTTCCTCGCCGACCTGACCCATCCGTGGGCTGCCCCGATAGCGGCGGCCGGCCATGTCGTGCTGTCCGAGGCGGGTGGCGCAGCCGGTTCGTCGGTGCTCTCCGCGGGCATGCACCTGCTGGCCGCGCCGGACTTCCTGGACGCCGAGCGCCCGGATCGGGTGATCGTGCTCGGTCGGCCCACCCTGTACCGGCAGGTCGGCGGGCTGCTGGCCGACTCCCGGGTCACCGTGGACGTTGTCGCGCATCCGCAGGGTTACGCCGATCCCGCCGGGACGGCGCGGGTTGTCGCTCGCGGGAGGATCGAGGTGAACTCGCTCCCCGACGCCGCCTGGGCGCAACGCTGGCGCCGCGCCGACCACGCCGCTGCGACAGCGGTGCGGTCGCTGGTCGACGAACTCGACATTGCCTTCTCGCCTCGGCTGGCCCGCGAACTGGTCGCAGAGCTGCCCGCACAGGCAACCCTGGTGTTGGGGTCGTCCCAGGTGCCGCGCGATGTCGGGCTGACCGCCATCGCACGGGACGGTTTGCGGGTGCTGGCCAATCGCGGGGTGGCCGGGATCGACGGCACCATTTCGACGGCGGTCGGGGTCGCTTTGACGGCCGAGGATGACTCGGACACGGACGCCGGCCCAACGGTGGCCATGATGGGCGACCTGACGTTCCTGCACGACATGAGCGGGCTGGTGATCGGCCCGCACGAGCCTCGGCCGGACCTGACGATCGTGGTCAGCAGCAACGACGGCGGGGCGATCTTCTCCACCCTGGAGCCGGGCGAGCCGCCCTATGCCCGGGCGTTCGAGCGGGTCTTCGGCACGTCCCACGGCGTGCAGCTGGCCGGGGTGGCGGAGGCGTGCGGCGCCGAGCACGTGCTGGTGTCGACCGCGGACGAGCTGGCCGACGCGATCGCCGACCCGGCCGGGATCCGGGTGGTGGAGGTGCCCACCTCACGAACGGAACTTGCACCGACGCTGCAGCGGATGACCGACGCGGTGCGGGCCGCGGTGAGCTGACAGCTGTTGTCCTGCAGGGGTTCAGCGTTCGAAGAGCCGGAGGCCCCGCCGGTTCAGCGTTCGAAGAGCCGGAGGCCCCGTCGCGTCACGGCTCCGGCTAGACGGTCATCGGAGGTGGCCACGGCCGCCCCCGACTCTTCGGCGGCCAGCAGGACGCAACAGTCGGGCAGTTTCAGGCCTGTCTCCGCGCGCAGCAGGGCCAGCCGCACCGGCGTCACCCGCTCGATCGGTACCGCGGCCAGGGCGAGTTGCTCCAGCGCCGCCAGTGCGCGGTCGACCACGCCGGCCCGCGCTGGGCCGACAAGCACCTCGGCGAGGGTGACGACACTGGCGCTCAGTGCTTCGCTCCCCGACGCCGCGAGCAACCGATCGGCCGGCTCGTGAAGGGAGTCGGAACATCGCTATGCAGGGCGCTTGCCGTCAGCACTTCGTGATACTCGGTCACGCCCTTTCGGGTAAGTCGAGCGACCGCCGCACCTCGGTTTCGGTATGGATGCGTCCGGCCGCGATATCCTCCTCCGCCTCGGTCAGCGACTCGTGAAGACGGGGCTGCGAGAGCCAGAACAGCGTTTCCTGCAACGACTCCCACTCGTCGGCGGAAACCATGACCACGGCGGGTCGCCCGTTCCTGCGACACAGGCGCGCCGAGTGCCTCATGGGCGGCCGGGCTTCCGTGCGCCGAGCCGGTGGGACCGCTCAGCCACGCGCCTCGAGCGCGTCCCGGATCGGGATCATCTTGATCTGCGCCTCCCGCGCCTCGGTCTCCGGGTCGGAGTCGGCGACGATCCCACAGCCAGCCATCAGTCGCACGCTGCGCCCGTTGACCTGCGCACATCGCAGGGCGATCGCGAACTCACCGTCACCGCCGCTGTCCAGCCAGCCGACGGGCGCGGCGTACCTGCCGCGGGTCATCGGTTCGATGTCACGGATCACCTGGCGGGCCGCCGCTGTCGGACTCCCGCCGACCGCGGCCGTGGGGTGCAGCCGGGCGGCCAGGTCGAGTGCCGATGGTGAGCGTTCGTAGAGCCGCCCGGTGATGTCGGTGGACAGGTGCGTCAGGTTCGCCAGCTCCAACGGGACGGGAGCCGCCGGAACATTCAGTTCCACACAGACCTCGGCGAGCACGTCCGCGACCGATCGCACTGCGTACTCGTGCTCCTCGATGTCCTTGGCACTGCCCATCAGCTCGGCGGCGACGGCGTCGTCGGAGTGCTCACGCCACGCCGTACCGGCCAGCACCCGAGAGGAGATGCTGGCGCCGATCCGGCGGATCAGCAGCTCCGGGCTGGCGCCGACCAAGCCCTCGACCGCGAACGTCCAACAGTCCGGGTAGCCGGCCGCCAGCTGTGCCAGCAGGAACCGCTCGTCGATCGGCCGGGTCGTGGTCGCCTCGAGATCGTGTGCCAGCACGACCTTCTCGAGAAGGCCGGCGCGGATGCGGGCGGTGGCGGTGGTCACTGCCGAGGTGAACCCGGCCACCGACAGTTCGGCATCGGCGTAACTGACCCGGCCGGGCGACCGGACGGCCATCGGCCGCGGCAGCGGGGTGCCGTCCAGCCCGCCGGGGCCGATCACGGTGCTGAAGCTGGTTCCGTCTCGGCGACCGAGAACCACCTCGGGAACGACGGCAACGGCGACGTCGGAGTCGTCGAAACCGAGGGAGACGAACGCGATGGGCCCGGTCCCCGGAACCCCGACCGGATCATCGACCTGCATCTCGGCGGCTACGTCGGCGAGCCAGTCCTGGATGCGGGCGGCCGCAGCCGGCCCGGTGGCGGTGAACCGCCGGTGCACCCCCCAGCCGGCGAAGCCGTCGCCGCCGCGAACGAAACACAGGGCGCCGGTAGGTCGGGCGAGTGAGTCGATGAGGTCGATGGGTTCGGTGTGCATTCGGGTGACAGCCGTCGACATCAGCTGGGTGGTCGGCACGGCAGTCACGAGCGCCAAGCCTAGCCGTCCGCCGGCCTTTGTCTGTGCGACGAAGCTCTCACGAGTTCGGCGGGGTGGGTCGGCCGGGGCAAGACAGGACGAGCACGGACGACGGTGGAGAATCCACCCGTCCACCCGTCCACCCGCCTGCGGCCAGGTCCGCGTGCCCGTCACCTCGGACCAAGGTCCGAGCCGGCGCCCACCCGTTCAGTCTCGGCGGTACCGGCCCGATCGGTTCCGTCCGCCCTACACTCGAGCGATGGCCGCCAATGCCGAGGCCGGCGCAGGGGCCGCCGACACCGATGCCGGCCGGACGGTGGCCGCCGCTGCGCGAGAGGCACCCAGCCACCCCGCCGCCGGTGCGGACGCGGGGACGGGTGGCGGCGCGTCCGCCGTGACCGACGGACTCAGCGGGACTGGCAGCAAACCCACTCGGCGGCAACGCATCTGGCGAGCAACCGGCCGGGGTATCGGGCTGCTCGCGGTGGCTGTCACGGTGATGATGACCGCGCTGGCCATCGGGACGCGGTCCAACGACTCGGCGATCGACGACCACCTCGGCACCGCGACGGCCACGGTGCTGTCGGTGTCGCCGTTGCGCACCGGCATCGAGTTCGTCGACGCGGCCGGAGCTACCGTCCGACCCGAAGGTGGCGTGCTGTACCCGGGCCTGCTGTCGCTGGGGCAGCAATTCGTCGTCGAGTACTCCACGCAGGATCCGCAGATCGCCAGGGTCGCGGGACGTGCCGCCTCCGTCGGCACCATCATGATCGTGCTCATCCTGGTCGGCACGTACGTGGTTGCCGCTCCGTTGATCTGGTGGTGCCGGCGCCGGTCGCGGCTCCCGCTGCTGCCGTTCCGGCGCGATCGCGAACTTCTCCCGGCGGCCGCAGCGGGACAGCCTGCGGTCACCACCCTGAACCGGCCGGTCGGATAACTCACGTCACGCAACACGCAGATGGCACGCCCTTGGTGCTGGCATCGGTAGGCTGCACGTCCATGAGCAGGGCCGGGCTGGAGAAACAGCCACAGCAGGTCGCCGAGATGTTCGATGCCGTTGCGGAGCGCTACGACCGGACGAACACGATCCTGTCCGGCGCGCAGGACAGGCGTTGGCGTCGGCACACCGTGCGCGCGCTGGAATTGCTGCCCGGTCAGAAGGTGCTCGACGTCGCGGCGGGAACCGGGGTGTCCACGAAGGCGCTGGCGGCCAACGGCGGCTGGTGTGTGGCAACGGATTTCTCGCTCGGCATGCTGTCCGCGACCAAAGACCCGTGGCTGCCGCGGGTGGCCGGCGATGCACTGCACCTGCCGTTCGCGGACGCCAGCTTCGACGCGGTCACCATCTCGTTCGGACTGCGCAACGTGGAGGATCCGAGCGCAGCGCTGACCGAGTTCGCCCGGGTGACCCGCCCCGGCGGCCGGTTGGTGGTCTGCGAGTTCTCCCGACCCCGCCCGGCACCCATCCGCTGGGGCTACCGGTGGTACCTGCACAACGTGCTTCCCAAGCTCGCCGGACGGGTGTCCTCCAACCCCGAGGCCTACACCTACCTGCAGGAAACCATCGATGCCTGGCCGGATCAGCCCTCGCTGGCCAGGCTGATCACCCGGGCCGGGTGGACCGACGTTCGTTGGCGGAACATGACTTTCGGTGTGGTGGCGCTGCATCGGGCGGTGCTCGGCGGGCATTGATGTGCCGGGCCGAGCCACCCCCGGTGTCGCGTCGTCGACGCCTGCATGTCCAGTCCGTCCCATCTGTCTGGTCTGCTCGGGTGATCACCATCCCTGGCCGTTTCGTGTCGCGTGGCAACCCGAACCGGCCAGAAACGTTGATCACCCAGGTCTGGGTTTGTCGGGCCGGAAGCGAGTCATACACTGATGGCGCGCGACCTCGTGAACGAATTCACAATCTCGATCGCAGGGCGCCGGGGCCTGCCGCCGCATCGCCCCTTTCTGTCTGATGACGACCGGTGCGGAGGACCGATGACCCAGCCGAACGCGGTGCGAAACCCCGACAACAACGCCGACGTCATCGTCGTCGGCGCCGGTCCGGCGGGTTCCACCGCAGCGACCTATCTGGCCCGCTCGGGGGTCGATGTGCTGCTGCTGGAGAAGTCGACCTTCCCGCGCGACAAGGTCTGCGGTGACGGCCTGACCCCGCGCGGCGTCAAGCAAGTACTGGCCCTCGGCATCGATGTCTCCGGACCCGACTGGCTGAAGAACAAGGGGCTGCGGGTCATCGGCGGCGGTCGCAGCCTCGAGCTACCCTGGCCGGTCTTGCAGGACTTCCCGGACTTCGGCCTGGTCCGGCCGCGGCGCGACTTCGACGACATCCTGGCCACCCTCGCGGTCAAGGCCGGCGCCCGGATGCGGGTCGCCACGTCGGTGACGGCGCCGGTCCGCGACGATCGCACCGGGCGGATCACCGGCGTGATCGCCAAGACCCAGGAGGGGCAGGCGGAGTTCACCGCGCCGCTGGTGCTGGCCTGCGACGGCGTGTCGGCCAGGGTGGCGCTCGGCATGGGCATCAACAAGCGCGACGACCGCCCGCTGGGCGTGGCGGTCCGCCGGTACTACCGCAGCCCGTCCCGCGCCGACGACGACTACCTGGAATCCCACCTTGAACTGTGGGACCGCACCGATCCGAGCAAGCCGAAGTTGCTGCCCGGGTACGGCTGGATCTTCGGCCTCGGCGACGGCACCGTCAACGTCGGCCTCGGCATGCTCAACTCGTCGAAGGCCTTCGGCAAGACCGACTACCGCGCACTGCTGCGGACCTGGCTGGACGGCACGCCCCAGGAGTGGGGACTCCGCGAGGAGAACGCGATCGGCCCGATCGGCGGCGCGGGACTGCCGATGGGCTTCAACCGGACCCCGCACTACGCCGACGGTCTGCTGCTGGTCGGCGACGCCGGCGGCGCGGTCAACCCGTTCAACGGCGAGGGCATCGCGTACGCGATGGAGTCGGCCGCGATGGCCGCCGAGTCGGTACTGCAAGCGCTCGGCCGCCCCGAGGGCGCCAGCCGGGAGGCCGCCCTGGAGGGGTACTCGACCGCGATGAAGGAGCACCTCGGCTCGTACTACCGGCTCGGCGGGATCTTCTCCACGCTGATCGGTAAGCCGTCGGTGATGAAGACCGCGACCCGCCTCGGCCTGCCCCGCAAGGACCTGATGTACCTGGTGCTGAAGATGCTCGCCGGGCTGTACGACAGCCGCGACGGTGACTGGGCCGATCGCGTCGTGCGGTCGCTGAATCGGTTGGCACCAAGTGTGTAGCCGCCCGTTGTCGAGTGGTCTCGGACCGCGGGGGAAGATAGCGCCATGGTGAGCATCTACCTACCCATCGTGATCCTGCTGATCATCGTCGCGGGCTTCGCGATCACCATGGTCACCGTGGTCAGCGACGGGCTGGGGCCGCGGCGCTACAACCGCGCCAAGCTCGACGCCTACGAATGCGGTATCGAGCCGACGCCGCTGCCCGCCGGGACCGCGGGGCGATTCCCGATCAAGTTCTATCTGACCGCGATGCTGTTCATCGTGTTCGACATCGAGATCGTGTTCCTCTACCCGTGGGCGCAGTCGGCCATCCCGCTCGGCGTGGTAGGGCTGGTCGAGATCATCCTGTTCATCGTCACCGTGGCGATCGTCTACGCCTACGCCTGGCGCCGCGGCGGGCTGGACTGGGATTAGTGCCGAGTTGTCCTGAACTGATTCAACTGAGTTGATCTCACCGATGCTGATCCAACCGACGCCGATCCATTCGACACTGGTGATTCGGAAACGAGAAGGGAGTACTGGGCGATGGGTCTGGAGGAGAAACTCCCCAATGGCATCCTGCTAACCAGCGTCGAGAAGCTGGTCAACTGGACCAGGAAGGCGTCGCTGTTCCCGGCCACCTTCGGGCTGGCCTGCTGCGCGATCGAGATGATGACGACCGGCGCGCCGCGCTACGACCTCGGCCGGTTCGGCATGGAGGTGTTCCGGGCATCGCCCCGGCAGGCCGACCTGATGATCGTCGCCGGCCGGGTGAGCCAGAAGATGGCGCCGGTGCTGCGGCAGATATACGACCAGATGGCGGAGCCGAAGTGGGTGCTGTCGATGGGCGTGTGCGCCTCGTCGGGCGGGATGTTCAACAACTACGCGATCGTCCAGGGCGTTGACCACATCGTGCCGGTGGACATGTACCTGCCGGGCTGCCCGCCGCGCCCGGAGATGCTGATCGACGCCATCCTCAAGCTGCACGCCAAGATCATGGACGAGCCGCTCGGGCCGAAACGCGCCGCCCAACTCGAGGGCCAGCGCACCGACCTCGTCGCCTCATCGGTCCGGTTCGGCAAGTTGCCCGCCCCGATCGGGACCCCGCAGGTCAACATCGATCAACTGCAGCGCGACAAACTCCAGCGGGATCAACTCCAGCGCGACCGGCTCGACGCGAGCACGTCATGACCGAGGACGCCAAGCCGGGCAACCAGTCCCAGCCGCCGAGCCGAGGCGAACCAGCGGCCCCGGCGGCCTCCGGCGGGGTGCCGACCAGTTCCACCGGCGGCAACGACAGCGCGCCCGCCGCCGGCACTGCCGCGGGCAGCTACACCTCGGTGGACACGCCAGCGGAGAAGCCGTCCGGCACCACCGCGGACGCCTCGCCGCAGGCCGGTGAGTCCAGCGCGGTCGCGCAGCGCGGACTGCAGGACCCGACGTCGCCGGTCACGCCGACCGGACTGGAGCGCACCGGCATGTTCGGCGTCCGCGGATCCGGTGACACCTCCGGCTACGGCGGGCTGGTCCTGGAGCCGTACACCCCGATCCCGGCCGAGCGACCCTACGGCGGTCCCGAAGGAGTGCGCGGAGCGAGGGACGAGCGGAGCAGCGGCTCCGGCCAATATGGACAGTTCGACGAGGTGGCCGACGCGCTGGCCGCGGCCATGGCGGAGCGATCCATCCCGGCGTCGGCGATCGTTCAGACGACCGTGGCGAACGGCGAGATCACCTTCTATGCCGGCCGCGACCACCTGATCGCGCTGCTCTGGGCCTTGCGGGACGACGAGTCGCTGCGCTTCGAACTCGCGTCATCGATCTCGGGCGTGGACTACGGTCCCGGCGTGCCGCGCCGGTTGCATGTGGTCTACGAGCTGACCTCGATGACCTACCGGCGGCGAATCCGGCTGGAGGTTGCCGTCGGCGCCGATGACGCGCACGTGCCCAGCGCGGTCGCGGTGTACCCGACCGCGGACTGGCACGAGCGGGAGATCTGGGACATGTTCGGGATCGTTTTCTCCGGCCACCCCGGATTGACCCGCATTTTGATGCCCGACGACTGGATCGGGCACCCGCAACGCAAGGATTACCCGCTCGGCGGGATCCCGGTGGAATACAAGGGTGCCGAGATTCCCGCCCCGGATCAGCGGAGGTCTTATTCATGACCGACACCCATTCTCCAACAGGCGAATCCGCTGCAGGAGAGCAGGGAAACTCTGCCCGGCAAGGTTTCTCGACCGCGTTCGCGGAGGACTTCCTGCCCGGCGGTGCGCAGGACACGGCGACCCGGTATCGCGCCGAGCACGCAGCGGAGGACGTGCGCCGGGCCCGCGGCACGGACACCACCGAGGGCCGGATGTTCACCATCACCGGCGGCGACTGGGATGCGCTGCTGGCCGAAACGCAGTTCGATGCGGACGAACGCATCATCGTCAACATGGGTCCGCAGCACCCCTCGACCCACGGCGTGCTGCGGCTGATCCTCGAGCTCGAGGGCGAGACCGTCGTGCAGGCCCGGTCGGTGATCGGCTACCTGCACACCGGTATCGAGAAGTCCTGCGAGTACCGGACCTGGACCCAGGGCGTCACCTTCGTCACCCGCGCCGATTACCTCTCGCCGGCGTTCAACGAGGCCGCGTACTGCATGGCCGTCGAGAAACTTCTGGGCATCGAGGTTCCGGTGCGTGCTCAGGTGATCAGGGTGCTGCTGATGGAGCTCACCCGGATCTCCTCGCACCTGGTGGCCATCGCGACCGGTGGCATGGAACTGGGCGCGCTCACCGGTATGACGGCCGGCTTCCGGGAACGCGAGGAAGCCCTGCACCTGATGGAGTTCCTGACCGGACTGCGGATGAACATGGCGTTCATCCGGCCCGGCGGCGTCGCGCAGGACCTGCAGCCGGACGCCATCGAGCACATCAACGCTTTCTTCAAGGTGATGGAGTCGCGGCTGCCGGAATACGACAAACTGCTGTCCGGGCAACCGATCTGGAAGGCCCGCATGCAGGGCGTCGGGGTGCTGCCGCTGGAGGGCTGCATGCAGCTGGGCATCACCGGGCCGGTGCTCCGGTCCGCCGGGCTTGCCTGGGACCTGCGCAAGGTGATGCCGTACTGCGGGTACGAGGACTACGACTTCGAGGTGCCGACGTTGCCCGACGCGGACTGCTACGCGCGCTTCCTGCTCCGGGTCGCTGAGATGTGGGAGTCGCTGAAGATCATGAAGCAGTGCGTCAAGCGGCTCGAGGAGCCCGGTCCGGTGATGGTCGCCGATCCGAAGATCGGCTGGCCGGCCCAGCTTTCGATCGGCTCGGACGGTATGGGCAACTCGCTGGAGTACATCCGCAAGATCATGGGCCAGTCAATGGAGTCGCTGATCCACCACTTCAAGCTGGTCACCGAGGGTTTCGACGTGCCGGCCGGGCAGGCTTATGTGGGGATCGAGAACCCGCGCGGCGAACTCGGGTGTCACGTGGTGTCCGACGGCGGGACCAGGCCGTTCCGGGTGCATCTGCGTGATCCCGGATTCGTGAACCTGCAGGCGATGCCGGCGATGGCCGAGGGCGCGATGATCGCGGATGTGGTCGCCGCGGTCGCGTCGTTGGATCCCGTGATGGGCGGCGTCGACCGATGACGACAGCGAGTGAGCATCGCAGGCGCCCCAGGCGCCGAGGAGCGGAGCGAGCGCGGAGTCGAGAGATGTCACCGATGACGAGTGCTTACCTGGGAGTTGATCGATGAGTAATCGCATCGGGGTGCCGGTCTTCCTGACGACCGACGTCGAGTTCGACGACCTCACCCATGCCCGCGCGGACGAGATCATCGCCCGGTACCCGGTGCCCCGGTCGGCACTGCTGCCATTGCTGCATCTGGTGCAGTCGGTGGAGGGCTTCGTCTCCCAGTCCGGAATCGAGTTCTGCGCCCGCAAGCTCGAGCTCACCGACGCCGAGGTCTCCGCGGTCGCGACGTTCTACACCATGTACAAGCGCAGCCCGTGCGGTGAGCACCTGGTCAGCGTCTGCACCAACGCGCTGTGCGCGGGACTCGGCGGCGACGCCATCTACGCGACACTCTCGCAGCACCTCGGCGTCGGGCACGAGGAGACCTCGGGGGAGCCCGGCGCCCCCGGGTCGATCACCCTCGAGCATGCGGAGTGCCTGGCCGCCTGCGACCACGGTCCGGTGCTGCAGGTGAACTACGAGTTCTTCGACAACCAGACCCCCGACGCCGCATTGGATCTCGTCACCGATCTGCAGGCGGGGCGGCGGCCGTCACCGACCAGGGGTGCGCCGCTGACCGACTTCAAGTCGGTCGAATTGGAGATCGCCGGCGTCTTCACCGACCTGCCGGAAAGGGTGGAGGCGCCGACCGCGTCGGTGCCGACGCTGCGCGGCTCGGTGCTGGCCGAGCGCACCGGCCAGCGCGCGCCGACCATGCCCGAGCACGCAGCCATCCCGCCGTTGCCGGAGAAGCGGTGATCCGGCCATGACGTCATCCAGGAAATCAGGAATTCATTCAGCACCGTCGAATTCACCAGTGCCGCCCGGAATCGGGTCAAGAAGTGAATCAGAGGTATCAGGATTGAGGGTGTCGCCGTGAGCACTCCGCCGTCGCAACCGGGTTCGCCGGACGCGGTTCCGCCGCCCGCCGCCACCCCTGTCGAGGTATCCGCGACAACCCAGCCAAGGGGGCCGGGCACGTTCTCCTCGCCGGGAACCGGCGAACCGCCGTCACCGATCCCGGTGACGATCGAGCCGCCGGTCGCGCCCACCGCCGATCCCGCCGGACCGATGTCGCTGGACACTGCGCTGCGCGGTGCGAGCACCGGCGCCGGTCAGGATTGGCCGATGCCGGCGGACGGCGGCGCGCCGTTGACCCCGCTGCTGACCAGGCGCTGGGCGTCACCGCGGTCCTGGAGTCTCGGCACCTACCGTCAGCTCGACGGCTACCAGGCGCTGCCGATCGCGTTGGGCGTCGAGCCGGGCCGGCTCACCGAACTGGTCAAGAACTCGGGCCTGCGCGGTCGCGGCGGCGCCGGTTTCCCGACCGGTCTGAAGTGGTCGTTCCTGCCGCAGAGCGACACCAAGCCGCACTACCTGGTGATCAACGCGGACGAGGGAGAACCGGGTACCTGCAAGGACATTCCGCTGATGATGGCCGATCCGCATTCGCTGATCGAGGGCTGCATCATCACCTCGTACGCGATCCGCGCGCCGTTCTGCGCGATTTACGTTCGCGGTGAGGCGGTGCATGCGATGCGCCGGGTGCAGCACGCGGTCAACGAGGCGAAGGCCGCCGGGTTCCTCGGCAAGAACATCATGGGCACCGGGTACGACCTGGAGATCGTGGTGCACGGCGGCGCGGGCGCCTACATCTGCGGCGAGGAGACCGCCCTGCTGGACTCGCTGGAGGGTCGCCGCGGGCAGCCGCGGCTGAAGCCGCCGTTCCCTGCCATCGCCGGCCTCTACTCGTGCCCGACCGTGGTCAACAACGTCGAGACGATCGCGTCCGTGCCGGCCATCGTGCTCGGCGGTTCGGACTGGTACCGCTCGATGGGCACCGACAAGTCCCCCGGCCCGAAGATCTTCTCGCTGTCCGGGCACGTCACCCGGCCGGGGCAGTACGAGGCACCCATGGGCACCACACTGCGGCAGCTGCTCGTCTCGGCGGGCGGGATGCTCGACGGGATCCCGCTGAAGTTCTTCACCCCGGGCGGATCATCGACGCCGATCTTCACCGCGGCGCAGCTGGACGTGCCGTTGTCCTTCGACGACGTGGCGGCGGCCGGTTCGATGCTGGGCACCACCGCGCTGATGTGTTTCAACGAGACCGTGTCGGTGCCGTGGGCGGTGTGGAAGTGGCTGGAGTTCTACAAGCACGAGTCCTGCGGCAAGTGCACGCCGTGCCGGGAGGGCACCGGCTGGTTGGTCCAGATCCTGCGCCGTGTGGTCTCCGGCAGCGGCACGCTGGAGGACCTCGACACGCTGTCCGACGCCGCCGGTAACATCGCCGGGCGCTCGTTCTGTGCGCTCGGTGACGCCGCCGCGACACCGATCCTGTCCAGCTTCAAGTACTTCCGGTCCGAGTTCGAGGACCTGGTCACCGGTCGCATACCGCCGGTCATCGAGGCCAGGTCCCTGGTGGGGGCGCACTGATGACGCAGGTTGCCAATCCGCCGTCCGCCGCGCCGGCGCCAGAGCCGGAACCAGTGCCGGAAGGCCATGTCCGGCTGACGATCGACGGCATCAGCACGATCGCACCCAAGGGCGAACTGGTGATCCGGACCGCGGAGCGGATCGGCATCGCCATACCGCGGTTCTGTGACCACCCGTTGCTGGAGCCGGTCGGGGCGTGCCGGCAGTGCCTTGTCGAGGTCGAAATGGGCGGCCGGCCGATGCCCAAGCCGCAGGCCGCGTGCACCCAGACCGTCGCCGACGGCATGGTCGTCAAGTCGCAGCTGAGTTCACCGGTGGCGGAGCAGGCGCAGCGCTCGAACCTGGAGTTCCTGCTGCTGAATCACCCGCTGGACTGCCCGATCTGCGACAAGGGCGGTGAATGCCCGCTGCAGAACCAGGTGCTGGCCAACGGCTCCGCGACCTCCAGGATGCACGAACCGAAGCGGGTGTTCACCAAGCCGATCGCGGTGTCCTCGGAGATCCTGCTGGACCGGGAGCGCTGCGTGCTCTGCCAGCGCTGCACTCGGTTCTCCGACCAGATCGCCGGCGACAAGTTCATCGACCTGCTCGAGCGCGGCTCGGCGCAGCAGATCGGCATCAACTCGGCCGAGCCGTTCCAGTCGTACTACTCGGGCAACACCATCCAGATCTGCCCGGTCGGCGCGCTGACCTCCGCGGCCTACCGGTTCCGCGCGCGGCCGTTCGACCTGGTCTCCACCGAGACGGTGTGCGAGCACTGCGCCAGCGGCTGCGCGCTGCGCACGGACCACCGGGCCGGCGCCGTCACCAGGCGGCTGGCCCGGATCGATCCCGAGGTGAACGAGGAGTGGAACTGCGACAAGGGCCGCTTCGCGTTCCCCTACGTGCGGGAGGGCGACCGGATCACCCGGCCGATGGTCCGCGAGCCCGACGGCGCGCTGGTGCCCACGTCCTGGACCGACGCCATGGAGATCGCCGCCCGCGGGTTGCTCGAGGCTCGGGACAACGGCGGGGTGGGCGTGCTGACCGGTGGCCGGCTGACCGTCACCGACGCCTACGCCTATGCGAAGTTCGCTCGATTGGCGTTGCGCACCAACGACATCGACTTCCGTGCGCGGCAGCATTCGGCCGAGGAGGCGGCCTTCCTGGGTGCCCGAGTCGCGGCCGGCACCCCGGAGAGCACCGGTGTGTCGTACGCGGCGCTGGAGAAGGCGACGGCCGTGCTACTCGTCGCGCTGGAACCGGAGGAGGAGTCGCCGATCCTGTTCCTGCGGCTGCGCAAGGCGTCTCGGCAGGGAGTGGCGGTGTTCTCGCTCGGCGCGCTGACCACCCGCAGCCTGGAGAAGATGGCGGGCACGCTGGTCGGTGCGGTGCCAGGCGACGAGCCTTCGGTGGTGACGGCGTTGGCCTCCGACACCCTGGCCGGAGCCGGCGTCCCCGACGCGGAGCACCGCAACAAGCTGGGCGCGCTGCTGCGCACTCCCGGCGCGGTGGTGCTGGTCGGCGAGCGGGCCGCGGAAATCCCCGGCCTGCTGACCGCCGTCGCCGAACTGACCGAGGCGACCGGCGCCGGGCTGGCCTGGGTACCGCGGCGGGCCGGGGAGCGCGGTGCACTCGACGCCGGCGCGATCGGCAACCTGCTGCCCGGCGGCCGGCCGGTGTCCGATCCCGCGGCACGCGCCGAGGTGGAGCGGGCGTGGGGCGCGTCCCTGCCGGCGACGCCCGGACGCGACATTGCTGGGATTCTCGCCGCGGTGGGCATCAGCGAACCCTTTGCCGAACCCGACAACGACAGCGAGCCCTTTGCCGAACCCGATACCGACTCGGCCGCTGAGGATGGTTCGGGTGATCGAGCGCTCGACGAGCCCGCACGGGGACTCGCCGGGCTGTTGATCGGTGGTGTGCAGATCTCCGACCTGCCGGACCCGGCGGCCGCGCTGGCCGCGGTGGCCAGCGCCGGCTTCGTGGTCAGCCTGGAGATCAGGGCCAGCGCCTTCACCGAACTGGCCGACGTGGTGTTCCCGGTCGCGGCCGCGGTCGAGAAGTCCGGGGCCTACGTCAATTGGGAGGGCCGGACTCGGCCGTTCGCGGCGGCGTTGCCGCAGGCGGGAACCCTGGACGAGGCCAGAATCCTGGACACCCTCGGCGTCGAGATGGACGTCGACCTGTTCACCCAGACGCCGGCGGCGGCGTCGGCCGACATGGCGCGGCTGGGCGTGTGGACCGGTGACCGGGAGTTCGCCCCGGTGGCTGTCACCGAGCCGGCTGTGACCGTGCCCGCTGCGGCGGAACAGCCGGGAGCCGGGTTCGTGCTCACCTCCTGGCGGATGAACCTGGACGGCGGTCGCGGACTCGACGGTGAGCCCCACCTGGCCGGCACCGCCCGGCCGGACGTGGCCCGGCTGTCCGCGACCAGCGCTACCGCGCTCGGCGTGCGCGACGGCGACCTGGTCTCCGTCCGCGGGCCGTCGAGTGCAATCACACTTCCGGTCGCAGTCACCGAGATGCTTGACGGGGTTGTCTGGGTACCCGCCCGGATCGACGGCATCGGCACACCGGGACGGCTCGGCGCGAACGTCGCCGACCGGGTCCAGGTGGTGGCCGCCGGCGACACCGGCGCGGCCGCAGGAAAGGGACGCTGATGAACTCGCTCACCGGCACGACGATGTGGCTGGTCGATACGGCCGTGCCCGATCCGGACGGTTCGGTGCAGCCGTTGCTCTCCGACGACCCCTGGTGGCTGATGCTCGTCAAGGCGTTGATGGTGTTCGTCATGCTGCTGCTGCTCACCCTGTTCGCGATCTGGTTCGAGCGGCGGGTGGTCGGCCGCATGCAGCACCGGCCAGGCCCGAACGTGAACGGCCCGTTCGGTCTGCTGCAGTCGCTCGCCGACGCGGTGAAACTGCACTTCAAGGAGGGCATCATCCCGGCGCGGGCGGACAAGTTCGTCTTCATCGCGGCGCCGGTGATGTCGGCGATCCCGGCCGTCCTGATCTTCTCGATCATCCCGGTCGGCGGTGAGGTCACCATGTTCGGCCAGCAGACCGCGCTGCAGCTGACCGACCCGCCGGTGGGTGTGCTGGTCGCGCTGGCGCTGGCCTCGGTCGGTGTGTACGGCATCGTGCTCGGCGGCTGGGCGTCCGGGTCGACGTATCCGATCCTCGGTGGCCTGCGCGCCGCGGCGCAGATGATCTCCTACGACGTGGCCATGGGCCTGTCGTTCGTCGCGGTGTTCCTCTACGCGGGCACGCTGTCAACCTCGGCGATCGTTTACCAGCAGGAACCCGGCTGGTACATCTGGCTGTTGCCGGTGTCGTTCATCGTCTACTGCGTCTCGATGGTGGGGGAAACCAACCGCGCGCCGTTCGACATGGCCGAGGCCGAGGGCGAGCTGGTCGGTGGCTTCAACACCGAGTACTCCTCGATGCGGTTCGGGCTGTTCTTCCTGGCCGAGTACATCAACATGATCAACGTGTCGGCGATCGCCGTCACCCTGTTCCTGGGCGGTTGGCGGGCCCCGTGGCCCTTCTCGTTGTTGCCATGGGCCAATCAGGGCTATTGGACGATGGTCTGGTTCTTCATCAAGGTGCTGGTCTTCATGTTCGTGTTCGTCTGGCTCCGCGGCAGCCTGCCCCGGGTCCGGTACGACCAGTTCATGTCCATCGGCTGGAAGGTGCTCATCCCGGTCTCCCTGATCTGGATCGTGCTGGTCGGATCCGTCCGGGTGCTGCGGAACTCGGAGGGCTTCAGCGCCGTCGAGGTGATGCTGTGGGTCGGCGTCCCGTTGGCCCTGCTGCTCGTCGCGGTGGTGTTGTGGCCGCAACGACGCTCCCGCGAGCAGGAGGCACAAGACCTGCGGGACGAGCAGGAGGACGAGCTCGAACTGTCCCATCCGCCGGGCTATCACGGCGTCGTGCCGGAATCCGGCGGCCGCTACCCGGTGCCTCCGCTCGACCTGAAGGTGCCGATCGCGCCGATCCGCCGGGTGGGCGTCATCGACGATCAGCGGGACCGGCGGCCGGCCGTGACCAGCGGTGCCGCCCGTACCCCCAACGCGCCGGGAGGCAGCGATGTCGTTTCTTGATCCCGTCAAGGGATTCGGGGTCACCTTCGCGACGATGTTCAAGCCGGTCGTCACCGAGGACTACCCCAAGCATCCCGACCAGCCTGCCCCGCGCTACCACGGCCGTCACCAGCTGAACCGTCATCCCGACGGGCTGGAGAAGTGCGTGGGCTGCGAGTTGTGCGCCTGGGCGTGCCCGGCCGACGCGATCTTCGTCGAGGGTGCGGACAACACCGAGGAGGCGCGGTTCTCCCCGGGGGAGCGGTACGGGAAGAACTACCAGATCAACTACCTGCGCTGCATCGGCTGCGGGTTGTGCATCGAGGCGTGCCCGACCCGGTCGCTGACCATGACCAACGAGTACGAGCTCGCCGACGACGACCGGCAGCGGCTGATCTACACCAAGGACATGCTGCTGGCCCCGTTGCTGCCGGGCATGGAGCAGCCGCCGCACCCGATGCGCCTGGGTGACGAGCACGACTACTACGCACGCGGCCCGGAGCTGCTGCGGCAGGCCCAGCAGTCCGGCCAGGGTTCCGGCCGGGCCGCCGACGATGCCCACACCCCGACGGGAGCGCCGTCGTGATCGCGCAACTGGCCGGCAGTGCGCTGCTCAGCGCCGCGCAGGCCGTCGCCGACACCGCGACCGATGCGGCCACCGAGACCGGCGGTGAGCAGATCGCGTTCTGGGTCCTGGCGCCCCTGGCCCTGCTCGGCGCGGTCGGCATGGTGCTGTCCCGCGGCGCGGTCCACTCGGCCCTGTGGCTGGTGCTGACCATGCTCTGCCTCGGTTGCCTCTACATCACCCAGGACGCGCAGTTCCTCGGCTTCGTGCAGATCATCGTCTACACCGGCGCGATCATGATGCTGTTCCTTTTCGTGCTGATGCTGACCGGCCGGGACGCCGGCGACTCGATCTTCGAACCCCTGCGCGGGCAGCGGATGATCGGCACCGTCATCGGCATCGCGTTCGTCACACTGGTGGTGACCGGCCTGTTGCGGGCGCTGGACGTCACGCCGACCGTCGGGCTGGCGGGCGCGCAGGTCGACCGCGGCGCCGTCGGGTCGATCGCCGCGGTGCTGTTCACCGACTACCTGTTCCCGTTCGAGCTGACCAGCGCGCTGCTGATCGTCGCGGCCACCGGGGCGATGGTGCTCACCCACATCGAGCGGGCGCCCGGTGAGCGCAAGAACCAGCGGCAGCGGGTCTATGAGCGGATGCGCTCGGACCGGATGTCGCCGCTGCCGGGGCCAGGTGTGTTCGCGACGTCGTCGTCGAACGCCACCCCGGCGCTGCTGCCCGACGGGACCATCGCACCGGGATCGGTGTCCGAGCTGGTGGAGTTCTCCGAGAGTCAGCGGGTGGCCAGCCGCTACCAGAGCGGCACCATCCTGACCGCCATCGAGACCACCGAGCATCCACATCGCATCGAAGGCAGCGACGGCGACCTGGACCTGGTCGAGGGATCGCTCACCGAGGATGGTGAGCCGCGATGAGCGCCAATCACTACCTGGTGCTCTCCGCGCTGCTGTTCGGGATCGGCGCGGTCGGTTTCCTGGTGCGCAAGAACGCGATCGTGGTGTTCATGTGCGTGGAGCTGATGCTGAACGCGGTCAACCTGTCGCTGGTGACGTTCTCCAGCATGTGGGGGAACCTGAACGGCGTCGTCTTCGCGTTCTTCGTGATGGTCGTGGCCGCGGCCGAAGTGGTCGTCGGGCTGGCCATCATCATGTCCATCTTCCGGAGTCGGCGCAGTGCCTCGGTCGACGACGCGAACCTGCTCAAGTTCTGACCGGGAGACAAGCACACCGTGACGGGAATCTACGGCGCCTCGTGGCTGCTGATCGCGCTGCCGCTGGCCGGCGCGATCGTGCTGCTGCTGGGCGGCCGGCTGCTGGACCGGGTGGGCCACCTCATCGGCTGCGCCACCATCATCGCCGCCTTCGTG
>JBBQGJ010000043.1:0-29412 GCA_038322925.1 Mycobacteriales bacterium
GCGCAAACCCGACAAATCGCGTGGCGCGGAGATGGCCACACGAGCCTCAGAACCGATCGGTGGACCAAATCAGGTCGGCGCGAGACCGCAGTCTTGCACTGTCCGATGAGCGCGCCGCGAAAGACACCGCCCACCTAGACAGCTGCGGTTGACCTCAGCGTCCGTCGGCGTCGGCGAGTTCGTCCCGCAGGGTGTGCAGCGAGCGCAACGCGCTGGTCAGCGTTCCGTCTGCGCGGCGGCCCTCGAACCACTCGTTGTCCAGCCCGAGCTCGATCCTGACCAACGCACCGTTGGCAGCGAGCCGGCGCCCGGGGGTGAGCTCGGTGTCCACGTGCTGGATCCAGGCGCGCAGCCGCGGCTCGTCGGCCGCGCCGTCCAGGAGTTCGGGTGCGCGTTCCGCCAGCAGCAGGGCAATCGCGGCGATCGCGGCGTCGACCTGGTCGACCGGGAGCGAAGAGGCGGACGAGGTGATCGCCCGGATTGCCGTCGACAGGTGGTCGCCGGTACGGCCGTCGCCGGCCTTGAGCAGCTCATCGACGAGCCGCCGCGCGGCAGGATTGTCGAAATATGGGTTCTCCCGGCCGATGCCCGCAGGCTGTTCCGCAGTGATCTCTCCCGCTGTCATGGCAGCCTCCTACATGCAAGGACCGTCGAGTGTGACGGGCCTCACGCCAGAGTAGGCCGGAAACGTCGCGGGCGACGGCGCAATTACCGTCTGGGCACCTGTGACCGACATTTTGTGACGATGACGGCAACCGTGACGGTGGCCCGCGGTCGCTGCAGGCCCCGACGCCGGGACGCCGCCCGAGTCCGACCGAGGATGCATCACCGCGCAGTGACGGCCGCGCGCACAGCGGCGGCGACGGCGGGGGCCACCGCGGGGTCGAACACAGACGGGACGATGTAGTTGGCGTTCAACTCGCCCGGGGCGACGCAGTCGGCGATGGCGGTGGCGGCGGCCAGCAGGCATTCGTCGGTGATCTCGTGCGCGCCGGCGTCGAGCATGCCGCGGAAGAAGCCGGGGAACGCCAGCACGTTGTTGATCTGGTTGGGGTAGTCCGACCGGCCGGTGGCCACGATCGCGGCGTGCTTGCTGGCCGCAAACGGATCGACCTCCGGGTCCGGGTTGGCCAGCGCGAAGACGATGGAGTCCGGCGCCATGGCGGCGATGTCGGCTCCGGTCAGCAGGTTGGGCGCGGACACCCCGATGAACACATCCGCGCCGACGATCATCTCGGCCAGCGTGCCGCGTGCCCCGCGCGGGTTGGTGTTGTCGGCGATCCAGCGCCGGAACTCGTCCAGGTTCGGGTTGTCCCGCCGCACCGCTCCGTGCCGGTCGCACCCGATGATGTCGGTGAAGCCCTGGTGGGCCAGAAGCTGGATGATCGCCCGGCCGGCCGCGCCGACGCCCGACACCACCACCCTGACGTCCTGCGGTTTCTTGCCCACCACCCGCAGGGCGTTGGTCAACGCGGCCAGCACCACGATCGCGGTGCCGTGCTGGTCGTCGTGGAACACCGGGATGTCCAGCATGGCGCGCAGCCGTCGCTCGATCTCGAAACACCGTGGCGCGGCGATGTCCTCGAGATTGATCCCGCCGTACTGCGGCGAGATGCAGCGGACGATCTCCACGATCAGGTCCACGTCCTGGGTATCCAGCACCACCGGCCAGGCATCCACCCCGGCGAACTGCTTGAACAGCGCGGCCTTGCCCTCCATCACCGGGAGCGCCGCGGCCGGCCCGATGTCGCCAAGCCCGAGCACGGCGGAGCCGTCCGTCACCACTGCGACCGTGTTCCGCTTGATCGTCAACCGGCGTGCGTCTGCCGGGTTCTTGGCGATCGCCAGGCAGACCCGCGCCACCCCCGGGGTGTAGGCGCGGGACAAGTCGTCGCGGTGCTTGAGCGGCACCGTCGGCACCACTTCGAGCTTGCCGCCCAAGTGCAGCAGGAACGTCCGGTCGCTGACCTTGCGGACGGTCACCCCGGGCAACGCGCTGATCGACTCGGTGACCTGGTCGGCATGCGCGCCGTCCACCGTGTTGCAGGTCACGTCGACCACGATCAGCCCGGGACTGGACTCCACCACATCCAGCGCGGTCAGCGACCCCCCGGCCGCCGTGACCGCGCCCGCGAGATCGGCGGTCGAGCCGATCGCGGACGGCGCCTCGGCGCGAATGGTGATCGAGTAGCCCGGGCTGGTCGTCGGCATGGTTGGTCCTATCACGCGGGTCGGCGCTACGAGAATCGGGACGGCCGAAATCGGGGGGCGCAGCGCCGGACCCCTCCGAGCCCGTCCAGCGTGGCAGCCCGGGCACCGGTTGGCAGCACGAATTGTCCGGAACGGACATTCCGGTCCGGCGTTTCAACGCGCCGGGTACGGCGCGGGGACGGCACGGTACGGGGCGCAGTCCTCCCGCCGTTGGTGACCGGGTCAGCGCACCGCCTGCACCGCATCGGCTCCGGTGACAGCACGGGCGGTGTCGGCGACGATCTCGGCCGCCCATCGCGCGCCGCCGTACCTGGCGTAGGCCCGCTGCAGCACCCCCGCCCTTGCGCGGTAGGAGGGGTCGTCGAGCACGGTCCGCACACCGCTGAGTACCTGCGCCGACGTGGGTCGATCGACCTTCAACGACACCCCGGCGCCGGAGTGGGCAACCCTGGCGTTGACCTCCATCTTGTCCTCGGTGGTGCCGGCGCCGACCAGCGGAACGCCGTAGGCCAGGGCCATCTGCACCCCGCCGTACCCACCGTTGGTGACCATGAAGTCGACCAGTGGCAGCAGTTCGGTGAACGGCACGAACGGTTCGATCCGGACGGTGGCCGGCCGATCGCGCTCGGGTAGCACCGTGTCCGGGTACGGGCCACCGGAGGTGGCGATGACCAGCACGTCCTGGTCGGCGAGCGCGGCGATCGCGGGACGGAGCAGGTTGTCCGGATCGGTGGCGAGGGTGCCCTGGGTGACCAGCACCACCGGCCGGACGGCCGACTTGGCCTGGGCCAATTCGTCCCACCACGACGGCGGCGTCCACCCATCGTCGGCGCCGGCGGGCAGAAGGACGCCGACGAACTGGACCGAGTCCGGCAGATCGCTGCGGTGGTACTCGAATTCCGGCACGCTCGGCACCAGGAACCGATCGGCCAGGGTCGTCGTCCAGTCCAGGAAGTAGCCGGGCAGCGGCGGCAGGCCGAGGGAATCCCGCAGCTGGGCCGCCTGCTGCTGCGCGCCACGGAAGATCACCTGACGCATCGCGGCGTTCAGCGCCCGGTTGCGCAGCCGACCCAGCCACGTGCTGGACGGCGGCAACCCCGTGCCGAACGGGGCCGTGTCGATGCTGGACAGCGTCAGCGGGGTGACCGCGAAGACGACCAGCGGGATCTGCCGCCGCTCGGCGAGCAACGCGCCGGCGATGAAGGTGTGCTCGGTCGCGACCACATCCGGCCGGAAGTCCCGAACAACCGCTTCGAGCGCGTCGACGTGCTCGGCCACCGGCCGCAGGAACACCTCCTGGATGTCCCTGCGCAGGTCCGTCAGACCGGGCTTGGTCGGGGGCCGTCAGTGCCCCGCCGCTCGTCGACCTCGGCGTCATCGAAGTCGAGGGACTCGGGGTAGGGCACGAAGGTCGCACCGCTGCCGGCGACCAGTGCGGCGTACTTCTGGCCGGTGTACCAGAGCACCTCGTGCCCGGCGTCGACCAGCTCCCTGGCGATCGGCAACCCGGGCCGGATGTGCCCGGCGAACGGCATGGACGTGAACAGGATCCTGGACATCCGGACTCTCCTCGGGATCGTGAGCGGGGTGAATGCGCCGCTCGTCGATCACGAGAGTGCGGGAGGGCCTTGCCGAACACCTGCAGCCGACTGAAGGCCGACTTGCGACACGACACAGGGAACGCAAGTGCCGGGTCAGGGCCGCAGACCACGCAGCAGCATGCCGAGCAACTCCCGGTAATTCTGCTCGGCGTCAGGGACCAGCAGCATCCCCTTGATCTCCAGCTGCACGGCGCCGTGCACGGTGCTCCAGATCTGCTGAGCCACCTCATCCGGGTCGCCCCCGGCCAGGGCGCCCGTGCCGATGCCGTACGTGACGTGACCGACCAGCTCGTCGAACGAGGCCCTGGCGATCAGCATCACCTCCGGAGCCGTCACATCCTGATGGATCGCGTCGTCGAACATCGCCAGGTAGTGCGCGCGGTTGCTCAATGCGAATTCCCGGTAGCGCAGCCCGGCGCCGAAAAGCCTTTCCCCGGCGTCGATCTCGCCGCGGGGCAGCAACGCGTCGCGTAACCCGGTGAATCCCCTCTTGAGCAGTTCGTCGACCAGGCCGTCCTTGCCGCCGAAACGGTTGTAGACCCCCATCGGGGCCACGCCGGCCTCGATGGCAACCGCCCGCACGGTGACGGCTTCCGGTCCGTCGCGCACCAGCACACGTTCGGCCGCGTCGACCAGCGCTACCTCGACATCGCGGCTGGGCGTCCGGACCGGCCGGGTCCGGGCGGACTTCGCAGCTGCGGGCTTTGCACGTGCGGGCGTTGCTTGGGCGCCGGCCGTCGCCCCACCCCGCTGACCGGTTGCGCCCATGGTGGCATTCTCCCTTCCCACTTCGTCCGGGGCTTGGCAGCCCGTTCGGACTGTGATAGAACGTCGTACTATAACTATAGAACATCGTTCTACGAGAGAGGAAGGCCCGTGACCTCCACGTCGCAAGCCCCCGCCCATCTGACCGTGAGCGGACCCCGACACCTGGCCACCCCGGCCGCCACGCACCGCTGGTGGGCGCTGGCCGCGCTGTGCTTGAGCGTGTTACTGGTCGGCATCGACAACACGATCGTCAACGTCGCGCTGCCCACCATCGGGCGCGAGCTGTCGGCCGGCATCAGCGACCTGCAGTGGGTCGTCGACGGCTACACCCTGGTCTTCGCCACCTTGTTGCTGGTCGCCGGCCATCTCGGTGATCGGTTCGGCCGACGCCGCATACTGCAGGCCGGCCTGGTCGTCTTCGCCCTGACCTCGGTCGCCGCGTCCTTCGCGACCAGCACGAGCGGATTGATCGCCGGTCGAGCCGCGATGGGCATCGGCGCGGCGCTGATCTACCCGGCCACCCTCGCCCTGCTGATGTCGATCTTCACCGACCGCCGGGAACGGGCCACCGCCATCGGCATCTGGTCCGGCATCAGCGGGCTGTCGGTGGCCCTCGGCCCGGTGGGCGGCGGGCTGCTCGTCGAGCACTTCGGCTGGAACGCGGTCTTCCTGGTGAACGTGCCGACTGCGGCCGTCGCCCTGCTGGCCGGCCGGTTCCTGCTGACCGAATCCCGCGACCCGCGGCCCGGCCGGTTCGATCCGATCGGTGCGGTCGGGTCGATGGCCGGGGTCGGACTGCTGATCTGGACGATCATCGAGGCACCAGGGAACGGCTGGGGATCGGCGGTCACCATCGGTGGCCTGGCAGGTGCCCTGGCGCTGTTGGCTGCCTTCGTGCTGTGGGAGATCCACCGCAAGGACCCACTCTTCGACGTCACGCTGTTCGCCAACCCGCGGTTCTCCGCGGCCAGCGGGGCGATCGCGGCCGCGTTCTTCGGGCTGTTCGGGTTCATCTTCCTGATCACCCAGTACTTCCAGATCGTCCGCGGCTACGGCGTTCTCGAGGCAGGTGTGGCCACCCTGCCGTTCGCGGTGGTGACCGGTGCACTGTCCCCCGTGGCCATCGTGGTGATGAAGCGCTTCGGCAGCACCGCGGTGATCGCCGGCAGCCTGGCGCTGATGAGCGCCGGGTTCGTGCTGGCCGCGGGTTCGTCGGTGGACTCCGCATACTGGGGCCGGATCGTGGCGTCGATGGCGCTGATGGCCGCCGGTCTGGCGTTCACGGCGGGGCCGGCCACCGAGGCGATCATGGGCGCGCTGCCGGCCGGGCGGGCCGGCGCGGGATCCGCGGTGAACGACACCACCCGGGAGGTCGGCGGCACCCTCGGGGTGGCCATCGTGGGGTCGGTGATGAGTTCGATCTACGGCTCGCACATCATCGATACACTCAGCGGCACAGGGCTCCCGGCGGATACCGTGCAGGCCGCCAGCCAATCGGTGACGGCCGGGTTCGCAGTCGCGGGGCAGGCACCGCCGGCGCAGGCCGCCGACATCCTGGACGGCACCCAGCAGGCCTTCATGTCCGGCCTGAACGCCGGATCGTTGGTCGCGGCGATCGCGACAGGTGTTGCGGCCGTTGCCGTCCTGGCCTTCCTGCCGGCCAGGCACCGCGACCCGGTCGGCTGACCCGATGCGCCCGGTGAGCCCGTCAGGGTGCGTGCACGATCGAGACCGGAAGTCCCGGGTTGCCGGTGAGGAATTCACCGGACTGGGCACGGCCCGCGGCCGCCACGTGCGCACCGACCGCAGCGATCATCGCGCCGTTGTCCGTGCACAGCCCGGGTCTGGGCACCCTCAGCTCCAGACCGGCTGCGGCACAACGCTCCTCGGCCAAGGCACGCAAGCGTCCGTTGGCCGCCACACCGCCCGCGACGACCACCGTGCCGATTCCGAGATTGGTCGCGGCCCGGACGGTCTTGGCGGTCAGCACGTCGGCGACCGCCTCCTGGAAGGACGCGCAGACATCGGCCACCGGGACGGGATCGCCTGCGCGTTCAAGGGTCTCGACGTAGCGGGCAACTGCGGTCTTCAGCCCCGAGAACGAGAAGTCGTACGGCGCATCGCGCGGGCCGGTCAGCCCCCGTGGAAAGCGGATCGCAGCCGGATCCCCTTGCGCGGCAAGCCGATCGATGAGCGGACCGCCCGGGTAGCCGAGGCCGAGCAGTCGGGCCACCTTGTCGTAGGCCTCGCCGGCCGCGTCGTCCACCGTGCTGCCGATCTCGGTGATCGCACCGGCCAGGTCGTCGACCCGCAGCAACTGGGTGTGGCCGCCCGAAACCAGCAGTGCCAGCGTGGGTGTCGGCAACGGCCCGTGCTCCAGGGTGTCCGCGGCGACGTGCCCGGCGAGGTGGTTGACGCCGAACAGCGGGACATCCCAGGCCGCCGCGTAGGCCTTGGCCGCGGCCACCCCGACCAGCAGCGCACCGGCCAGACCGGGACCACAGGTGACGGCGACGGCGTCGACATCGCCGTGCCGCTGCCCGGCGTCGGCGAACGCGGCCCGGACGGTCGCGGTCATCGCCTCCAGGTGAGCCCGCGACGCGATCTCGGGTACCACTCCCCCGAATCGCGCGTGCTCGTCCTGGCTGGAGGCCAGCGCCTGGCCGAGCAATTCCGGTGCGCCGTCGGTGATCCGGACCAGGCCGGCGCCCGTTTCGTCACACGAGGACTCGATCCCGAGGACGACCGCACCCGGGCCCAGCCGGGCCGCGCGGTGGCTGTGCGTACTCATCCGGGCGTGCTCATCCGGGGTACGCCATCGTGTAGGCGTCGGCGCCGCTGGGCTGGTAGTAGCGACGCCGGATACCTAGCCTGACGAAGCCCTCCGAGGCATACAGCGCAAGGGCTTCCAGGTTGTCGGTGCGGACCTCCAGCAGTACCCGGCGTTGGTCCGCGACCTGCATCAGGTGGCGCAGGAGCGCCCGCCCGAGCCCGCCGCCCTGGGCATCGGGCCGGACCCCGATGGTCTGCACCTCGGCCTCGTCCGCGACGACCATCAGCCCCGCGTAGCCGTCGATCAGACCGGCCGCATCCCGGTGCACCACGTAGTGGTGCCCGGCGGCCAGCTCCGACCAGAACATCTCCGCGCTCCACGGCGAATCACCGGGGAACAGCATCGCTTCCAGCTGCACCAGGGACGGAATGTCCCACCAGTCAAGGGGTTCCAGGGCGACGGCGGATCCCCTCGAGTTGCCGGCCGGGCGTCCGGCCGTGGAGCCGGCGCCGCCACCTGCCCGGCGGCCGCTCATCGGCCCAGCACCGATCGCCGGGCGCCCGGTTCGGTGGCGTCGGGACGGCGGAGGTACAACGGGGTGAGCGGACCGGGCACCGCACCGGTCAGCAGTGCGACGGCGGCGCGTTCGACCAGGCCGCCGCTGAGCGGGTCGCCCGCGACCGCCACCGGACGAGTGATGGCCGGATCGACGATGCCGTCGAGCAGCGGCGCCCCTGGCCCGGCCAACTGCGCCCGCGCAACCCCGTGCCCGGCGAGCAGCTCCGGCACCGCGGCCGGCCGCGCAACCAGCGGTCCGAACAGCCGGCGACCGTCACGACCATAGGCGGACAGGTAGACCTCGCGGCGCCGGGCGTCGGTGACCACCAGCAGGACGTCCGCCAACGGACCAACGCAGCGGGCCAGCGCGTCGTGGCTGGGCACACCGTGCACCGGGATGTCCAGCGCGTCGCCCAGTGCGGCCGCCGTCGCAATGCCCACTCGCAACCCGGTGAACGGGCCGGGCCCAAGCCCCACCACGATCGCGTCCAAGTCGGGCAGCGGGTGCCCGCAGTCGGCCAGCGCCGCCCTGGCCAGCGGCATCAGTCGTTCCGCGTGCGCGTAAGGATCGGTGACAGTGTGCTCGGCGAGCACGACGATCGGCCGGGGACTGGGAGAGTCCGCCGCAGCCAGGCCGAGCGAGCCGTTGGGGCCAGCGGTCAGGTCGGGATCTGGATCGGGGCTGACCAGCTCGTGCGGTTGCCGAAGGCTGACGACTCCCGCTGTGACGGTCGGCGTCGAGGTGTCCAGGGCAAGCACGAGCACGAGCGACCATCCTACGGAAGGCCGCGACGCGCCCCGGACCAGCGCGATCGGCGAGCACCGGCCCGGCGATACCAGGCCGATAAACTCCCCCTGAGCGCCGGGTCCGGGAATCACCTGCATGGACGACTCAGCCGGGGCCGAGGAGGCGAGCCGTGTCCGAGCAGGTCACGCTGGCCGAGGTCGCCCGCTGGGCCGGGGTCTCGCTGGCCACCGCGTCGCGTGCCCTGCACGGCTCGGTCGGCCGGACCGTCGGATCCGAGCTGCGGGCCAGGGTGCAGGCCGCCGCCGCCGAGTTGAACTACTCTCCCAACGCCAATGCCAGGGCCATCGTCCGCGGGACGACCACCACGGTCGGCCTCGTCGTGCACGACATCGCCGACCCCGCCGCAGCGGCCATCGCCTCCGGGGTGATGGCCGCGGCCAACGAGCGGGACCTGATCGTCACCATCGGTTCCACGATGTCCGATCCGTTGACCGAGATCCGTCACGTGGAGGCGCTGCGCCGGCAACGAGCCAGGGCGATCATCCTGGCCGGGTCCCGGTCCTCCGACCCGGGTCACGCTGACAGCCTGGCCGATGAGTTGATCGGCTATTCCGTCGGTGGAGGGCACGTCGCGGTGATCGGCCAGCAGCTGCTGCCGGTGAGCACCATCGTGATCGACAATGCCGGCAGTGCAAGGCGTCTGGCGCGGGCGTTGGTGTCGCTGGGCTACCGCAGGTTCGCCGTGCTCGCCGGGCCGGAATCGATGATCACCTCGGAGGATCGGCTGACCGGCTTCCGGCACGGCCTTTCGGACGCAGCCCTTGAGCTGCCGGAGGAGAACGTCATCGAGGCCCAGTTCACTCGGGACGGCGGGTACGTGGCGATGACGGAGCTGCTCGACCGGGAGATCGAGGTGGAGGCCGTGTTCGCGGTCAACGACGTGATGGCCGTCGGTGCCACGGCCGCGCTGCGCGACCAGGGCTACCGGTTGCCGGAGGACATGGCCGTGGCCGGCTTCGACGACATCTCCACCCTGCGCGATGTGCGACCGTCGCTGACCACCGTCCGGCTGCCGCTGATTGCGATGGGCCGTCGAGCGTTGGAGCTCGCGCTGGATGGGCGAAAGGTGGCAGCGTCGCAGGGCGACCCGGACGGCGACGACACCGGCCAAGATGCCGCCGTGATCGTCGAGGTCTCGGGCGAGGTGGTCGTCCGGGACAGCACACCGGCCCGAACCCCGAACCGGTGACCTGTCCGGTTCGTCAGGCTCTCGTCATGCTGCCGCCCTTGACCGGCACCGATCGGTGACGCCGCCGCGGGAGGCCGTGTCCACCAGGCCACAGCACGCCGGACGCTACTTCAGGTGACACTGGGAAGGGCCAACCGCCCGAATGACCACCGGTTCGACCACGCTGCAGCCAGGAGCTACCGATGACGACCACCGACTCGCCGCCGAGCCGGCCGACGCCTGCGCCCGGTCGCAGGAAGAAGTTGCTCGCCGGTCTCGCGGTGATCGTGGTCGTCGGCGTCGCGGTCGCCCTTGCCGTGTTCGAGCCGTGGCGGCTGTTCACCCGGAGCACGGTCGACGAGGCGCTGCCCGTGCAGGTGTCCTCGGTCGAAGTGGCGGCCGGCCCGTCGGCTCAGGCTCCCGCCTCGACACCGGCGCCGGAACAGACCGGCTCACCGAACGTCGGCGTCCCGGCGACCTCCGGTCCGGCTGCCGTCGGCGAACCCGGACCGACACCGCCCGTACAGCCGATGGCGCTGGCCAGCGGCGCATTCGTCGACGGCGAGCACGGGACGTCCGGCACCGCAAGCATCCTGCAACTGCCGGACGGATCGCGATATGTCCGGCTGGAGAACTTCTCCACCAGCGACGGCCCCGATGTGCAGGTCTGGCTGACAGACAAGGCGGCCGGCGGCAGCGACTGGGGCAAGTACGACGACGGTGCCCACCTCGCGCTGGGCGAGTTGAAGGCCACCGACGGAAATCAGAACTACCCCATCCCGGCCGACGCGAACCTCAGTGCCTTCACCTCGGTGGTGATCTGGTGCGACCGGTTCAACGTCGCATTCGGGACGGCGCCGATCGGCCTGGGCACCTGAGCGGGGCGCCCACCCAGCGCCAGCTGAGCTCGGCACCTGAAGCGCGCACACCCACGCCCGCCGAACCTGGCATCACCCGCCGCTGACCCGACATTCCCTACTGGGCGGCACTTTTCACGACTCGGCGCCGGAAGATGCTGGCGCCCAGACCGAAAAAGCGGCGCCCAGTGGGCCGTGCCGTCCGGGCGGGCAGCCCCGCTGCGGCCAGCAATTCCCACCCGAGCCCGAGCATCCGCTGCGGTGTCGTCGGCCTGCCCGGTCGAGCCGGTTCGGGAACGCATCGCTGATCAGTTTCTCCTCGGAGTGAACTTCCTCGATACCGACGACACGATGCGGTACTGAAAGCGGAATGCGATGACGAAGCGAAGCCGGCATCAGTCGCAGCTGTGCGTGAAGGTGCACAGTCGGGGATTCACGGAGGCGAGTAATTCGCAGGGCAAAACCCCTGGTGGCGGGAACTGTCCAGGACTGTTAGACATCGCTGACACCCGAGCCGACAAAGGAGTTTGGCATGTATGGACGACTGGTGACCTACACCCATTCCGAGGACAGGGATGCGTTGGAGGCCAAGGCCCGCGCCGGGGTGATCCCGATCGTCACCGCGATCCCGGGCTATGTGGCCTATGGCGTGATCGTCGAGGACGACCGGGTGATTTCGATGAGCGCCTGGCAAACCGAGGAGGACGCCAAGTCCGGGGATGCCGCGCTGCTCGAATGGGTCCAAGCCAACACCACCATGAAGGTGCAGTCCCGGATCACCGGCGATTTCTCCTGGCTCGAACTTGCCGGAAAGTAGCATTTGTCCGGTTCGAGACCTCGCAGTCAGTGCCGCTTTTCATGACTCGGCGCCGGAACATATTGGCGCCCAGACCGCAAATGCGGCGCCCAGTGGGGCCGACCCGCGACGGATCCCGACCGAGCGCGGCACGGCTTGCACCGTCACACCGCGGCTCTACTCTCGCTGACGTTCCGGTCGCCCCTCGCCCGCGCGCACCAGTCCGGTTTCGTAGGCGATCACCACCAGCTGGGCGCGATCGCGGGCGCCGAGCTTGGTCATGGCCCTGTTCACATGTGTCTTGGCGGTCAGCGGGCTCACCACCAGATGCTCGGCCAACTCGTCGTTGGACAGTCCCATGGCGACCAGTCCCACGACCTCCCGCTCCCGAGGGGTCAACATCCGCAGGCGTTCCGGTGCGAAGCCCGCCGGACGTTCCGGCCGGTCAAGGAATCTCGTAATGAGTGCGCGGGTGGCCACCGGCGACAGCAGGGAATCGCCCCGATCGACCAGCCGGATCGCGTCGAGCAGTTCGTCGGGCCCGACGCCCTTGCCCAGGAACCCGCTCGCGCCGGAGCGCAGCGCCTGGAAGACATACTCGTCGAGCTCGAATGTGGTGAGGATGAGCACCTTCACCTCGCCCAGCGCGGGATCCCCGGTGATCGCTCTGGTCGCGGCCAGCCCGTCCATCTCGGGCATCCGGACGTCCATCAGCACCACGTCGACCCCGCCGGCCCGGACCAGCTCCAGCGCCTCACGCCCGGTGGAGGCCTCGCCCACCACGTCCAGGTCGTCGGCGGAGTCGATCAGGGCCCGAAATCCGGCCCGCAGCAGGGCCTGATCGTCCGCGATGAGCACGCGGGTGGTCATCGGACGAACGGCAGCGTCGCGGTGACGACGAAGCCGCCGTCGGCGGTCGGCGCGGCACGCAGTTCGCCGCCGACGCTGTTGACGCGTTCCCGCATGCCGATCAAGCCGAAACCGCTGTTAGCCGGGGCTGCTTGGACCCCAGCTGGAACCCCTGCCGGAACCCGAGCAGGCACACGGCCGCCGGAGTTCGTCACGACGATGACCAGTGCTGACGGCCGATGTTCCAGCCGGACCTCGGCGGCCGCCCCCCCGTGCTTGCGCACGTTGGTCAGCGACTCCTGGACCACGCGGTAGGCGACCAGGTCGACCGCGGCCGGCAACGGCGCCGGCACTCCACTGACAACGAGATCGACGGACAGGCCGAGGGTCCGGAATCTGTCCAGCAGTCCATCGAGGTGGCGCAGGCCCGGCGCGGGCTCGGCCGGACCCTCACCGTCGCCGGGATCTCGCAGCACGGTCAGCACGGCCTGCATCTCGGACAGCACGGACCGCGCGGCCGCCCGGACATGGTCGAGGGCCGCTCTGGCCTGCTCCGGGCGTTGCTCCATCAGATGACCTGCGACCCCGGCCTGCACGTTGATCACCGCGATGTGGTGGGCCAGCACGTCGTGCAGGTCCCTGGCGATCCGCAGCCGCTCGTCGGCGACCCGGCGCAGCGCGTCCTGTTCCCGGGACGCCTCCGCACGTCGGGCCCGTTCTTCGATGGCCGCCACGTACGCCCGGCGGTTCCGGGTGGCATCGGCAAGCGCGATGGCCAGCGCGCACAACGCGGCGATGGCCACCGGACGCGGGTGCGACCAGTCCTCGCCGTGGGTGATCCAGCCGATGGCCAGCGCGGACACCATGATCGTCACCGCGGCGAGGATCGCCCACCGCCGCCGACCGGCCAAGGTGACGGTGGCGAGCGCGGTCACGACGGCCAGGATCAGCGGCGGGACGTCGCTGGAGTAGAACTGCACGACCAGGTAGCCCGCGGCGGTGACGATCAGGACGATCCACGGGTGCGTCCGGCGGAACACCAGCGCCCCGCAGGTGACCCCGGCCACCATATAGGACCAGGCCGGTGCGGTGACGGCGTCACCGAACGGCGGACCGGCGACCAGTGCGAGGACGGTGAACAGGTAGATCCCCGCCGCCAGCGCCAGATCCATCAGGTGCGGATGACCGCGGAACTGCCGTGAGCAGGCCTGGAACCACGGCCCGGGGACCTGCGGTTCGGGGAGTTGATCGGTCGTTGTCCCCGTGACCGTCGAGACGTCGGGCACCATGGTGTCGGACGGCTCGACGGTCGCCCCAGCACTGCTCATGTCGCACTGCGCATGGGTTCAGCCTACGAACGATCAGGTGTCCCGGCGGCGCAGGAGCATGGCGGCCCCGGCCAGCAGCACGACCAGCCAGCCGACGAACACCGCGGCCCCGGACCCGGACGCCAGCAGGGTGTCAGCCGGGTGCACGGTGGTGAACGCCTGACCCGCCGTCGATGGCAGGTACGGGCTGATGTTCTGGTTCCACGAATCCGGCAGGACCAGGCCGATCAGCCCAGGGACGATCAACAGCGAGGCGACCACCACGGCGATCGCACCTGCGGTGTTCCGCATCAGCGCCCCGATGGCGATGCCGAACAACCCGATCCCGGCCAGGTAAAGACCGGATCCGATCACGGCCCGCAGCACGCCGTCCGCCGCGAGCGTGGTGCCCTTGTCGCCACCGAGGATGGCCTGGCCGAGCAGGAACGCCGCCAGACACGCAGCCACCATCACGACTGCGAGCGTCAGTGTCAGCACGACGGCCTTGCCCCACAGCACGGGCAGCCGCCGGGGCACCGCGCCGAACCAGTTCCTGATCGAGCCGTTGGCGTACTCGTTGCTGACCAGAAGCACGCCGAGCACACCGACGATCAACTGGGCGAGGGTGACGCCGGCCATGCTGAGCGCGGTCGGGTCGGTGGAGGCGAACGGGTTCCGCCCGGTAGCCGCGCCGCCACCGCCGGGGCGGGTCGGCCCGGTCACCGCGCCGGACGCGACAGCGGCCGCCAGTGCACCCATCCCGACCACGACCACCACGGCAGCGCCGATCATCACCAACCACGATCGGACGCTGCGCAATTTGATCCACTCGGAGCGGATCACCCGCCATTGGGTCACCTTCAGTGACGAACTGTCCAGCCGGGTGATCCGCGCCGATTGCGCGGGCACCGACGTAGTGGCTCCGGATTCTTCGATGATGCTCATCAGGCGGCGCTCCTGTCGGACTGGGCGAGCTCGGGGGCGGCGAGGTGCGTCGGGTAATCCACCGCGTCGCGGGTGAGGTCCATGAAGGCCTGCTCCATGGACACCGATTTCGGGCTCAGCTCGTACAGCACGATCCCGGCCTCGGCGGCCCGCCGGCCGATCACCCTGGCCTCCAGCCCGGTCACCTCCAGCAGCTCGGCGTCCGCACCCGTCCGGATGTCCACCCCGTCGGCCCGGATCTCGTCGGCCAACCGGCCGGCATCGGGCGAGCGGACCAGCACGGACCGGCCGGCGGCACCGGCGGCGAGCTCGGCCACCGGCAGCTCAGCGATCAGCTTGCCGCGCCCGATGATCACCAGATGCTCTGCCACCGCGGTGATCTCGGTGATCAGATGAGACGAGACGAAGACCGTGCGGCTCTGCGCGGCCAGTTCGGCCAGCAGCCCGCGAATCCACAGGATGCCCTCCGGGTCCAGACCGTTCACCGGCTCGTCGAGCATCACGATCTCCGGATCACCGAGCAGCGCCCCCGCGATGCCCAGCCGCTGCGACATACCGAGGGAGAACGTGCCGGCCCTGCGGTTCGCGACCGAGGTCAGGCCGACCAGGTCGAGGGTTTCGTCCACCCGCCTGATCGGGATGCCGGTGGTGGTGGCGACGGCGAGCAGGTGATCGCGGGCAGAGCGGCCGGGGTGCACGGCCTTGGCCTCCAGCAAGGCGCCGACCTCGTGCAGCGGCGCCCGCAGGTCCGCGTACCGCCGCTCGTTGACGGTGATCTGCCCTGACGAGGGCCGGTCCAGCCCGATGATCATCCTCATGGTGGTGGACTTGCCGGCCCCGTTCGGCCCCAGGAATCCGGTCACCACACCGGGTTTCACCTCGAAACTCAGATCGTCGACGGCCGTCTGTTTGCCGTAGTGCTTGCTCACGTGGTCAATGACGATCATGAGGTCTCCTGGAACCTGGGTAAGGACTTCACCAGACCAGGTTCCCCGAATGGCCTGACGTTGTCGTCGTCCAGCCGTCGGCACTTGCCGGTACCACGAGCGTGGTATGCCGGTGCCGTCACGGCGAGCAGGCGCGTCAGGTGGTGGTCCGATGGTCGGCTGGGCAGGCACGGTGGTGGCGACGACGCCGCGGTTGACCTTGAGGACGTTCCGCGAGGACGATCTGCCGTCCTATGCCGCGCTCAACGCCGATCCGGCGGTGGTGCGATACCTCGGAGGCACCCCGCTGCGTCGCGACTATTCCGATGACATCGCCGCCTGGGCGCAGCAATCGTTCGAACAGCAGGGTGTCGGACTGCTGGCCGTGGAGCGACGATCCGATGGGGCGTTTCTCGGCATGTGCGGGCTGCACCGGCACTCCTCGCATCGCGACGAGGTCGAAATCGCCTGGCGTTTCGCCTCCGAGCACTGGGGTCACGGCTACGCGACGGAGGCCGCCACCGGCTGGATGGACCACGGATTCGACAACCTCGGACTGGACCACATCATCTCCATGACCGACGAACCGAACCGGCCGAGTCAGGCCGTGATGCACCGGTTGGGCATGGTCTACGACCGGGACACCGAGATCCTCGAGGATGGCGAGCGGTTCACCGCGCTGGTCCACGTCATCTCCGCCGGCGAGTGGCGCACCCGGGCGGTCGGCGTCGACCGGTGCCGCGCCCCGATCTGCCATCCCCCGCCGAAGGCCACGTAGCTGACGAAGGCCACATAGCTGACGAAGACCAGGTGGCTGACGAAGACCAGGTGGCTGACGAAGGCGCGGTAGCCGGGCGAGGCGCTACAGTCCGACGGTGGTCTTGCGCGTGGTCTTCGCCGAGGACAACTTCCTGGTCAGGGAGGGCACGTCCGCGCTGCTGGCCGAGGTGGACGAGATCGACCTCGTCGGGGCAGTCGAGGATCCGAACTCCCTGATGAAGGCCGTCGCCGAACTCCACCCCGACGCGGTGTTGACCGACATCCGGATGCCACCGACCTTCACCTCCGGGGGATCGATGCCGCCAAACGCATCCGCGCCGAATACCCCGGGGTCGGGGTCGTGGTGCTGTCCCAGTACGCCGAGAACGACATGGCCTTCGACCTGCTGTCGGACGGTGTGGCCGGCCTGGGGTACCTGCTCAAGGAGCGGGTTTCCCAGGTCGACGAACTCGTCAGGGCGCTACAGGACGTGTGCCGGGGCGGGTCGGCGCTCGACCCGAAGATCGTCGAGGGTCTGATGAACCGGCGCTCCCGGGAGTCGAAATCGCCGCTGCAGGCGCTCACCGAACGGGAGCGGGACGTGCTGGCGGAAATGGCCACCGGCAAGAACAATGCCGCCATCGCGAGATCGCTGTTCCTGTCCGACCGCGCCGTGGAAAAGCACATCGGCGTCGTGTTCCAGAAGCTCGGCCTGATCGACGAGGGCGAGGTCAATCGTCGGGTCAAGGCGGTGCTGGCGTTTCTGGAGGCGAGCGGGCCGCACGCCTGAGCCGCCGTTCGACGTCGCGATCAGTACTCGCCGAGGTCGAGCGTGACAGGGCGGCCCCGGCCAGCCCGGTGTTGGACCAGCGGGGCCTGAGCGACCGCGACGTCCGGACGAGACGGGCGCTTGGACCACTCATACTCCTCGGCGCAACCAGCCGCGCCCGCGGGGCGTGAAATGGGTTGATTCCATGGATCTCTGGAAACCTTGACCACAGGGTGCGCCGCCCGCTACCGGAAGGGGGCGGACACCCGAGGCCCAGGCCGGTTGAGAAAACAGCCGGCCCGGGCCGCCCTATTGGCTCGTGACACGCATCACCAGATCGTCCGTGACGGTCGGCCGCAACGGGAGCTTCCCGGAATCGACCACCTCAGCGGCGATCTCGCGCAGTTTCCGGTTGCTGTGCTGGCTGGCCTTCGCGAGCAGCTGAAACCCCTGCGCGGCGGTGAGCCGGTAGCCGGCCATCACGATCCCGATCGCGGTGCCGATCACCCTGTTGCTGTCCAGCGCCGTGCGAATCGACGCTGCCTTGTCCTCCGCCTGGTCAACGGCGCTCTCCCGCAACTCGTGCAGTTCGTGGTTGGCGCGCACCCTGGCCAGCAGTTCCTGGGAGGAGAACGGCTTGGTGATGCAGTCGTCGGCGCCGGCGGCCAGGCCCTCGGCGGCGGCGGCGGAGCCGCCCCGCGCTGTGAGCACGATGATCGGCAGCCGCGCCGTCCGCGGCGAGTTGCGGAGCTCGGCCGTGACCTGTAATCCGCTGCGGCCGGGGAGCATGACGTCGGTGAGCACCAGTTCGGGCGCCCGGCGATTCGGATCGGCGGTCGCCGTGAGCGCGGTTTCCGCGTCCGCGACCGCCTGCACCGCCCACCCGTCGCTGCTCAGCAGCCGCGTCAGGTAGGCGCGCAGGTCGTCGTCGTCCTCGATCAGCAGCAGTCGGGGTCTTTCGGCGCCATCAGGCGGATCGAGCGCCGGATGGTTGCCGCTGGACCGGACGGTCGTCAGCGGCAGCGTCACGGTGAATTTGGTGCCCTGCCCCGGGGTGCTGTCCAGATCGACCCGGCCGTCATGCACCTTGACCAGATCGGCGACCAGCGCGAGGCCGATGCCCGCGCCCCGGTCCCGGCCGCCGCCCGCGGACCGGAAGAACCGCTGGAAGACCGAATCCCTTTCGTCGGCGGGAATACCGCTCCCGGTATCGCTGATGGTCAGCACCACTGCGTCGTCCGTCGCCGCCAACAGAACGTCGATCCCGCCCTGCTGCGTGTACTTCACCGCGTTGGACAGCAGATTGGTCACGATGGTCGACCACATGGCCCGGTCCACCCGCGCTGTCACCGGTGTCGGCGGCACCTCGACACCGAATCGCAACCCTGCGTGTTCGGCGGTCGACCGGAACATGCTGGCGACGTCGGCGGTGAGCCCGCCCAGATCGGTGGGCTGCAGATCCGGGTCCAGGGTGCCCGCCTCCGCGCCGGAGAAGTCCAGCAGCGCATCCACCAGCCGGCGCAGCCGCTCCGCAGCCCGCACCGCGGCCTCGAGGTCGTCGCGCTCCTGCTGAGTCCGCCCGCCGGATGCCGCCAGCAGGTCCTGCAACGGCGCCAACAGCAGGGTCAGCGGCGTGCGCAATTCGTGGCTGACGTTCTGGAAGAACTCCATCTTGGCCCGGTCGAGGTCGGCCAGCACCTGCACCTGCTGGCGCTGACTCTCGTATGCCACCGCGTCGGTCAGCGCGACACCGACCTGCCGCCTCACCAACGTGAAGAACCCCTGGTACTCCTCGTCCAGCGGACGGTAGGGGTTGACCCCGACGGCCAGCACTCCGACAGAACCGGCCCGGCCCCCAGCCACCTTCAGCGGCATAACCACAGCCGCGTCCGGTTCCAGCGGTCCGATCGGCCCTGGCAGGAACGCGCCGGCGGCGCTGACGCGGAGCCCGGTGACGATCTCGGTGACGCCGGTCCCCAGCACGCGGTCGATGACGTCCGCGGGAATCCCACCTGGCCCGACAGTCCGACCAGGGCTTTCGGGGCGGTCGGGGCCGTCGGGGCTGCCCGTCATGGCCGTGGTGGCTGTGGTGGCCGTGGTGGCCGTGGTGGCCGGGTCATCTGCCGGCGGCGGGGTGGGGTCGGCGAGCCCGTAGTCGGCGATCCGCTGCACCCGGCCGTCCGCATCGCGCAGGAACGCCAGCGCGAACGGCACGCTTTCCCTGGTCCGTTGGAGCACTTCCAACGCGGCGCGACAGGTGTCGGCGGTGCTCCCGGCCTCCGCCGCGGACAGCCCGCCCAACTCCCGCACCACCCGCATCCGGCGTTCGCCGACGATTTTCGCCGTGGTCTCGGTCGACGCTGTGAATATCCCGACAACGTCCCCGTCCGCGTCCCGGATCGGGCTGTGCGAGAAGGTGAAATAGACCTCCTCCGGAAACCCGTTGCGTTCAAGGATTTGTCGCTCGTCTTCGCCGCGCACCGTCCGACCTTGCAGCACTGGCCCGAGCCTGCCGTCGAAGGAGTCCGGCGACTCCGGCCAGGTCTGTTTGACCGACTCGCCGAATCCGATCGGGTGCTTTGCGCCCATCATCGGTGCGAACGCATCGTTGTACAGCGCCACCAGTTCCGGGCCCCAGTTGATCAGGACCGGGAAGCCTGAATCCAGGCACACCTCGACCATGAGCCGCAGGATCGGTGACCAGGACGCCACCGGTCCCAACGAGGTTGCCGACCAGTCGGTGAAGCGGAACAGCGCGCGCATCTCGCCCGGACCGGCAAAGGCAGCGACATCTGGGTCAGCCGGGCCCACGCCATCACCCTTTCCGGTCAGCACCACCACTCGCGTTCCAACGATGGTAAGTCCGTGGCGCGAGTGCCGTGGCTGCCCGGTGCGACTGCTTGACCCGGGACGATCAGGAGCGATCGCGCTCCGCTGTCTCGGGCCGGGTCGCCGCCGTCAGCTGATCGGAGATATCCCCTGCCGTGGAACTCTTCTCGCGGCTCGACTGCAGGTCAGCCCTGGCCTGCTGCATCTCCTGCTCGTTGTCCAGCGCGGGATCGCCGAGCAAGGGTCGACCGGGCTCATCGCCGGATTCCGGCGCGCCATCCGCCGGCAGATCGGTCGCCGCGGACCTGCTGGCGGCGGAACTGTCTTCCCGCTCGTCGGCGGCGTCCGGGGCGGTGTCCGGGTCGAGCCCGGCGGCCGACGCGCTGTCCGGTTCGAACGCGCCCTCGGATTCGGCGCCACCCGGCGTCCCTTCGCCGGACGGCAAGTTGCTGGTCATCTCGGATCTCCCATCGAGTCGCGGTCGCGGCTGCCTCGGATGTTGGTAGCCAATGGTCGTCGATCTGAAACTCTCACCCGTCACGGTGGGCGTCGATGTAGCACTCTGATGCCTATGACGTCGGGTCATCCGGTCCCAGGTGCGGCGCCGCCACTCACGTCGGTCGCCCTGCGCGACGGCCGCCGAGTGCTGCTGCGCCCGCTGCTGCCGACGGACCGCGACGCGCTGTCGACAGCCTTCGAGCGGTTGTCCGACGAATCACAACAACTGCGCTTCGGTGCGGTCCCGCACACGCTGAGTGCGGCGAGGCTGCACCACCTGGTCGATTCGGTCGACGCGGTCAACCACATCGCGTTCGCCGCCTTCGCCGAGGACGACCCCGGACGGCTGGTCGGGGTCGGCCGAATCCTGCGCTACCCGGATGACCCGGACTCGTTGGACGTCGGTCTGACCGTTGCGGACGACTACCAGGGGGACGGCCTGGGGCACGTGCTGGTGCAGCTGCTCGCCGCACACCGGCCCCGGCCGTCGCGGCGTGTCCTCACCCAGATCGCTACCGGCAACGACCGGGCCATGGCGCTGCTGTCGGCCTTCGGGACCCCGCGGCGCACGGGCGACGGCCAGATCGAGATCGACTTACCCGCCTGAGTTGGCCCCGCTCCGCCTGCTCTCCCGAAGCAGCTGTGACGTCCGGCGCGCGACCTACCGTCGCTGTGCCGGACGTCACAGCATCGGGTCCGGCACTGAATGCCTGCAGGCAGTACTCGCAGACACAGCGCCCGAAAGCGTCGGAGCAGACGGCGCAACCCGATAAGCTCGCCAGCAATACCCTGCATGCACTCATTTGCGATGCCGCCGTTAGCACAGACCGCTCCGAGGAGTCCACGTGATCTGGATAACAGAGAGCGGATCATGACGACGCAGAAACGCAAGATCCCGGAAATGTCCCCGAGCTCCGCCGCGGTTGCCGTCGAGGAAGCACCCGCCCCGAAAGCGGAAAACGTGGAGACGTCCAACGGAGATATTTCCGTGGACGAGCACTCCCCGGTCGTCGCCGCTGACCCGGAGGTCACCGAATCCACGCCGCCGGCAACAGCGCCGGACACCAAGGCCGACGAACCGGCCGAGGACGCTCCGCAGGAGGAGCCGCCGTCGGGCACCGGCGAACCCGATGCTCCCACCGCGACGACCACCACGGTGGAGACGGAGGACCGGTCCGCCCAGGTGGCCGAATCGGCAGCACAGGCATCACTGACTGCACTGACTGCGCTGACCGGGCGAATCTCCGCGCTGGAAGAGGCTTTCGCACGGCAACAGCAGGCCATCGCCGACGTGGGTGCGAGCGTGACCGACGACATTGCCGGCAGCATTGCGCTCGAGGTCGAGCGGGTCACCACCGACGAACTCGTCGACGCCAAGCGGAACCTCTCGCTGGCCGCCCACTCGATGGCCCACCTGGCCCTGGGGATCACCGAGGCCGCGGACAACGTCACCGGCGAGTTGGGACCGGATTCGATCACCGCGCTGCTCCATTCGTTCCGGGCCGAGGTGGACAATGTCCTGCTCCAGCTGGGATATGCCCCGCTGGACACTCGGGTGGGTGAGAGATTCGATCCGAATCGTCACCGATCACTCCGCCGAATTCCCACCGATGACATGTCATTGGACAGACTGATCGCCAGGGTGATTCGCGACGGTTACCGGTCGGAAAATACCAAACGAATACTCGTGTACTCCGATGTCGAGGTTCACCGCCATCAATCCTGAAATCTTCATGTGATTCCGGCAAACGAGAGAAGGACTGATATGTCACACGTCTACGGCATCGACCTGGGGACCACCAATTCCGCGATCGCCTACCTCGATGCGGGCGGCCGGCCGGTCGTGGTGCCGAACGGGGTCACCGGACACCTGACCACTCCGTCGGTGGTCTATTTCCAGGAGCCCACCGAGGTCGCCGTCGGTGACGTGGCCCGCAATGCTGCGGTGGCCGAGCCGGAGAACGTCGTCTCGATGGTCAAACGGAGCATGGGCGAAGCCCGCACCTTCACGTTGCACGACGTCGATCACACCCCGGAGAGCATCTCCGCGCTGATCCTTAAGCACCTGCACGAGGACGCTGTCGCCGCGGTCGATGCGCCGGACAACGGCGTGGTGATCACCGTGCCGGCCTATTTCGGCATGCGCGAGACCCAAGCGACGATCGAGGCCGGCACGCTGGCCGGGTTGAACGTCATTTCCACGATTCCTGAACCCATCGCGGCCGCGCTGCACTACGGCGTCGGGCCGGGCGAGTCCACCGAGACGCTGCTGGTCTACGACCTCGGCGGTGGCACGTTCGACACCTCGATCCTGCGGATCGGATCGGAGGCCATCGACACGATCGTCATCGACGGCGACCGGAATCTGGGCGGCGCGGACTGGGATCGCCGCATTGCCGATTGGCTGGTCGAGGAATTCGCGGCGCGGACCGATTACGACGGCGACGACCTCGGCGATGCCGGATTCCAGCAATTGGTGCTCCAGCAGGCGGAGTCGGCCAAGATCCAGCTGTCCCGGGTGCAGACCACCAAGGTGCCGATCCGGTATGGCGCGCACGCGGCCACCATCGAGCTGACCCGCGAACAGTACGAAGATCTCACCGCGGAGTTGCTCGAACGCACCATCCAGATCGTCCGGCGCACGCTCAAGACGGCGTCGTCGAAGTCCGTGCCGACGTCGAGCATCGCCGACGTGCTGCTGGTCGGCGGGGCCACCCTGATGCCCTCGGTGCGGGACCGACTGATCCACGAGTTCGGTTGGTCCGCAAGGAGAGTCGACCCGCACCTGGCGGTGGTCAAGGGCGCCGCCATCTACGCCGAGGGGATCCGTTCGCAGTCAACGGGTTCGCCGACGTTGCACGTGCCCAAGGTGAAGAAGGTGTTGCCGCGGTCCTTCGGGGTCAAGCTGGACCGTGAACTGGACCACGACCGGGAAGACCTGTACGTCGAATACATCGCGCACGCCAACGATCCGCTGCCGATCCTGGACCGCGAACTGACCGTGGCGACGAAGGCCGACGCGGTGCAGACCCAGGGCTTCGAGCTCTTCGAGCAGAACGGCGAGCGGCCCTCGCCCGTCGTCGCGCTGAACCGGGAGGTCACCCCGCCGGGCGGCTTTGTCTTCCAAGGGCTTCCGAAGCTACCGAAGGGATCGCCGATCAAGATCCTGCTCAACGTCGGCGAGGACGGGCTGGCCACCGTCGAGGCCTATGAGCACGAGTCCGGGCAGAAGCTGACCACCAACGTGCAACTCGGTGTCCTGCAGGCGCGGCAGCTGCGGGAATTGGAGCAGGCGGTCGGCAAGATCGACCTGCTGCACTGACGGTGAGCGGACTCGCCGAGGTCGGCGAGCGGGACGGCTGGCACTGCTGGATCTGTGACGAGAGGGTCGATCGAAGTACCTCGGTGAACGATCCGCGCGGTCCCAGCATCGACAGCTACTTCACCGCTTCGAAGTCCGGGAAATCGGCGAAGGGTAAGAGCGGCGTCGAACGGCTGGCCCATCGCGCGTGCAACACCCGCAAGGGTGCGGTCACCCCCGTGATCCGTTGGCCGGACAGGCTTCTCGTCTCCGAGCCCGCGGTCCTGCTGACCACGGTCGACCGGCTGGAACGCAAGGGCGGCCGGGAGATCGTCGGCCGCTGCCCGAGCCTGGGTGACGCGGAAGAAGCCGCGAACTGGCTGGCGGACCGGCTCTCCCGGCTGGCTCCCGCGCTGTCGGTGATGACCAAGGTCGAGGCCGGCGGTGGTCAGTACCTGCTGGCACTGGTCGTCGCCCGGCACTGACTGTGTTGACTGTGCTGACTGTGCGCTGCGCAGGTCTGCCGGATCAGTTGCCGTAGATCCTTGTCGGCCGGACCAGGACCACGGCGCGGCGCTGCTCGGCCATCACCCGGTTGTATTCGGGCCAGTTGTCGTGGGTGCCGCCGGCAGCGGTGAACACCTCCCGGAGCAGGAGGCGGAACCGCTCGCTGTCGACCTCCGGGTGCGGATCGTCCGGTCCGATGATCTGGGCGCTCCCTTCGACGGTCGCCCACTGCCAGCCCGCCCGAAAGGTGACGGCGGTCTGCGGCCGCTGCCGCATGTTGGCGAGCTTGACCTTGCCGTACGTCACGTACGCGAGCACCTGCTCGCCCGTCAGCGGGTCCTTCATCACACCGGCGTTGACCAGCGACGATTGGATGGTGCCGTCGGCGCGCAGCGTCGCCACGATGGCAAGGCCCTTGTCCCGGCGGCCGAGTTCGGCCACCTGGTCGAGATTCGTCATGACTATCCGTCCTGGCGCCTGGGTTGTCGGGTCAGTATCCGCCAGCGTTGATCTCGCGGATCATCGCGTCGCACCGGTGAGTTCGCCCTCGGCCCGGTACAGCCGGGAGGAGCGATCGAACACGCCGCACACGATGTAGTAGACGTTCGTCACGACGATGAGCACCATCGACGTCACCAGCACCAGGCCGGTGCCAAGCCGGGCACTTCGTCGCGGGCATGGTGTAGGCCATCACCACCCGGATGACCGCGTCGGTGATCGTGCCGACCGCCGACATGACGCTGGACACCCGCGACATCCGCCGCCAGCGCGGTGATCGCACCACAGCCGGTCCCCAGCCCGAGGGCCACCGGAACCTGCCCTCCATCAGCGGCCGGGACAGCGCGTTCGAGAGCGGCGCGGACTCCAAGCGGTTGCCGCATGTGCCCAAACCCCTGCGAGCGGCCCTCAAGACGCGATTTTCACGCCTTCCGGCACCACCCCGACCTCCACCGAGGCCGTCCGTGCCGTCGTCGAAGAGAACTCGGAAGCCGTTCAGTCCTGGTGCGCTGGCAGCGGGCTACAACGCCGACGAGATCAAGAGGTTGCGCCGATCCGGCCATGGACGTCCGCGGGTCGCGGCGCCTGCCCTCACCGCCGCCGTGCGGGTGATCCACTGGGTTCATCACAACACCGCGGACGGTCGGGCGCTTGCCCTTCCGGCGCATCCGGCCGGCCTTGCCGCAGACCCGGATGTCTGGCTCCGCGGCCACGCAACCGAATCGGCGCTGCCTGGCCGGAAATCCCAACTGCAGCGCGATCCGTCCGATCACCTCCACGACCCAGGAACAGGTGAAGAATGCCCCATCGGCAAAGGATCGGGACTTGGCCCTCGCAGGGGTGGAACACCGCCGGCTATCAGTTTCAGCGCCGAGCACAACGTCAAGGCCATCCGTGCTCGGGCACACGTCGGCGTCGATGACGCTGGCCGACACGAGCTCAGCCAGCGAGTCAGCCAGGGATCAGAAGGTCCAGCGAGTGGCGCCGCCGGGAACCTCCGTCATCACGGCGTCCGCCTCCTCGAGGGTGAACTCGTAGACGTACCAGGGCGGCGGGCCAGCGCTGGGGGCACTGAACTCGTGGGTGAAGCCGCCGTCGGCAACATAGGGCGCCCACCCGCCTCCGGCGAACACCCGCGCGAGGCGTTGCAGTTGGGCGTCGTCGGCCACCCGGGCGGCCCGGCCCTCGAGCGCAACGTCGTAGCCGTGAACGGCGACGCCGAACGCGCAGCGGGAGTCGCGCTCGACGTTGCGGATCTTGCGGGACCGGGGCCCGCCGCAGAAGAAGCGGTGGTCATCGACCCAGAAGGCGCCGACGGCGGTCATGTGCGGGCGCCCGTCCGCGGCGCAAGTCGACAACCAGAACGAATGGTGACCGGGCCCACCGGTCCCTGGGTTCCTGGGTGAGGTTGGTCTCCAGCGTTCCCCGTACGTCGTCCCAAATCGATCGGAGCGAGCTGGTAGAGGCCGGCGAGGTTCTTGACGGTCGGTTCTTTCACAGCCATGTCAGTTCGACGTTGCCGGCCGTTGATTCTCATCGGTGCAGCTGGCGGACCCGTAGACGGCCCGGATCGTGTCATCGTCATCGCGCAATTGATATTGACGCCAGGCATGATCGCGGAGTGTGCCCGGCCAGACCGAAGAGGAACCGCGCGGTCGCGGCGCAAGGAGGCCAGCCCGTTCGCGCGCTGGATGTGGGTTCTTCTGGGGCGCGCACCGCCCGACCCGCACATCGTGTGCGAGCCCAAGGCCTTCCACCTGGGAAAATGGGTGGAGCTGCGGGGAATCGAACCCCGGACCTCTTCGATGCGAACGAAAATGAGGGGGTGCTCAGACCGTGCCAAAATAGGCTCTGACCTGCACATATGGTTCACGTCAGTCCATCCCAGTTCAAGCCAGTTCCCACTCGTTTGTGGGTGTTTTGTGGGTGCTGTCTATGCGTCCGCATAGATGAGTGATCAGGACGCGACGAGGGACACTGCAGACCAGCCACCAGTGACCACATAGCGCGGACGTGTTGACCGTCCATCCAGACGGACGGTCAACACGGACGTCGGTCCGGGAACGCTGGTACTTGGCCTACATCGACGGTGGACCATGGCCGCCGGGTGCCTGGGGTCTTCGACGTTGCGCAGGCCGCCGCTGACAGCAGACCCTTCATGCTTGCAAGGCCCCATTCGTACCCCTTAACCTGGATCGTTCACGCTTGAGCGTCTGAGAGCGGTCGACACGAGTGCGAAGAAGGCGAAAGTGCCTGTCTCGTAACGGATAATAGGACTTGTCTGAGGTTCCATGTCCGGCACGAGGAGGCACTTTCTGAGTGAAGAGTATCGCGATGGTCCCACGGGTCAAGGTCAGCGCGGACGGGGACGGTGTGGTCTCGCACGCCGGGGTCGGCCTGCTGCGCGAGGTGGCCGATCTGTCCGGTTTGACCGGCGGGGTGAGCGCTGTGCTGGCGGACACGTACAAGGGCCCGTGGCTGCATGACCCGGGGCGGGTGTTCACCGATCTGGCGGCCGCGGTCGCGGACGGCGCGGACTGCGTTGCGGGGATCGGCGCCCTGGGAGATCAGGAAGCGCAGCACGGGCCGGTGGCGTCGGTGAGCACGGCGTGGCGGCTGATCGACGGCCGGGTCGACGCGGCGCACCTGGCCGGTGTGAAGGCCGCCCGGGCGGCGGCCAGGTGCGCGGCGTGGGCGGCCGGCGCCGCCCCGCCCGGGGGTACGGAGTTGGTGATGGACGTGGACGCCACGATCACCATCGACCACTCCGACCGGAAGGAGAACGCCGCGGCCACATGGAAACGTACGTTCGGGTTTCATCCGCTGCTGGTGTTCCTGGACCGTTCCGACATCGCGGGCGGCGAGGCCCTCGCGGCGATGCTGCGGGCCGGCAACGCCGGCAGCAACACCACCGCCGACCACATCCAGGTCCTCGGTGAGGCGTTGCTGTCGCTGCCCGAAACCTACCGTCCCCGGCCGGGTGACCCGGACAGTCCTCGGGTGCTGATCCGGTCCGATTCCGCCGGTGCCACACACGGTTTCGCCGCAGCGTGCCGGGACGCCGGGGTCGGGTTCTCCTTCGGGTTCCCGGTCACCGCACCGGTGCGGGACGCCGTCGCGACCCTGGCGCAGGCCGCAGAACTGGGCGCCGAACAGGGCTGGACGGTGTGGTACCCGGCGATCGAGGCCGACGGCACCATCCGGGACGGGGCCTGGCTGGCCGAGGCCACCGGCCTGGTCGACCTGTCCGCCTGGCCACCCCGCACCCGGCTGATCCTGCGCAAGGAACGACCCCACCCCGGCGCCCAACTCACCTTCACCGACGACGACGGGCACCGCATCACCGCGTTCATCACCGACACCCCGATCGGCGCGGTGCCCCGCCAACTGGCCGGACTGGATCTGCGGCACCGGCAACACGCCCGGGTCGAGGACCGCATCCGCCAAGCCAAGGCGACCGGCCTGCGGAACCTGCCCTGCCATTCCTGGTCGTCCAACAGCGCCTGGTTGGAGATCGTGCTCACCGCGACCGACCTGATCGCCTGGTGCAAACTCATCGGCTTCCCCGACGAACCCGACCTGGCCCGCTGCGAGATCGCCACATTCCGCTACCGGGTCCTGCACGTGGCCGCCCGGATCACCCGCGCAGCCCGGCAGACCCGACTGCGCCTGGACCGCACCTGGCGGTGGGCCACCGCCATCGCCACCGCCTGGCACCGCATCCGCACCGCCTTCCCCTGACCCCCGGCCACCCGTCCCTGCGACCCGAAAGACCAAGCACCGGAAGTGGAACCGGCGGCCACCCGAGCCGACACCTGGGCGGCCCCACCTACCCCAACAGCCACAACTACTGCATCCCAAAGCCTCTCAGCCCTGATCATGCCTGCCGAGCAGCCGCGTGAAGGATCGAGGTCGGCCGGGGGTCCTGGCCAAGATCCGGGGTCGGTGGATCCGGCGGCGAAGCCGGTGCGCCGGACTTTCACGGCGGAGTACAGGGCACGGGTGGTCGCGGAGTACGCGGCTGCACCGCACGGGGAGAAGTCCGCTGTGTTGCGGCGGGAGGGTCTGTATCAGTCGCAGATCCGAGAATGGACCGATGCTCGGGACGCGATCGCTCAGGGTTTGCCGCCGAGACCGAATTCGGGGTCTTCCGGCATAAGTGTGGGTCGGCGGAGGGTTGCGGTGGGCGGGTGACGTTGGGCGGCAACGGTGTTGAATCGAGTTGCCTGGCCTGCTGACCTGTACCCGTTCTGGAGCGGCATTCAACGACCAGACTGCTTCCAGTCAGGTCGACGCCGAACACACCCCGGGGATCGGCCGGAAGCGGTGTCAACACCGCAGCGGGGTTGACGCGCCGCGCAGGTTACGGGGCCGCCCCTCCGGCATCAAAGGGTCGCTGCGCGATCGCTGCCGCGACGGCCTGCGGCCGGCCCTTGACCCCGAAGCCTCTACGGCCCCTGACAGTCCGACGGCGGGGGCAGGCCAGGGGGGCCTGCCCCCGTGGGCGCGCGGCGCTCGGTCCGATGATTCCACCGATGAATCAACCACAAGTTCTTCACCGTTCCCGCGTCCCCCAGCAGGGTTCGCGGGATTGCGGGGTCGGCGCGTGGGCTCCGGTGCCGGGGTGACACGCACGCGGTGGCCGTTAGGTTCGGTGCTGCTACCGCTACCGAGCCGGGAGGGC
>JBBQGJ010000044.1:0-29196 GCA_038322925.1 Mycobacteriales bacterium
GGCTCCTCCTCGAGAGTCGCCGCGACGGTTGCCGCACCCGCGCCGACCGGCACCACCGGGTTGTGGCAGCGCAGCAGGTGATCGGCGCGGGACTCCAGCGGTTCCAGTACCGGGCTCACCTGCCGGCAGGCGTCGATCTCGCGCGAACAACGGGGCGCGAATGCGCATCCACCGGTCCACGGGATGTTGTCCGACACGGACCCGAGAATCGGCGTCAACCGCTCCCCCGGCCCGGCGTCCAGCCGCGGGATCGACGCCAGCAGCCCGTGGGTGTACGGGTGCCGGGGCGAGGCGAACAGCTCATGCCGGTCCGCCCGCTCGACCACCCGACCGCCGTAGAGCACGTTGACCTGGTCGACCAGACCGGCCACCACACCGAGATCATGGGTGATCATGATCAACGCGGTGCCGTGCTCGACGACCAGCGTCTTCAGCAGCGCCAGGATCTGCGCCTGGATGGTGACGTCAAGAGCAGTAGTCGGCTCGTCCGCGATCATCAGCCGGGGCCGGCAGGCCAGCGCCATGGCGATCAGCGCCCGCTGCCGCATACCGCCGGAGAGCTGGTGCGGGTATTCCTTGAGCCGACGCGACGGATCCGGGATGCCGACCGACTCGAGCAGCTCGCGAGCCTCCACCATCGCCGCGGAGCGCTTCATCCCACGGTGGCGTTCCAGCACCTCGGTGACCTGAATACCGATGGGCACCACCGGGTTCAACGAGGACAGCGGGTCCTGGAAGATCATCGCTAGGTCCCGGCCGCGGCGGTCCCGCATGCCCTCCAGCGGCAACGACAGCAGGTCGGTGCCCTCGAAGTCCACCCGGCCTGTGATCGTGGTACCGCGCTTGGGCAGCAGCCGCATGATCGCCAGTGACGTCACCGATTTGCCGCAGCCGGACTCCCCGACCAGCCCGACGGTCTGCCCGGGGGCGACCTCGAAGCTGACCTTGTCCACCGCGGTGAACGGTGCGACACCCTTCCGGTTGAACTGCACCGTCAGGTCCTCGACCTGGAGCAAGGCTGTCATCGGGTCACCGCCGGTTCTTCGGGTCGATGGCCTCACGCAGGGCCTCACCGAGCAGGGTGAAACCCAGCACCACGACGATGATCGCGCCGGCCGGCCAGAACGCCAACTGCGGGTGCGAGTCGATGCTGCCCTGGGCCTCGCCGAGCATCTGGCCCCATTCCGGTTGGGAAACGTCCTGCGACCCCAGGCCGAGGAACGACAGCGCGGCCGCGTCCAGAATCGACGTCGCCACCACCAGGGTGGCCTGCACGATGACCGGAGAAATCGAGTTCGGCACCATGTGCCGGAAGACGATCGGACCGCGTTTGACGCCGAGGGCGCGTGCGGCCAGCACGTGATCGGACTCGCGTTGCGCCAGCATCTGCCCGCGCAGCAGCCGCGCGAAGACGGGTATCTGCGGAATCGACACGGCGATGATCACACTGGTCAGGTTCGGGTTGGTAAACAGCACACCGATCGAGATCGCCAGCAACAAGCTCGGGATCGACAGCATCACGTCGACGATGCGCATGACGAGGGTGTCGATCCAGCCGCCGAACGCGCCCGCCAAGATGCCCAAAATCAGGCCGCCGACCAGCCCGATCAGCGTCGCGAAGATGCCGACCAGCAGCGTCTGCCGGGCGCCGACGATCATCCTGGACAGCAGGTCGCGGCCCTGGGTGTCGCCGCCAAGCGGGAAGCCGTTCTGCGCTGGGGCGATCGAGTTACGGGCCCGGGAGGTCTGATCGATCAGCAACTGAGCACCTGGGTCGTGCGGAGCGATCCAGGGACCGATGATCGCCAGCACCACGAACAGGCCGACGATCACCGCTCCGAACCAGAACAGCGGCGAACCCTTCAACCTGGCCCAGGCATCCTGCAGGAGCGAGGATCCTTCGTCGCCCGAGTTGACCAGGGCATCGATGCGTTGCTTGCGCGCACGCGAGAAGGTGGTGACCATCAGCGCGCCCTGATCCGCGGATCGACCAGCGCGTACGTCAAGTCGACCAACGTGTTGATGATGACGAACGCTGCGGCCGCTGCCAGGATGATGACCTGGATCACCGGGTAGTCCTTCTTGGTGAACCCGAGGTACAGCGCCTCACCGATGCCGGGGTAACCGAAGACCTTCTCGGTGAGCACGGCGCCGGTCAGCAGCAGCCCGGTCAGCAGCCCGGTCACCGTGATCACCGGCAACATCGCGTTGCGCAGCACGTGCCGATTGCGGATCGTCTTGCTGGTCAGGCCCTTTGCCTCGGCCGTGCGCACGAAGTCCTCCCCCTGCACCTCCAGCACGGAGGCCCGGGTGATCCGGAAGATCACCGCGAATGGGATGGTCCCCAGGGCTATCCACGGCAGGATGAGGTGCCGGACGGAGTCCCAGGAGGCGTCCCATTCCCGGGTGATCAGTCCGTCGACGATGAAGAGCCCGGTCACCCGCGTCGCTTCGATGCCGGGCGTCTGCCGGCCCGACGGCGGGAGCAGGCCCCACTTGACGGCAAAGACGTACTTGAGCAGGAAGGCCAGGAAGAACACCGGCACCGCGATACCGATGAGCGAGAGGACGATGTACCCGTTGTCCAGGACGCCACCGCGCCGTTTGGCCGCCATGTAGCCGAGCGGAATACCCAGCGCGAGACCGAAGATCATCGCACCGACCGTCAGTTCGACCGTGGCGCCGAACCTGGTGATGAACACATCCACCGCCGAGGTCCCCGGCGAGACACCGGTGGACTGGCCGAAGTTCCCCTGCACGACCCGGCCCAAGAACTTGAAGTACTGCACGATGATCGGCTGGTCGAGGCCGAGGACAGCATTGAGTTCCTCGCGCTTCTCCGGCGTTGCTCGCTCCCCGAGCAGCGCGGTGACCGGTCCCCCTGGCAGGCTTCGCAGCCAGATGAACAGCAGCAGGGACAGCACGAACAGCACCAGCACCAGCTGCAGCAGCCGGCGGACCGTGTACCTCAGCACAGAGCCGGCCTCCTCACCCTTTGCTGTCCGCGCGCGGATCAATCACCCGGGCCCTGACAGGTCGGGCGGTGCCCCCGTTGCCCGCGCGGATCAACGTCCCCGTTGTGGGACGGCCGAGGCGGTAGTCAACCACTTCAGCCGCGACGGCGACGTTGATCCGCGCGGTACAGCAGGTGCGGCTAGCTCTTGTAGGCGTCGACGAACTTCTCGTCGGTGAGCGGACTCGGCGTGATGCCCTGCAGGTCCGCTGCCAACACCAGCGCCGGCGGCGACGAGGAGATCGGGACGGCCGGTAGGTACTCGCTCATCAACTTCTTGTTGATGTCGTCGTAGGCGGCATTTCGCTGAGTTTCGTCCGGGATGGCGTCCGCGGCCTTCAACGAATCTGACAGCGTGGCGCCCCAGCTGGCGGCGGTCGTGTTGAACCGGTTGCCGGTACGGGTGAAGAAGGTGCCGATGAAGTTGTCCGGCGTGTTGTAGTCACCGGTCCAGCCGAGCAGGAACAGGTCCGCCCCGTGCGCCTCGACACCGTCCAGGTAGCCACCGTTCCAGGGCTTGGACGTCTCCTTGACAGTGATGCCCGCAGCCTCGAGGTCGGCCTTCGTCGCGGTGAAGACACTCTTGGGGTCTGGCATATAGGGCCGGGATACCTCCGTGGGCCACCAGAAGTTGACCGTCAGGTTGCTCTGCCCGGCCTGCGCCAGCAGGTCCTTGGCCTTCTGCACGTCGTAGTCGTAGGTCTGGACGTCCTTGGTGAACGGGCTGACGGTCTCCGGGTAGAAGATCGGCGCGACGTTGGCGCCATCCGGCAGCTGAGAATCGACGAACTGCTTGCGATTCAGCGCGTAGGCGATGGCCTGCCGCACCCTGACGTCGGACAGCGCCGGGTTGGTGCCTTGGGTGATTCCCAGGTACAGGATGTTGAACGCGGGCCTTATCGCGACGTTGAAGCCGGCCGACTTCAGCGCGTCCCAGTCGGCCGGGTTCGGCAGGTCGTAGCCGTCGATGGTGCCGGCCTGCAGTTCCTGCTTGCGCGCCGTCTCGTCGGGAATGATCTTGAAGATCAGCGTCTTCGACTTGGCCTTCTCGCCCCAGTAGTCGTCGTTCCGGACCAGGGTGACGGTGTTGTTCGCTTTGTCGTACGCCTGGAACTTGAACGGCCCGGTGCCGGTCGGGTGATCCGTGGCGTAGGCGGGGTAGACGAAGGAGTCGCCTTCGGCGGTCACGTTGTTCGCGTCGTACTGCTTCAAGGCGGTCGGGGATTGGATGGAGAACGACGGCAGACCCAGGATCGACGGGAACTTCGAGGTGTATCGGGTGAGCTTGACGACGGCATCGCCGGCATCGGAGGCGGTGCAGGATCCGTACACACTGGGCACGGCAGCGCCCGCCGCGTCGACCTGGCCCTTGAAGCCGCCCATGGTGTCCGACCAGTACTGGGCCTGGGTGGCGCCGGCACCGGTCTGGTTGTACATCCGGTCCAGGTTGTAGCAGACCGCGGCGGCGTCCAGCGGGGTCCCGTCATGGAACTTGACGCCCTCCTGCAGCTTGAACGTCCAGGTCAGGCCGTCGCTGGACTGATCCCAGGACTGGGCGAGGGCCGGTTCGACGTCGGCCGTCCCGGGCTTGAACGCGACCAGGCCCTCGGTCATCTGCCGGACCACCCGGAAGGTCTCGCCGTCCGTGGCGTACAGCGGGTCGAACATGCTCGGCGCGCCGGCGGCGCCGAAGATGATCTGGCCGTTGGGGTCCGCAGGGCCGCCCGCGGCGCTGCCGGCCGAATTCGTCTCGGAGCCGGCTGCGGCCGTGCTGCTGCCGCTGGACTCACTACCTCGGTCTGAACTGGCGCAAGCGGCCATGGACACCGCAAGGGTGGCGGCCAAGCCCGCCCCCAACCATCGATGAAGCCTCACTCGGTTCTACCTCCAGGTGGGTTACTCGGTGTGGGCCGACGCTTCCGCCGGCTCGTGCCCTGCCGGAAACCGTCCGGACCAGGGAAACACTTCGCTGGGACGAGCTCGTGACGCCGGCACCGTTGTCCTGGGCGCCGTCCGTTGGCAGACCTCGAGCCACTCGTGAAGGCACCGGCGGCGCTGCCGTCCCCAGGGAACCGTAAACGGAGGTTCACCCGTCAACGACCTCCGTCACCGCATCGTTACCTCCCCGACCCCCGGCCAGCGGCAAGACTTTCCGGCATTTCTCGCTTCCAGTGCGAAAACCTCGCGAAGCCACCATGGCCCAGTCAGCGCGGATCATCTTGCTCAGCGCGCATAAACCTCGTGGTTATGGGACGGGTGTGACTGGAGTCGACCATTTCCCGCGCGCTCACGATGATGATCCGCGCACCAAGGGGCGCGGCGACACAGGGGCGGCCGGAGCGAGCGGCCGGAGCGAGCGGCCGGCGACGAGCGGCGCCGAGCGGCGCCGAGCGGCGCCGAGCGGCGCCGAGGGGATTCAGGGCCCCTGGCGGGCTGGCCGACTACGGTGGAGGCTCGGGCAATGCGGGTGACGACCCGCGGGACGGGCGCCCACCGGGCGCTGATCGAGGGAGACAACCCGTCATGACCACTGACGTGGCAGCAGCGAATCCGCCGGCGAGCACCGACGCGACGCCATGGCCCGGTCTGGACGCACCGCTGGAGGTCGCCGACCCGGAGGTGGCCGAGTACATCGCCAGGGAAGTGAGCCGCCAGCAGGACACCCTGGAGATGATCGCCTCGGAGAACTTCGCCTCCGTCGCCGCCATGCAGGCGCAGGGCAGCGTGCTGACGAACAAGTACGCGGAGGGCTACCCCGGCCGCCGCTACTACGGCGGCTGCGAGAACGTCGACGTCATCGAGACTTTGGCCATCGAGCGACTCAAGGCGCTGTTCGGTGCCGGCTACGCGAACGTTCAGCCGCATTCCGGTGCGCAGGCCAACGCCGCCGCCATGCAGGCACTGATCAAGCCCGGCGACACCATCCTCGGACTGTCGCTGGCGCACGGCGGCCACCTCACGCACGGCATGCGGATCAACTTCTCGGGCCTGCTGTACAACGTCGCCGCCTACGAGGTGTCCAAGGAGGACTACCGCATCGACATGGACGAGGTCAGCCGCCTCGCCCGGCAGTACTCCCCGAAGCTGATCATCGCCGGCTGGTCGGCCTACCCCCGCCAGCTGGACTTCGAGCGGTTCCGGGAAATCGCCGACGAGGTCGACGCCTTCCTGCTGGTGGACATGGCGCACTTCGCCGGGCTGGTGGCCACGGGGCTGCATCCCTCCCCCGTGCCGTTCGCGCACGTCACCACCACCACCACGCACAAGACGCTGGGCGGGCCGCGCGGCGGGGCCATCCTGTCCAACGACCCGGCAATCGCCAAGAAGATCAACTCCGCGGTGTTCCCCGGCCAGCAGGGCGGCCCGCTGCAACACGTCATCGCCGCAAAGGCGGTGGCGTTCAAGATGGCGTCCGATCCCTCGTTCATCGAACGCAACGAGCGCACTCTGCGTGGCGCCCGGCTGCTCGCCGAGCGGTGGATCCAGTCCGACGTCGCGGACGCCGGGGTGAAGGTGCTGACCGGCGGGACCGACGTGCACCTGGTGCTGGTCGACCTGCGCGATTCGGACCTTGACGGCAAGGCCGCCGAGGACCGGCTGCACCAGATCGGCATCACCGTCAACCGCAACGCGGTGCCGTTCGACCCGCGGCCGCCGATGGTGACCTCCGGGCTGCGGATCGGCACCCCCGCCCTGGCGACGCGCGGTTTCACCGACCGCGACTTCGTCGAGGTGGCCGACATCATCGCGGAGGTGCTGATCGCGCCGGTCGGCCTGCTGACACCCGAACTGGAGGAATCGCTGCGATCCAGGGTCACCGCGCTGGCCAGACGCCACCCGCTGTACACCGGGCTGGGCGGCGCCGGGTGACGGTACGCGTCGACAAGCTGGTCACGTCAGGCACTTTCACCCTCGACGGCGGGACCTGGGAGGTCGACAACAACGTCTGGCTCCTCGGTGACGACCGCGAGGTGCTGATCATCGACGCCGCCCACGACGCGGACGCGATCCTGGCAGCCGTGGGCGATCGCCACGTCGTCGGCATCCTGTGCACGCACGGCCACAACGACCACATCGACGCCGCACCCGCGGTGGCCGCACGCACCCGCGCGCCGATCCTCCTGCACCCCGCGGACGCGCCGCTGTGGGGCATGACCCACCGCGACAGGCAGCCGGATTCCGACCTCACCGACGGGGACACGATCACCCTGGACGGAGTGGTCGGCACGGTGCTGCACACGCCGGGCCACTCCCCCGGTGCGGTGTGCCTGTCCGTCCCCGCGCTGGGCGTCGTGTTCACCGGCGACACCCTGTTCGCCGGCGGCCCCGGCGCGACCGGACGGTCGTTCTCGGACTTCCCGACGATCATCGATTCGATTTCCCACCGGCTGCTGACCCTGCCGTCCGCGACGGTGGTGCACGCCGGCCACGGCGACGACACCACCATCGGCGCCGAGGCCCCGCAGCTGGACGACTGGGTCGTCAGGGGTCACTGAAATGCGGCGCCTGCCCTTCACCGGCGAGGAGAAGGAAAGCCTCCGGGCAAGCCTCGACCGGCATCGCGACGTGGTGCGGTGGAAGCTCGATGGCCTGGACGACGGCGAGCTCCGCCGCCCGATGACGCCGTCCGGCACCAACCTGCTGGGACTGGTCAAGCATCTGGCCGGCGTCGAGTACGGCTGGTTCTGCGAGACGTTCGGTCGCGGCACCGAACCGCTGCCGTTCGTGCAGGACGACCCGGACGCGGACCTGCGGGTGGCACCGCACGAGAGCACCGCAGACATCCTCGCCTTCTACGACCGCGCCAACGCCGCGGCCAACCAGGTCATCGACGAGCTCGACGTCGAGCACACCGGGACCGCCTGGTACGGCGAAACCGTCACGCTGCGCTGGGTTCTCATCCACATGATCGAGGAAACCGCGCGGCACGCAGGGCACATGGACATCGTCCGGGAGCTGATCGACGGCGCCACCGGCGATCACCCGGAGTCCTGACGTGCCGTCATTCGCACGCACGGCGATGATGACGGCGGATCCCGCCGGTCGTCATGGAAGGGTAATTCCCGACGATCAGCTCCCCGTCTGAATCCCGCGTTCCTCTCAAATGGAGGCGACAATGCCCGCCACCCTGCCCCTGGCGGCCAGGACGTCGGCGATAGCCGGTGCCCTGGCCGGTGTGCTCGGCATGCTGGATTGGCGGGACCACCTGCGGTACGAGCCGGGAATCTGCGACCTGGTGCTGGGCGACCCGCAGGAGATGCCGCTTCCTGGTTTCGTCAGCTCCCTCACGCGCCATACGCAGCCGCTGAACAAGGACTGGTTCGCCTACAAGCGATCCGAGTCGGAGGCCCGCGAAACCGTGGCGACGTCGCTCCGGGAGTGGCGGGGTCTGCCGTTCGAGCCGGCCGACATCGCGCTGACGCCAGGTGCGTTCGGGGCGCTCGCGGTCGCCTTCCACGCCCTGCTCGACCCGGGTGACGAGGTCGTCTACTCGCTGCCGCCGTGGTTCCTCTACGAGCCGATGTTGCTCTCCGCCGACGCCGTGCCCGTCAAGGTTCGGGTCCGGCCGGAGGACAACGACCTCGACCTCGACGCCATCCGGTCCGCGATCGGGCCGCGCACCCGCGCGGTGATCGTCAACACCCCCAACAACCCGACCGGTCGCATCTACCCGCCGGCCACGCTGAGGGCCTTGGCCGCCCTGCTCACCGATGCGTCAGCACGATGGGGCAGGCCGATCTGGCTGATCTCCGACGAGCCCTACTCCCGGCTGGTGTTCAGCGACGCCGAGTTCCAGAGCCCCAGTGAGTTCTACCCGTACACGGTGATCTCCTACAGCTACGGCAAGGTCCTGCTCACCCCGGGCGAGCGAGTCGGCTGGCTGGCCATCTCGCCGGCCATTCCCGGACGGGAGCAGTTGCGGCAGGCGATCGAGGTCTGCCAGATCGCGGCGGGTTGGCTGTTTCCCAGTGCCGTTCTGCAATACGCCATCGGTGACCTGGAGCGGCTGTCCATCGACATGGCCGACCTCGAGCGCAAACGCGACTGGGTCGTCGCCGAACTCACCGCCGCCGGCTACCAGCTGCGTTCACCGGAAGGCACGTTCTACCTGTGGGTGCGCTCGCCGGAGTCCGACGACACGGCGTTCTCCCGTCGGCTGGCGGAAAGGCAGGTGCTGGTCCTGCCGGGCACGATCTGCCAGGCTCCCGGCTACTTCCGGGTCTCACTCACCGCCGACAAAGAGATGATCGATCGGGCGTTGCCCGTCTTCCGGGCCGCGGTTGCGGAGGTGACGGGAACGGTCGGTTGAGCGGGTCGGGGTTCAATCGCTCCCCGGAGCGCCGGTAAAATCGCCCGGCACCCATCGGTGCTCTCGGGCCGACACGAGGTCGACCGCTCGCGAAGGGGCCACCACCATGGACGCAGCCCCTCTCCGGTCGACCGGGACGAATCTCCCGGCAACCAGATTCCGGCGGATGGACTTCGGCCCCGTCCCCGAGCGCCCCCTTCCGGTCGCCAGCCGTGCGGCAGTCCTCTTCGTCAGCGTCGGAGCGTTCGTCTTCTACACCATCGAATCGGCGCTGCGCCAGCAACAATTCAAGACGTCCCTGGATATCACGATCTTCCAGCAGGCCATCGCCAATTACGCCCATGGCCGGGCTCCCGAGGTGCTCATCAAGTCTCAGGCACCGTTCAACATCCTCGGCGATCACTTCAGTCCGATCATTGCCGTGATCGCGCCGCTCTACCGGGTGTGGCCCAGTGTGATGACCCTGCTCGTCACGCAGGCGGTGTTCCTCGCGGTCGGCGTGCATGTCGTCACCCGGGTGGCGGTGCGGCGGTTGGGTGGCCTCGGCTACTACCTCGGCATCGCATTCGCCCTGTCCTGGGGCGTGCTCAAGGTGATCGACTTCGATTTCCACGAGGCCTGTTTCGCCGTGGCCTTCCTGGCCCTTGCCCTGGAAGCGCTGATCGATGACCGGCCGGGCCGGATGCTGGCCTGGTGCGCGGCCCTGCTGCTGGTCAAGGAGGACACCACGCTGTTCATCGCGGGAATCGCGCTGGTCTTCGCGGCCAACCGGCAGTGGCGCTGGGCCGGCGGTCTGCTGGCTGCGGCCGTCGCCGCGTTCGCCCTGCTCACCGCGGTCATCATCCCGTTCTTCAGCTCGTCCGGCACATACACCTACCTGAACACCGGCCACGACGGCACGGCCGGTGGATCGCTGACGTCCTCGATCGTCGATGCTGCGGTCGCCAACCTGCACAGCGCCAGCGGCCTTGCCCTGCTTGGTGCCCTCGCGGTGACGGCGGCATTCGGGCTGCGGTCGCCGCTGATCCTGGTGATGGTGCCCACCCTGCTCGCCCGGTTCAGCTCCGAACGGGCGGTGTACCTCGAGATGAAGTACTACTACGACGCCCCGCTGATGGTGATCTGTTTCCTGGCACTGATCGTCGCGGTCCAGCAGCGGCGACTGCGATCGGGTATGACGGCCGAGCGCATCCGCATCTGGTGGTCAGGTGCCACCGGGCTGGCCGCCGTGGTCGGGCTGGCCCTGCTGGTGGACACCAACGTGCAGAGCACCGAGATCCCGGAGGTGTTCGCCGCGGCGGGCCTGCCCTGCCAGTGGTGTTCGGACGCCGACCAGGTGATCGACCGGCTTCCAGCCGGGGTCACGGTGATCTCCGACGTCAGCCTCCTGGGGCATCTGGCTGACCGTAATCCGGTGATGCTGGCGACGCCGCGATGGGAGGACCCCAGCCACGTCCCGCTCAACGCGGATTGGGTGATCCTCTACCTGGACTCGGACAGCTATGGAGCCGACACCGGCTGGATCGAGCAGCGCAGGCAGACCCTGCTGGCGGAGGGCTTCCGGCAGACCGACCAGGAAGGCAGTCTGGTCCTACTCCACCGCGAACGCTGAGCTCCGGGTTTGCCTCCCGCAGCAGTCGGGTATTCACCGACATAGGCGTTTGTCACCCGGAGTCTCGACGAGGAGGCACCATGAGGGCTGTCCCGGCACGACCACTGGCCATCGCGACGGTTGGCGTGGCGCTCCTCGCCATCCCGATCGCACCCTCGCTCGCCGGCACAGGACACGCCCCGCCGCCGGTCGTCGGTGCCGCGCCGGGAGCGCCGGGAACGACCGTCGGCCTCCTGCCGGCCACCAAATCCGGAATCGGCACCGCGCAGAGTTTGGACAGCAAGGTCTGGTTCACGCTTCAAGCTGACGGCGGGCTCGGCGAGGTGTTCTACCCCGACATCAGCTCACCCGCTGCGCGAGCCCTGCAGTTCGTGGTCGCCGACTCCGATGGCCACGCGGTCCGGGTCAACGAGGCGGCCGACGTACGAACCGACTACACCGACCAGCGGAGCCTTGCGTATCGGCAGACGTTCACCGAGAAGTCCGGCCGCTGGCGGCTGCAGGCCGAGTACGTCACCGATCCCGCCCGCGCGAGCGTGCTGATCGACCTTCAGTTCTCCGCCAGCGGCGACGGTGGCTACCGAGGCCACCGCCTCTTCGCGGTGCACGAGACCGCCTTGTCGAATACCCGCACCGACGATGCGGGCTTCAGCAGGCACGACGCGTTGGTCGCCACGGACCCGACACAGGCGAGCGCGCTGATCGGTTCGCCCGCCTTCGCGGCCACGTCCAGCGGCTTCCGCGGGATCAGCGACGGGTACACCGATCTGCTCGGCGACGGTCGGATGGACTGGCACTACACATCGGCCGAGCCGGGCAACCTGATCCAGACGGCTGACACCGGGCTCACCGGAACAGCCCGGCACCGGCACAGCACGCTGGCGCTCGCCTTCGGCGCTGACGATGCAGCGGCAGTGAACACCGCGCGGGCATCGCTGGACCGTGGCTATCCCGACGCCTCCCGGGCGTACGTCCGCGGCTGGCACGGTTACCTCGCAGGACTCTCGGGCCTGCCCCGGTCACTGCGCACCTCACAGGAGCGCCGTCTCTACCAGGTGTCGGCGATGGTGCTGGCCGCGAGCGAGGACAAGACGCACCGTGGCGCTTACGTGGCTTCCCCGTCGGCGCCGTGGGCGTTCGGCCGTGACGACCCCTCGGGGCCTTATCACCTGGTCTGGTCGCGCGACCTCTACCAGATCGGCACCGGGCTGATCGCCGCCGGGGACACTGCCGGCGCGAACCGAGCCGTCGACTACCTGTTCGCCGTCCAGCAGAAGCCCGACGGCTCGTTCCCGCAGAATTCCCGGGTCGACGGCACCCCGGTCTGGGGCGGTCTGCAGCTCGACGAGGTGGCCTTCCCGATAGTCCTTGCGTATCAACTCGGTCGTTTCGACGCGGGAACCTGGGCAGGGGTGAAGAAGGCCGCCGACTTCCTGATCGGCTTCCAGCAGGACGGCAACAACGCGCCGTGGACCCCCGCGGAGCGATGGGAGAACCAATCCGGGTACTCCCCGGCCACCATCGCCAGCGAGATCGCCGGTCTGGTCTGCGCGGCCACCATCGCGCGGCACAACGGTGACGAGGCCGCCGCGCTGCGCTACCTGGCCACCGCGGACGCCTGGCAGTCGAAGGTCAAGGGGTGGACGGTCACCACCACCGGCCCGTACTCGTCGCAGCCGTATTTCCTGCGGCTGACCAAGGACGGCAATCCCGACGCCGGCACGACGTACACCATCGGCGACAGCGGACCCAGCAAGGTCGATCAACGCGCCGTCGTCGACGGCGGCTATCTCGACCTGGTCCGGCTCGGCGTGCTGCCGGCCGACGACCCCGCCGTGGTGAACTCGCTCGGCGTGCTCGACCAGCAACTCGGCGTGCCTACCTCGCGCGGCCTGTTCTGGCATCGCGCGTCTTTCGACGGGTACGGCGAGAAAGCCAACGGTGATCCCTGGGACTTCGGTCTCCCTGACGACTCGCTGATCACCCGGGGAAGGGCCTGGCCGCTGCTCAACGGGGAACGCGGTGAATACCAGCTGGCCGCGGGCGATCGCAGCGCAGCCCGCGACCAGATCCGCACGATGGCGGGTACCGCGGGCCCGGGCCTGATGCTGCCGGAACAGGTCTGGGACCTCCAGCCGCCGGCCGGTCAGCCGGGGTTCACTCCCGGCCGTCCGACCGCGTCCGCGACGCCACTCGCCTGGACCCATGCGCAGTTCCTGCGGCTCGCCCGGGACGTCGACGCCGGCTACGTCGTCGAGCAGCCGAAGGCGGTCAGCCAGCGGTACCTGTCTACGGTCGACACCAGGGGATCGGCCGTCAGTGGATTCGGCGGGGACGGAGCGATTGATGAACCAGTGGGTGCGGGCCCGAACGGATGAAGTGACCCGGTGGCTTTTCGCTGTCAAGCGGTGGATGTACCGCGGCGGCCGACCCGGGCTGCTGGCACGGATCATGAACCGGCTCTCCGAGATCCAGTTCTCCGCCGGCCTGCTGGCCCCGAAGCGTGCTGTGACGCTGGAGGTTCACGGCCGCGCCTCGGGTCGGGTGATCTCCTTTCCGGTCGTGCTGGCTGACTACCAGGGCGAGCGCTACCTGGTCTCGATGCTCGGCAACGACGCGAACTGGGCGCGCAACGTGCGCGCCGCCGGCGGGCGTGCGGTGATCCGCAGGCGCGGCCGGACGAAGGTGCAGCTCGACGAGGTCGACCCGGCCGCCAGGGCGCCGATCCTGCGCCGCTACCTGGCTGTGGCGCCCGGCGCACGGCCGCACATGCCGGTGGATCGGCACGCCCCGCTGGCCGACTTCGAGCTGGTGGCCGCGCAATTCCCGGTCTTCCGGGTGACGACAGCCGCCTGATTGCCCGGACGCGGCGATATACAGTCCTAGCGGACGGACTGATCAGACGCCCAGGCGCCTGGACATGGAGGCTGCCGTGGTTGGGGTCGAAGGGCATTCCGGTGCCGGGGAGTCCACGGACAAACGGTCCGCACCGCCCTCCGCTGCGGTCGCCACCGCGGAGGCGAAAGCCGCGCCGAAGGAACTACCGGCGATCCTGCGCCTGGTCAAGCGGCTGCCGTTCACCACCTTCTACGTGGTCGTCACGCTGGTGCTGGCCGTCGTCCTCGGCACCCTGTGGGAAGGCATCGAGGACAAGTCCTGGTACGCCGACGTGGCCTACGGGTTGCCGGCGTTCGAGGACGGCCGGTGGCTCACGCTGATCTGGGGCTGCTTCTTCGCCCTCACCCCTTTCTATTACGTCTATGTCGCGGGCGCCTTCGCATTCCTGACCGGCTTCTCCGAGTGGGTACTCGGCACCAAGCGCACGGTGATCATCTGCGTGGCCTACCAGTTCGTGGCGGTGCTGATCACCGCCCTGGTGTTCTGGATCTTCCGGAATTCCGGTTGGGAGTGGGCTGTCAAGCGGGCCACCGAGACCGACGTGGGCTTCTCCGCCGGCATGCTCGCGGTGCTGAGCGTGGCGACGGCCACCGTGCGGCCACCGTGGCGCCTGCGGATTCGGCTGGCGATCTGGGCGTACGTGCTGTTCTCGATCGTTTTCGTCGGACAGATGGCGGACGCCGAACACCTGATCGCGGTGGCGCTCAGCCTGCCGTTCTCCTCCAGGTTGGCCGGTCCGAATGCTCGCAAGGCCAGGGCGCTGCCGACCCGGCACGAGCTTCGACTCCTGGCCATGGTCGGTGTGCTGCTGATCGCCGCCGTGCAGCTGCTGGCCAATTTCGTGCCCGGACGGCTCACCCCCTTCGGTCCCCCCGATGACGACGTCGAGGCCTGGTACTTCCTGATCATCGACATGGCCATCTCGCTGTTCATCGCGAACGGGCTGCGCAAGGGCTACCGGTGGGCCTGGTGGATCGCCGTGGTGCTGTCCGGTTTCCAGGTCGTATTCGCCGCCCTGATCTCCGTCCTGGTGATCGTCGTGCTCATCGTCTCCGAGGTCGACGCCGACGCCGACACGGACCTGAACGGCGTCCCGCAGTTGCTGGCCGGCTCGACCCTCTATCTGGCATTCCTGATCGTGCTGATCCTTGGCCGGAGCGCCTTCCGGGTGCCGCGCCGCGGGAAGCGGCGGCTGGCGACCAGCACGTCCAACCCCGACACCGCCAAGGAACTGCTCCGGCAATGGGGCGGCAGCACGATCTCCTGGATGACCACCTGGCCGGAGAACCGGCACATGATCACCGCCGACGGGCAGAGCTACCTGGCTTTCCGCAAACACGCGGGCGTCGCCGTGGCCCTCGGCGATCCCATCGGTCCGCCAGGGTCTGCCACCTCCACCATCAACGACTTCATTCAGCTCTGCGACAAGGCCGCCCTGGTGCCGTACATCTTCTCCTGCACCAGGGAGACCGCCACCGTCACCGACGCGCTCGGCTGGCAGAGCGTGCAGGTCGCCGAGGACAACCTGATCGACCTGCCGACCCTGGAGTTCAAGGGCAAGAAGTGGCAGGACATCCGGACGGCGCTGAACAAGGCACCCAAGGAGGGTGTGAGCTTCCGGATGGTGACGCTGGCCGACGAGTCGTGGGCGCTGGTCCGGCAGGTCGAGCACCTGTCCCAGGAATGGCTGGGCGACAAGGAATTGCCCGAGATGGGTTTCACCCTCGGCGGGGTCACCGAGGCGCTCGACCCGGAGGTCAAGGTCGGCCTTGCGATCGGCGCCGACGGCGTGGTGCACGGCGTCACCTCCTGGATGCCGGTGTACGGCGGTGACGGGACGGTCGTCGGCTGGACGCTGGACCTGATGCGCCGGGCGGACGGCGGATTCCGGGCGACCATGGAGTTCCTGATCGCCTCGTCCTGCCTGTACTTCAAGGAGCAGGGAGCGGCGTACATCTCGCTCTCGGGTGCGCCGCTGGCCAAGTCCGACGCGGATCCCGAGGGTGAGACCGTGGTGGAGAAGTTCCTGGACACCCTCGGCGCCAGCCTGGAGCCGGTCTACGGGTTCCGCTCGCTGCACGCCTTCAAGAGCAAGTTCCAGCCGCGGCTGTCGCCGATGTACATGGTCTTCCGTGACGAGGCCGACCTGCCGCGGATCGGCATCGCGATCACCCGCGCGTACCTGCCAACCGCCGGCGTCCGGGACATGATCGCCGTCGTCAAGCACTGACTCCGCGGTACCGGCGAATCCTCGGGCTTGACCCGATCTTGACCAGGCCGAGAACCGGCCTTGGCGACGGGCGCCGAAAGTAATCCTCAAGAGAAGACGCCTCGCTGCATTTATCGGACGAACGTCACCCTCTGACCTGTAGCGAGCATTTCGCGACAGTTCAGCAGGAACGGCCCGCCGACCCCTACCCAGTGACGCCGGGCCGATCACCCACAAGGAGCCGCACATGACCACTCTCGTGTCGATTCGCACCATCCAGGCCGACCGCGCACCGACCGACGACGAGCGTCGGACGCAGTGGCGCAAGCGGGCGGGCACACTGCCACCGGATGGCTCCCGAGGTGTGGTGCTGCAGGCCGTCGACTCCCCCATCGAGTCCGACGACGACGCCTGGAGCGGACTGTTCCTCGGATCGCTCTGGACAACCCCGGCTCCCTCGCCAGTCAGGCCCGCTCGTTCGCTTCGCCGGATATCCGCCTTTCAGGAGTTGCGCGCCACCGCGTAACCCACTGTTTGATCAGAGCCTCGATCGGAGTTGATCAGCGCCCTGATCACCCAGCTGATCAGACAGCTGATCACTCAGCTGATCAGACAGCGGCCGGCGCACCGTGGCGCACCGCCACGATGGGCAGCCGCAGCGCCCCGGGGGCGGTCGCCGGTACCACCGGCGACCTCGGCGCCACCGCCGGCACCTCGACATACCCGGAGCCCAACGGGGGCCGCCGATCGGGCTCACCCTTGTTGGGCCACAACGACATCGCCCGCTCGGCCTGCGCGGTGATGGTCAGCGAGGGGTTCACTCCCAGGTTCGCCGAAACGGCCGAACCGTCGACGATGTGCAGGCCCTCGTGCCCGAACACCCGGTGATAGCCGTCGATCACGCCGTGCTCGGCATCGGCGCCGATGCAGCAGCCGCCGACGAAATGCGCGGTCATCGGCGCATCGATCAGGTCACCGAGCTGGCCCATCGGGTACCCGTCGATGCGCTCCGCGATCCGCCGCGCGGCCTCGTTGCCGGCCGGGATCCACGTCGGGTTGGGTTCTCCCTCGCCCTGCTGCGAGGTCAACTTCCAGCGGCCGAGCCGCGAGCGGACCCCGCTGACGGTGAGCGAGTTGTCGAACGACTGCATGACCAGCGCGATCACCCCCCGCTCGGACCAGCGCCGGACGTTGAGCGTGCGCAGCGCCTCCCGCGGTCGGGTGGCCATCGTCCGGGCCCACACCTTCCACCGCGGCGTGCCGGCGACACCGTCGGTGAGCACCGTAGCGAGCAGCCCCATCAGGTTGCTGCCGCGGCCGTACCGCACTGGCTCCACATGGGTCCGCGGGTCGGGGAAGAACGACGAGGTGATCGCGACGCCGCGGGTGAAGTCGACGTCCTTGCGCCGGGACACCGCGCCCACCAACGACTCCGAGTTGGTGCGGGAGAGCTGGCCCAACCGCCTGGACAGCCCCGGCAGGACGCCCTCGTCACGCATCCGGTGCAGCAGCTTCTGGGTGTTATAGGCACCTGACGCGACCACCACCTGGTCGGCGGTGAAGGTGCGCCGGCCACGGCCCACCGGACCGGTCCGCACCGTGTCCACCTCGTACCCGCCCTCGGCACGGGGTCGGATCACCGACACCGTCGTCATCGGGTGGACCACCGCGCCGGCCGCCTCGGCCAGGCCCAGGTAGTTCTTGGGCAGCGTGTTCTTGGCGTTGTGCCGGCAGCCGGTCATGCACTCGCCGCACTCGATGCACCCGGTGCGGGCCGGCCCCACCCCGCCGAAAAACGGGTCGGCGACGGTCTTCCCGGCCCCGGCGCCGAAGAACACCCCGACCGGGGTCAGCCGAAAGGTGTTGCCCACACCCATGTCCTGCGCGACCTGGGCGAAGGTCTCGTCGGCGGGGCTGCGGTGCGGCACGTCGGTGACGCCGAGCATCCTCCTCGCCTGGTCGTAATGCGGAGCCAGCTCCCGCTCCCAGTCGGCGATACCGGCCCACTGCGGGTCCCGGAAGAATTCACTCGGCGGCACGTACAGCGTGTTCGCATAGACCAGCGAGCCGCCGCCGACCCCGGCGCCGGCCAGGATCACCACGTGCGGCAGCAGGTGAATACGTTGGATGCCGTACAGCCCGAGCCGCGGAGCCCACAGGAATTTGCGCAGCCGCCACGAGGTGGTCGCGAACTCGTCGTCGGCGAATCGCCGCCCGGCTTCGAGAACGCCGACGCGGTAACCCTTCTCGGTGAGTCGGAGGGCGGTCACCGAACCGCCGAATCCGGAACCGACCACGAGCACGTCATAATGCTCGACAGGCCCGGACTTCGGGGCGGCCGCTGAGTTCGTTGCCGCGCCCATTATCGCACTCCCAGTTTCTTCATCGCGCTGATTGCCGTGGTGAGAATTGCCGCCCATTGCCGGTCCGAGCGGCCCAGCGGGGCGCCGAAGCCGACCAGGTGCTGCACCGAGACGGTTTGGGATTCCGTGTATTTCAGCAGGCCCTCGACGCCGTGCCGGCGGCCCAGCCCGGATGCCTTCATGCCACCCATCGGTGCGCCGGTGGAGCCCCAGGTCGACCCGTACGCCTCGTTGACGTTCACCGTGCCGGCCTGGATCCGCAGGGCCATGGCCCGTCCCGCCCTGGTGTCGCGGGTGAGCACCGAGGCGTTCAGCCCGTATTCGGAGTCGTTGACCATCGCGACGGCCTCGTCGTCGGTGCCGAAGGTGTACAGCGCGGCGACCGGGCCGAACGTCTCGTTCCGGCACGCGAGCATGTTGTCGGTGACGCCGGCCAGCACCGTCGGCTCGACGTAGAACGGCCCGACGTCGGGCCGCGCACGTCCCCCGGTCAACACCCGTGCGCCCTTGCCGACGGCGTCATCGAGGTGGGCCAGCACCGCGTCCCGCTGCTTGGCGGAGACCAGCGATGCCATCTCTGCGCCCCAGCCGACCCCGGGCCGGAGCCGCAGCGCCTGAACGCCCCGGAGGAAGGCGTCCTGGAACGGCCCCGCAATCGCCTCCTGCACGTAGACCCGTTCGATGCCGATACACAGCTGGCCGGCGTTGGCGAAGCACGCTCGCTCGGCGATCTCGGCGGCTCGCTCGATATCGGCGTCGGCCCGGACGACGAGCGCGTTCTTGCCGCCCAGTTCCAGCGAGCAGCCGATCAGCCGTTCGCCGCAGCGGGCCGCAACGCGGCGGCCGACCGGCGTCGAACCGGTGAACATCACGTAGTCCGCCCGGTCGATCAGCCAGGGGCCCACCACCGAACCGGGACCGATCACCACCGGCATCAGCCCCTCGGGCAGGCCCGCATCGCGCAGCACGTCCACTGTCCACAGCGCGGTCACCGTGGTCTGGATGTCCGGTCGCAGCACCACCGCATTCCCGGCCAGCAGTGCCGGCAGGGCGTCGGATATCGCCAGCGTGATCGGGTAGTTCCACGGCGAGATGACGCCGACAACGCCCTTGGCATGGTGGTACTCGACGGTCCTGGTCAGCGCCGGGAATATCCCGAGCCGCCTTTGCGGGGCGAGCAGGCCCGGGCCAACCCGGCCGTAGTGGCGAGCGTTCAGGGCGCAGTCGATCAGCTCCTCGAAGGCGTCCCGCCGGGCCTTGCCGCTCTCCATCTGAGCGAGGTCGAGAACCTCGGACTGCCGGTCCAGCACCAGATCATGGAAACGTAGCAACACCCGTGCCCGCTCACGGACCGGGCGCTGCGCCCAGGCGACGCGAGCGGCGCGGGCCATCTCGAAGGCGGTCTCGACGTCGTCCTCGGTGGACAGCGGGAGGGTCGTCGCCGGCCCGCCGGTGAAGGGCGCCGTGGTCACGTGCAGCGCGGCACCGGGGCCGACGACGGCGTGCCGGAGCAGCCGGGCCACGGTGCCGCGCGGGATCAGCTCATGGACCTCATCGGTGTCCTGCGTCTGGTTCGGGTCGGGAATCGTCGGGTCGGGAATACTCGCCGCGGCGACGGCATCGGCGCTCATCCAACCAATGTAGTCGGGAAAGTTACCCGCCGGTAACCCCGTAATACGCAGCCCGCAGGAGTTGTTCGAGTTCTTCCAGCAGCGGCATCCGCGGGTTCGTGCGCAGGCACACATCCTGGAAGGCGATGTCGACCAACTCGGGCAGCGCCGCGAGGAACTCCTCCTCGGTGACGCCGGCATCCTTCATCGACCGCGGCATGCCCAGCTCGTCGATCAATCCCTCGACGGCGTTGAACAGCCGGTCGCGCTGCTCCTGCTCGTCGTGCCCGCCGAAGATGATCCGGCCGATCTGCGCGTACTTCTGCGGTGCCACGTAGGAGGAGTAGCCGGGCGCGGGCATGAACTTGCTCGGCAGCGAGGCGTTGTACCGCAGCACATGGGGCAGCAGGATCGCATTGGCCCGGCCGTGCGCGATGTGGAACTTCACCCCGATCGCGTGCGCCATGGCGTGGTTGATGCCCAGGAACGCGTTCGAGAACGCCAGGCCGGCCAAGGTCGAGGCGTCGGCCATGCCGCTGCGCGCCTCCAGGTCACTGCCGTCCCGATAGGCCTTGGGCAGCCACTCGAAGATCATCGAGATGGCCTGCGTGCAGAACGCGTTGGTGTAAGGCGAGGAGAAGATCGACACCGCGCCCTCGAGGGCGTGGGTGAGCGCATCCAGTCCGGTGTCCGCGGTGGAGGTCGACGGCAGCGACACCATCAGCGTCGGGTCGACGATCGCCTTGTCCGGCAGCAGGCAGTAGTCGATCAGGGTGACCTTGCGTCCCTCGTGGGTGAGCACGGCGCCCGGGGACACCTCGGAGCCGCTGCCCGCGGTGGTCGGCACCGCGATGAGGGCCAGCTGGTGCTTGTCCTGGGGGTATTGCGCGACCCGCTTGCGGGGGTCGAGGAACGGCAGCGTCAGTTCTTCCATCGTCAGCTCGGGGTGTTCGAAGAACAGCCGCATCGCCTTGGCGGCGTCCAGCACCGATCCGCCGCCGATGGCCAGCAGCGCGTCGGGTTCGTAGTCCCGGACGAGAGTGACGCCGGCCTGCACGGTGGCGAAATCGGGCTCAGGCAGGATCGCGTCGAAAATCCGTACGTAGGCATTCCCCAGGTGCGAGCGGACCTGCCGGACGATCCCGTTCTCGGCGAGCACGTGGTCGGTGACGATCAGCACCCGCTGGAACTTCTCCTCGTCCAGCGCCTCGAGAGATCCTGCCTTGAAATAGATGTCGGCCGGAACCCGGAACCACTGGGGCGGGGTCTTGCGCCGCGACACGGTCTTGATGTTGAGCAGATTTTTGTAATTGACGTTGTCGGTGGTCATCGAGCCGCCCCAGGTGCCGCAGCCCAGCGAGAAGGTCGGTGGCAGCGAGTTGTAGATGCCGCCGGTCGCGCCGACCGCGGTCGGCGCGTTGACCAGGATGCGGCCGGTGCGCAGCGCCGCCGAGTAGCGGGCGATGACGTCCTCGTCGCGGGCGTACACACTGCAGGTGTGCCCGAGGCCGCCGTGCTCGGTGACGACGACGGCGCAGTCGATCGCGTGCTGCACGTCGCGCGCCTTGACGATGCCCAGCACCGGCATCAACTTCTCCTGGCGGAGCTTGTGCGCCGTCAGCGAGTCGAGATCGGCGGGGAGTTCGGCCAGCAACACCTTGACGTGCTCGGGAACCTCGAGGCCGGCCCGCCTGGCCAACTCGGGCGCCTTCTGCCCCAGGGCCATCATGTTGACCTTGTCGCCCTTGCCCTCGAAAACGAAGTCGGCCAGCTTGACGGCCTCGTCCTCGTTCATCAGGTGGGCGCCCATCCGGACGAATTCGGCGACGACCTCGTCGTACACCTCGTGGTCGATGATGATCGTCTGTTCGGCCGGACAGATCACCGAGGCGTCGAAGGTCTTGGAGATCAGCACGTCGACCACCACGCACTTGAGGTCGGCGGACTTGTGAACGTAGCACGGTGCGTTGCCCGGACCCACTGACAGGCAAGGCTTTCCGGCCTCGTTGGTCAGCTGGACGATGCGCGGGCCGCCGGTGGTCCAGAGGAAATCCACGTCGGGATGCTTGAACAGGTAGTGGGTGATCACGTTGTCAGGCATGGGGATGACCTGGATCGCGCCGGCCGGCATGCCGGCCGCTTCCCCGGCCGCGGCCAGCAGTTCGACCACCCGCATCGCGCACTTGGTGGCCATCGGGTGGGCGCGGAAGATGATCGCGTTGCGCGTCTTGGCCGCGCAGATCGCCTTGAACAGCACGGTCGAGGTCGGGTTGGTGATCGGGGTGATCGCCACGATGACGCCCACCGGTTCGGCGATGTACTCCAGGCCGTTCTCCGGGTCGGAGTCGATCACCCCGACGCTCTTCTTGTCCTTGAGATAGTCGTTGAGGAACTCGGTGGCCACGAAGTTCTTGATCACCTTGTCCTCGAAGACGCCGAACCGCGTCTCGGTGACCGCCAGCCTGGCCAGCTCGCCGGTGGCCCTCAGCCCGGCCCGGACCATGGAGTCGACGATGTGATCGACGGCGGCCTGGTCCAGCTCACGGAACGCCTCCGCCGCGCGTCGTGCGTTCTCGACATTGGCGTCGACGACCGCACGGACATCGTCGGAGATGTTGATGGTGTCGGTCGCTGCGCTCGTTGCCATGGTCCGTCCAAGCTCTCAACGTGGCCGACGCGGCCGGCACGACGAGCCGGCCCGGGGGCGCGGCCTCGGACCTCCAGTTCACCCGAACGCGGCGGCGGATGTCAGGGCCGGAAGTCCCATCGACGCAGGCAGACGGGCCCAAGACAGGTCGAAAGGCCCGCAGGTCCCCTCCTTGGCCTCTAACCTGCGTCAATTACCCGCAGTAGCGTGGGCCGGGCAGCCGGACGAATGCCGCGCATTCGCCTGGGCGGCGTAGGCAGATGGTGGAGGATGACCCGTGAGCACACGGACCCCGATGAGCGTCCAGGATTCGCTGTGGCTGACGATGGATCGGCCGAACAACCTGATGATCATCGACGGGGTGATGATCATGGCCAGCAACCCCGGCTATGACGCGGTGCTGGACGTCGCCCGGGCCCGGATCATCGGTCGGTTCCCGGTGTATCAGCGCAAGGCGGTGCGCTCCGGCGGAGGCTGGGCGTGGACGGACGACCCTGGCTTCGATCTGACCAGCCACGTCAAGCGGGTCCGGCTACCCCGACCCGGCAATGTCGGTGCGCTGCAACGCTTCATGTCTGAGCAGCGGGCGAAGTCGCTGCCACGGACACGGCCGTTGTGGGTGATGTTCCTGGTCGAGGGCGTGCACTTGGATGACGGCACCATCGGCAGCGCGGTCGTCATCCGAACCCACCACGCCATCGCCGACGGGGTCAGGCTGACCCAGGTGATGCTGAGCATGTGCGACTCCGATCAGGCCGCAGTCGAAGCCGTGGTCTCTCGCCGGGGGACCGTCGAATCCCCGTCCTGGCTGCCGATTCCGCTGCCGGCGCCGGTGTCTCGTGGTGTCGAAACAGTGCTCGAATCCGCCTTGGACTCTGCCGCGGACAGCATCAGAACGGTCCGCGGAGCGCTGCTCGACGCGATGAACGCGGCCGGCAGCGCCGCCGTCGGTATCGCCGGTGCAGTGGCCGGTGCCGTTGCCGGTGCCGCAGGCAGGGCCGTGTCCGATCCGATCGGCACGGCGACGGAACTGCCGTCGAGGCTGGCGGCGGCGCCTGGCGCGGGGCTGGAGATGGTGCGCTCCGGCGCCGGCGCGGTGCACGACGGCGTGCAGTCCGTCGCTCATCCGGGCCAGCTGGCGCACGCCGTGCGGTTGTTGGGCAGCAAGGACAACCGGGTGGTGAACGACGTCGCCTCGGTGACCAAGCTGGTGCTGTCCGACAGCCCGGACACGGTGTGGTCGGGCGAGCTCGGCGTCAGCAAGACCATCGCGTGGTCGACGCCGATATCCCTGGCCGAGGTGAAGGCGATCAGTCGGAGTCAAGGGGCCACGGTCAACGACGTACTGCTGGCCGCCATGGCCGGCGGTGTCCGGCGCTACCTCGAATTGCACGACGCACCGGTCAGGGAGCTGCAGTGGCTGGTACCGGTGAATCTCAAGCCGTTCGCCGACAACCTACCCGCCGAGCTGGGCAACTACTTCGCGCTGGTGATGCTGCCCATGCCGCTGGACGGGCCCGACGCCCGGGACCGGATCCGGCAGATGAAAGCGCAGATGGAGCGGATCAAGAACTCCGACGAGGCGGTCATCACTTTTACCCTGCAGTGGTTCATGTCCATGTCGCCGAGCCAGGTCCAGTTCCATCTGACGAACTTCTTCGCGAACAAGACCGTCGGTGTGCTGACGAATGTGCCTGGGCCGCAAGGGTTGCTGCGTTTCGGCGGGAGCCCGGTGGTGCAGATCATCGGCTTCGCCCCGTGTTCGGGCAGCAACCCGATGGCCGCAACGATTTTCAGTTACAACGGCACGGTGACGATCGGGTTCGCCACCGACACCGGGCTGGTCCCCGATCCCGAGGTGCTGGTCGAATTCGTGATGCAGGAGGCAGCGGCCATGCAGTCACTGGTGCCTGCGGCTCGGCGCGGGGCTCCGAAAGCGGTTGCCGCCGGCACACCCAAACCGCCGACCAGCAGGCGGCGCCCGACTCCGAAGGTCAACTGAGCCTGCCCTGCAGGAACGTGCCCTCCTCGGTGGAGACCTTGGTGGCCTGGTCGGCCGCGAAACCGCCGGCCATGCCGCCGACGAACGGGACCGTCACCTTGACCTCGCCGTCGACGGCGTACTGAACCCCGCCCGGGACTTCGCGCAGCGTCATGGAGCCCTTGAGGTGTACCGGCGCACCCTCGACCTTGATCTCGAAGGTGCCGTCGTGGCCGCCGGCGGCCGGCGTCCAGACGTCGACCTGGTCGTAGACATTGGTCGGCGACATGATCTTGGTCATGAACCCGGGCAGGTCGAGCGCGACCTTGCGGCGGGCGTGGATGCGATGCCCCGCAGCCTGTTCCGTGGTTTCGACGGTGACCTCGGTGTTGCCGAGCGACTCGTACTTCTGCGCCGTCACGGCCTCGTCGACGATCGTCTCGTACGCCTTGGCCAGGTCGGTCGCGAGCAGCGTCGTGGTGTGGAACTTCGTCATGTCCCGGCCCTCCGGGTGATCCGTCGGTCGTGCGTGTCGGTGCTTGCCAGAGACCGGCTCTTTGCGGTCCGTGCTTGCCTGAGGCCGGTCTGGTACCCACCCTGGCATCCGCTGCCGGTCCCGGCCCTCGCGGAGCGGCCCCCGGTGACGAATCACTCACGGAGCGGCCACACTGGCGGTATGCGCCAGCGCTTCGCCCATCAGGCCGAGCTCGTCATGGACAGCGACGGCGACCTCCGCTCACCCGGCGGGGCGATCACGGTCGCGTTGTGCGGTCACTGGGATCACCAGCCACCCTGTCCGCTTTCGCCGCACCACACCAGCGCTGAACGCGTCGGCGATCTGGTGCAGATCAGGGTGCTGTTCGCCGCAGAACCCGACCGGGCCGACGAGGTTCGCCGGCGCATCGACGACGCCCTGCGGGGTGGGTCGCTGCGGGGGCCGGACGATGTCGTGACCCGGTGGGCCCTGGTCACCAGCGGGGGTTCGGAGGTTTGGGCCGAGGAGCACGACCATGCCGAGCGGCTCACCTGGAGCTGAGATGTGCTACGCCCGGCGCGGATTCGTGGAATCCGGTCAGTCGACCCGATGGAGCGGACGAATTGTCGATGCGTCGCGAGGGTGGGGTTGAGGACCGCAGCGCGGACATTCCGGCCAGCAGGGCGGAGGTCTCGTCGGCAGACCCGGCCGGCCCATTTCGCGTCGCCCGCACTTCTCCGGCGCTGCAACGACCTTCGCGAGAGGCTGCCGGGTTCCATGGTGGCTGCGGACGCACCGCAGGGGGCCAAGCCTGATGTTCTTGCATGAGACAACGAACGGGTCCATGCGGACGGCTCTTGGAATCGTAGAAGCTTGCTTTTGGCAGTTCATGACCATATAATCGAACACATGTTGGCTGGTGAGGTCGAAGGAGGCGAGGCAGCGCTGTCCTCTGACGATCTTGCCCAATTCGTCGACCGTCTCGCAGCCGTGGACGACAACGCCGGCGACGCCGACTCATCGACCAGATCACCCAACTGGAAAGAATGAAATCCGCCTGCGCCGCCGCGCAAGCCAAACTCACCGTCGCCTTCGCTGCCGCCCACACCGCGGCACAACCCGCCGGCCAGCAACGCAACACCAGCGTCCACCGCAGCATCGCCGCGCAGATCGGGCTGGCCCGACGCGATTCCCCGGCTCGCGGCGGCCGGCACCTCGGCCTGGCCAAAATCCTCCTGCACGAAATGCCAATGTCTACGCCGCATTACGCGCCGGCGATATCACCGAATGGCGGGCCACCCTCATCGCCCGCGAAACGGCTTGCCTCTCAGTGCAGGACCGGCGCCTCGTCGATGAGGAGCTCGCCGGCCAACTGCCCGCCCTCAGCGACCGGCAAGCAGCGCACGCCGCCGCCCGCATCGCCCAACGCCTCGACCCCGCGCACTGCGTCGCCCGCATCCGCAAAGCCCTCGGCGACCGCCGCGTCAGCATCCGACCCGCCCCCGACACCATGGCCTACGTCAGCGCCCTGCTCCCCGTCGCCCAAGGCGTCGCCGTTTACGCCGCACTCAACCGCTACGCCACCACCGCCACCGCCACCGCCACCGGGGACAGCCGCTCCCGCGGACAACTCATGGCCGACGAATTCGTCACCAGAATCACCCAACCCCACACCATCACGCCGGCAGTCTTCCCCGCCGAACCGGCCGGCGAGGCGCCGCGGACCCCGACCAGCACCCCAACGGATCCGGACACGGGGACCACCACCAGCGACACCGCTGACGACACGGCGGATTCCAGCACCGGAATCCCTGACACCGACACTGCTACCGACACTGCCACCGACACGACCGGGCTCGGCTCCGTCCCCGCCGGAACCAACATCGACATCCAACTCGTCATGACCGACCGCACCCTGTTCGACGGCGACAACGAACCCGCCCACCTCACCGGCTACGGCCCCATCCCCGCCCCACTGGCCCGGCACCTCATCCGCACCGCCAGCCCACAGATCAAAACCTGGATCCGCCGCCTCTACACCGACCCCGACACCGGGCACCTCATCAACGGAGACAACCAACGGCGCCTCTTCACCCCCGCCGCCCGCCAATACCTCATCGCCCGCGACCAAACCTGCCGCACACCCTTCTGCGACGCCCCGATCCGGCACGCCGACCACACCAACCCTTACGCCAACGGCGGCCCCACCACCATCACCAACGGCCAAGGTCTCTGCGAACGCTGCAACTACACCAAAATGGCAGCCGGCTGGACCACCCGAACAGCACCCGACGGCATCGGCGTCATCACCACCACCCCCACCGGACACACCATCCGCAGCGACCCACCCCCACCACCCACATCCCCACCCTGGGCCGACCACAGCCCAATCGAAGCCAGACTCCTCCGCCACCTCCGACGCGTGGCGTAAATCGCTGACCTGACAGGACAGGTGCCGGACCTCGTCTGTTGCGAATTCAACTGCTGCCGATGATGGCCCGCCCGGACGCGTCGACGATGGCGCAGAAGTCGACTGTCGGGCAGGACAATCCGACCATTTCATTCTGGCCGTCGATGCGGGTTGGGACGTCCCACGTCATGCCGTTGAAAGTGGTTACCTCTCCGGAATAGCTCGCCGCCGCACAGAAGCCCGATGTCGGACAGGACACGGCCGCCAACGGTGTAGTGGCTCCGATCAAGGTGCCGTCGGTCCAATGAGAGCCGTCAAAGGTGTAAACATAACCGGTTCCGGTGACCGCCGCACAGAAGTATGCGCTCGCACAGGAAACGTCCAGTGTGCCGGACGTTGTATCAATTCGCGTTGACGCTGCCCAACTGACGCCATTGAAAATGGCGGCGTAGCCGACGCCGGTCGCCACACAGAACGTAGTGCTCGGGCAACTGACGGAGGCTTGAATCCCGTCATCACTGAAGGGCAGGATTCGTATGGCAGCTGCCCAGGTCGTGCCGTTGAACGAGTACGAACGTCCCTGCGAATCAACAGCAACGCAAAAGCTGGTCGTGGGGCAGGAGATCGCGGTGAGCCACGCATTCGCGGCCACGAGAATAGCTGCCGACCATGCATTTCCGTCGAAAACCGCAGCTGACCCGTAGTGCGTCACTCCCACGCATCGAGTGGCGGACACGCACGACACCGCGCTGAGGCCGTCCCGTTCGGCAACTGCGCCCGTGGGAGCCGACCATGTTGCTCCGTTGTAGGTGACCATCTGCCCGGCTCTGTCGACGGCCATACAGAACGCAGCGCTCGGGCAAGAAATAGACGTTAGGCCGTTAAAGGGATCGATGATGACCGCGGTACTCCATGCCGTCCCATTGAACGTCCAGGCCGAGTCGCCGTATCCGTAGACCGCGACGCACACTTGGTCTGTGGGGCACGATATTTCGGACAGGAACTGGTTCTGGTTGAGCGGCACAGGATTGATTGCCGACCAGGCCGTGCCGTTGAAGATAGCGAATTGGCTTTGGTAGTGGCCGAACTGGTCGAAGGGGGCCACCCCGAGGCAGAATGAACTCGAAGAACAGGAAACGGAGCTGAAGTAGGTATTTGCGCCAATAGCCTTCATTGCCCACGTTGCGCCATTGTACATATAAGTCTTGCCGAAGCTACCGACAGCAACGCAGAAGGTCGTCGTAGGGCACGAAACAGCAGCCAGGCCAAAGCCGGTTTCGCCAATCTGCAGTGGAGTGCCCCAGCTGGAACCATTGAATCGAGTCACATAGCCGTCACGGTCCACCGCCATACACATCGCCGGACTGGCGCACGCCACCGACTGTAGGTTTCCGGCCTGTCTGATCGTTGTGGGACCGCTCCAACTGCCCGCCTCGAACTCGAATGCATGGCCGCCCTCGTCAACCGCCACGCAAAATGTGCTGCTGCTGCAGGACAGCGCACTCAACGGGTTCAGCGTGCTGACCAATGAGGTTCCCCCCGTACAGCGGACAGTTGATCCCGCCTACTCGGAGTGAGAGCGGGGGTACTGCCGTCAAGCCGCTAAAGCCAGCTTTGCGACCGCATGTTCGTAGGCCATTGGGCTGACTTGACCGATACTCGAATGCC
>JBBQGJ010000045.1:0-28817 GCA_038322925.1 Mycobacteriales bacterium
CACCGCCCAACAGGGTCTGGTGCGCTTTGCGGTCAAGCCGATCGCGCCGGCCAAGCGCGGCCCGCAGGCGACCGGCGTCAAGATGCTGCCGAACCTGGTGCAGACGGCGGCGAACCAGGTGAAGGTGACCTTCCCGGCCAACTGGGACCAGGATGACCTGATGCTGACCTACAAGGTCGTGCGGGACAGCAACACCACGACGCCGGTCTACACCACGACTGCAGATTCGACCTTCTGGAACCGGCCGAACCTCGGCTACGTGGATACCCTGCCGGCCGGTGAACCGGCCGGCACCACCCACAAATACCGCATCTACAGCATCGACTCCGCGGGTAACCAGGTGGCCGGTGACACCGCCACCATCACCACCACGGCCGGTCCGACGCCGGGCCAGTACGCAGCTCTGGTGGCCTCGCAGGGTGCGTCGACGTACTGGCGGCTGGACGAACCGTCCGGCACCTCGGCGGTAGACACCCTTGGCTACAACGACGGTCTGGTGTCCGCGGGAGTGACGCGGGCGACCGCCGGGGCCCTGAACAACGACGCCGACACCGCGACGACCTTCAACGGCACCACCACCGGTCTGGCGGCCACCCGCCAGCCGATCACCTCGCCGGACACCTTCACCACCGAGGCCTGGGTCAAGACGACCACCACCACCGGCGGCAAGATCATCGGCTTCGGCAACCTGCCGGTCGGCAACTCATCCTTCTACGACCGGCACGTGTACATGGACAACGCCGGCAAGATCTGGTTCGGCGTCAACAATGGCGCGCTGCGCACGGTGAACACCACCAAGTCCTACAACGACGGGCAGTGGCACCAGATCGTCAGCACGCTCGGCCCTGACGGCATGACCCTGTACGTGGACGGCCTGCGCGCCGCCAAGCGGACCGATGTCACCAACGGCAAGCCGATCACCGGCTTCTGGCGGGTCGGCGGGGACAATGTGAGCGGCTGGACTTCGAGGCCGACCAGCAACTACCTCAATGGCACCATCGACGAGGTCTCGATCTACCCGACCGTGCTCACCAAGGATCAGGTCCTTGCCCAGTACATCGCCTCGGGTCGGACGTCGCCGCTGCCACCCGCGCCGGCGGATGCCTACGGCGCCGCGGTCTACAACGACCAGCCGGACCTGTACTACCGGCTGGGCGAGGCCAGCGGCTCGGTGGTCACCGACACCAGCGCGTCGATCAACCCGGGCACCTACTTCGGCACCAGCACCAAGGGCGTGGCCGGAGCGATCAACGACGGGACCGACACCGCGGTGACCTTCAACGGCACCAACGGCTCTGCCGCATCGAACGCCAGCTTCACCAACCCCACGACCTATTCCGAGGAAGCGTGGTTCCAGACCAACACCACGCGCGGCGGGAAGATCATCGGGTTCGGCAGCAGCGCGAGCGGGCTGTCGTCCAGTTACGACCGGCACGTGTACATGCAGAACGACGGCAAGGTCGTCTTCGGCGCGTACACCGGCGTGCAGAACGTCGTCATCAGCCCGACCAGCTACAACAACAACCAGTGGCACCACGTGGTGGCCACTCAGGGCAGCGACGGCATGAAGCTGTACCTGGACGGCCAGCTGATCGGCTCGAACGCGGTGACCGGCGCGCAGAACTACACCGGTTTCTGGCGTGTCGGCGGCGACCGGACCTGGAACTCCACCAGCTCCTATTTCGCCGGCACGATCGACGAGGCAGCGGTGTACCCGACCGTGCTCAGCGCTCAGCGGGTCAACGCGCACTACAAGGCCAGCGGTCGGACGTTGGCGAACGTGCTGCCGACGGCCGCCTTCACCTCGACGGCGAACGGCCTGAACCTCTCCGTGGACGGCAGCACCTCCACCGACTTCGAGGGCCCGGTGGCGTCGTACGCCTGGAACTACGGTGACGGATCCGCCGGCAGCGGAGCTACCGCGACGCACACCTACGCCCACGCCGGGGACTACCAGGTCACGCTGATAGTGACCGACGCCGACGGCGGCACGAACACCGTGCCGCACGCCGTCACGGTCGCCAACAACGCCCCGGTGGCGGCCTTCACCACCGCTGCGGCCGACCTGGTGCTCTCCGCCGACGCGTCGGGTTCGGCCGACTCTGACGGCACGGTGAGTTCGTACTCGTGGAGCTTCGGTGACGGCACGCCGACCCAGACCGGCGCGACGCCCACGCACACCTTCGCGTCGGCCGGCACCTATACGGTCGCCCTGACGGTCACCGACAACGACGGCGGCACCAACGCCACCACCGCGCAGGTCACCGTGCTGGGCGCCAACGCCGCGCCGACCGCCGCCTTCACCTCGACCCCGACCAACCTGCAGGTCGCGTTCGACGGATCGGGCTCCGCGGACCCGGACGGCACCATCGCGTCCTACGCATGGGACTTCGGAGGCGGTGCCACCGCCAGCGGCGCCACCCCCTCGTACACCTTCGCGGCTGCTGGGTCGTACCCGGTGACGTTGACGGTGACGGACAACCGCGGCGGGACCAACTCGGTCACCAAGACGGTGAGCGTCCTGGCAGCCAACAAGCTGCCGACGGCCGCGTTCACCTCCTCTGTGGCGGGCCTGACGACCACTGTGAATGCGACTGGTTCCACCGACCCGGACGGCACCATCGCCTCTTACGCCTGGACCTTCGGGGACTCCTCGACGGGCACCGGAGTGGCCGCGTCGCATGCCTACGCGGCGCCCGGTACCTACCCGATCGCGCTGACCGTGACCGATGACCGCGGCGGAAGCGCCACAGTGACCAAGTCGGTCACCGTCGTCGATCCCGGCACCGTCGCCACCGACGCGTTCGTCCGCACCATCGCGAATGCCTGGGGTACGTCAGATTTCGGTGGTGCCTGGACGCTGCAGGGCTCTCCGGCGCCCTTCTCGGTCAACGGTTCGGTTGCTGGCATCAAGATGTCGGCTCCGAGTGCCGGGCCGTCGGCGTACCTGAACACGGTGTCCGCCACGGACCTGAACGGGTCGGTGGATGTCGCGCTGGACAAGGCGCCAACCGGCTCCGGGGTGAACAACGCGGTGATAGTACGGCACGTCGGAACCTCGGATTACCGGGTCAAGCTGCGGGTTGCCTCGACCGGCGCGAGCCTGCAGATCTCCAAGGTCGTGAACAACGTGGAGACCACCCTGAAGACCCAGACGATCTCCGGGTTGAGCTACGCCGTCGGCGACACCCTCCGGCTCAGCTTCCAGGTGAAGGGCACGACCGGGGTCCCGGGTAGCACCACCATCTCGGCGAAGGGCTGGAAGGTCGGCAGCACGGAGCCCGCGGCGTTCCAGACCACTGTGAACGACACGGAAGCCAGCCTGCAGGCGGCGGGTTCGGTGGGCGTCCAGGCGTACCTGACCGGTTCGGCGACGAACGCTCCGGTCGTCGCTTCGTTCGACAACCTGAGTCTGAGGACCGTTCCAGTACCGTGACACGGGTGAACAAGACGCGCCGGGGTGCGGGAACAGTACTGATTGCGCACCCCAGCGCGGATTTGTACGGCTCCGATCGGGTGATGCTGGAGACCGTTGACGCACTGGTGGCCGCCGGCCGGCGGGTCGTGGTGACGCTGCCGGCCGATGGTCCGCTGGTCCAGCTCATCGAAGCTCGCGGGGCTCGGGTGGAGCTGTGCCTGAGCCCTGTGCTGCGCAAGAGCGCGCTGCGGCCGGTCGGCATGGTCAAGCTGCTGTTGGAAACCGCCAGGAGCCTGCCGGCCAGCATCTCGCTGATCCGACGCTCCGGGGCAGCGGTGGTCCTGGTCAACACCGTCACCATCCCGTTCTGGATCCCAGTCGCCCGCCTGGTGCGGCGGCCGGTGATCTGCCACGTCCACGAGGCAGAGGCCAGCGCGTCGTCGGTGATCAAACGCGCGTTGGCGCTGCCGTTGCTGCTGGCGAACAAGCTGATCGTGAACAGCAGGTTCAGCCTGGGGGTGTTGACCTCGTCGTTCGCCCGGCTCGGCAGGAAGGCCACGGTCGTGCTCAACGCCGTGGCGGGGCCGGAACAACCCACCCTGGCCCGGGCGGGGCTGGACGGTGTGGTCCGGTTGCTGTACATCGGTCGGCTCTCCCCCCGCAAGGGACCGGATGTGGCGATCGAAGCGGTGAACGTGCTGCGTGCCCGCGGGGTGCGCGCCAGCCTCGATCTGGTCGGTGCGCCCTTTCCCGGCTACGAGTGGTTCGAGCAGGACCTCCGGGATCTGGTGCGGCGCAAGGACCTTGGCGGTGCGGTGACGTTTCATGGCTTCCAGTCCGACGTCTGGCCGCACCTGCTGTCGGCCGATGTCGTCGTGGTCCCGTCGGTCAAGGACGAGCCCTTCGGCAACACCGCCGTGGAGTCCGTGTTGTCGGCGCGCCCCGTCGTGGTCAGCGCAACCAGCGGACTTCAGGAGGCCGTCGAGGGCTACGGGTCCGCTCAGCAGGTCCGTCCCGCCGACCCTGACGCGTTGGCCGACGCCATCGGCCGGGTCCACGACGACTGGCCGACGTTCCGTGAGAAGGCTTTCCAGGACGCGCATACGGCAGCTGAGCGCCACGCACCGGCCGAGTATGCCCGGCGGGTGTGCGAGATCGTGGATTCGGTTCAGTGAGTGCCGAGGGCCGCCGCGGAGGATCATCAGGCGGGGCACGGCGGTTGGGGCGGCGACTGTGACCGCGCTCGCGCGCGGACAGTCGAGAACGCACGGACAGTCGACAACGTACGGACGGTCGACACGTACGGACGGTCGACGACGCGCGGACCACTGAGCGGCATGCGGCTGTACAGGCTGGACGACCAGGCAGAGAGGCATTGAGGTGGCATCAGGGGACCTCGGCGCGCCGCATGGCGACGCGCCGGAGGATGACGGGGTGGTGGTCGCCATGGCCACCTACAAGCGGCCCGAGGAACTGGCCCGCACGTTGCGGACCGTTCTCGGCCAGATCGATGCCAGCGGGTTCCCCGCCAGGGTGCAGGTGGTGGACAACGACGCTGCCGCCAGCGCTGCCGGGGTGATCGACGAACTCGCCGATCCGCGGGTGCGGTACGTGGTCGAGTCGACGCCGGGGATCGCTGCGGCGCGGAACCGGGCGCTGGACGAGGCGGCCGACGATCGGGTGTTGATCTTCATCGATGACGACGAGGACCCTCAGCCCGGCTGGCTGGCGGCCATCGTGCAGGTCTATCGGGACCGCCGGCCGGTCGGCGTCGTCGGACCGGTGGTCTCCGAGTTCGACGGACCGCTGGACGACTGGATCGTGCAGGGAGGCTTCTTCGAGCGCCGCAGACTGGCCACCGGGACAGCCATCGAGGCCGCCGCGACCAACAACCTGCTGCTTGACCTGACGAGCATCCGGTCGATGGGCCTGCGGTTCGACCAGAAGTTCGGTCTGTCTGGAGGGTCCGACACCCTGTTCACCCGGCAGCTGACCGGCGGCGGTGGCCAGCTGGTGTGGTGTGACCAGGCGGTCGTGGTGGATCACGTCCCGACCGACCGGATGACCCGCGATTGGGTGCTGAAAAGGGCGATGCGCTACGGCAACTCGTGGAGCAGGACGTCGATGGCGCTGGCCGACACCCCGGTCAGCAGGTTCGGCACCCGGCTGGCGATGATGGGCCGCGGGCTGATCCGGGTCGGCGCCGGTGGCGCGCGTTTCCTGGTGGGCGTGATCACCCGGTCCACCCGGCATGAGGCGCGCGGCCGCCGGACGCTGATGAAGGGCGTCGGCTACCTGATGGGTGCCAGCGGGCGCGTCTACGTCGAATACTCCCGTCCGGCTCCCAGCGCCGACCAGGTCTCGGCCGGGTAACCGCAGGTGAGAGGGGCAATGCGGAGGATCCCTCCGCCATCGGCGGCAGTAGGCTGAGTCGGGTCTCGGTCAGTCCAGGTTGTCCGACCCGGTCCGGGTCGTCTGGGGCGGTCCGAGCGAGTCCGAGCGAGTCCGAGTTCTGGCGCAGGGCGGAGGTGGAGCATGTTCATCGCCTGGATCGGGCTGTGTTTTCTGACCGCCTTCCTGCTGCGCCGCCGTCCGCTGGTGCTGGTCGTCGCGAGTGTGGTGATCTGGGCGGCGATCCCCTCTGTGGCCGGTGAGCTGATCACCCGCCAGCCATCGGGTTCGATGTCCTTCCATCCCGCGAGCTGGCTCATCCTGGCGACCGCCGCTGTACTGGTCGTTCTCGACACCCGGGGCGTGATCGACGAGATCGGTCGGCGGATCTTCGTCTATCTGGCGCTGCTGCTGTTCCTCAGCGTCGCCTTCCTTGCCACCAAGACCAGCGCCTCGGGCAGCGGTTTGGTGCTTTTCATCGATGTGATGCTCGCCCCGGTGCTGCTGTTCATGATCACCAACGTGGCCTTGGCGCGGCATCCCGGTGGGCTGTTGGTGCTGCGGAACTGGGTGATCGGCATCGCCGCGGTCGAGGGCGGATTCGCCTTTGTGCAGAAGTTGCTCGGCTCGGTCGTGCTCTACCGGACCTTTTTCCAGAAGCAGTACTGGTTCGACGAGATCAGGTTCCCGAGGTGGATGGGAACCCTCGACAACCCGTTGACGTTGTCCCTGCTGCTCTGTGTAGCCGTGCCCCTGGTGGCCGGCATCCGCTCGGTGTGGCTGCAGGTCCCGCTGCTGGCGATCATGGGTCTCGGCGCTGTCGCAACGGCGTCCAGAACCGGTCTCGGCGTGGTGGCGTTGGGCATCGTCTACGTGGTCGTGACCGCGAAGGTCCGGCCGGTGGCCAAGGTGGTGGCGATTACCGTACTCGGCGTTGCTGCGTACTTCCTGGCGACTTCGGTGCTGGTGCAGGGCGTCGCCGATCGCCTGCAGAACGACACCGGGTCGTCCCTGGCCCGCGGCGCCGCCCTCGACTTCTTCATGTCGCACGTGGACCGGTTCTTCCTGACCGGCGGGGGAATCGGGTCGAGCTATGAGATCGCCGACCTCGCGGGGTTGTCGACCAGCCTGGAGAGCTCGATCCTGATCTACGCCGTCGATGTTGGTGTGTTGTTCTCGTTGATCTATTTCGGGGTGCAGTTGGTGATCGCGCTACGCAGCATCGGGCCGTCGGTGTGCCCCGGCCTGACATGGGCGGCGCTCGTGGCGGTCATCGTCCCGCAGACCTACAACGCGCTCGGCGCGCGGACGATCGCCGGGATCCTGGTGTGGCTGATCTTGGCCATGGCCGCCTCGATGACCAGCCAACGAAGACTCGACAACGCCACGTCGGCCGACGCGACGCCCTTGGCAGACCTGGCTCCCAGCCAGCAACAACCGGCGCATCCAGCGTAATTGCCCCCGTCGATGCGCGGCGATCTCGGGGGTATTCCTTCGCCGACCCCACGTCCACCGACCCCGGGTCCACTGCAAAACCACGAAATGCGCGGAGAATGCACGTGACGGATTTGTTATCCGCGTATTTCTGCCGGATGGCGGACGCCGGGGCGTCGTCGCGACGCTCTCGGACCGCGCTTGTCCTCCACCTGATCAGGCGTGTCCCACGCGGCTAGCTCCCCTAGCAGGTGGCGGGCACCACACGAATAGCCGAGTTGAGCCCGTCGAGTCGGGTGGCTCCGATGAACCATCGGGTCGAGCGGATTTCGCTGCGTTGGATGATGTGATCACCAGATCGGGGACGCCCGGTCGACGAACTGTAGCGGATATATCCGACAAATCAGGCAAAGTTCCAGGACACCCCCTAATGGTGCACGGAGGGTGTGCGTTGGGTGGCCGATCGGACAAGAAGTTGGTCAACATCAAGTTTCACCCGTACGGCCCACCATCAGCGAACGGGCGTAGCTCACTTCATGTCGATGCATCGATCGCGGCGTTGCCGGGAATGTACCCACCCGGCGTCTGGCCGGCCCGTCACCTCCTCGCAGCGAGATTTCCCGAAACGCACTGTCAGCATCCCGATGTGATTGGTCTGTTATAAATCTCCCTCGTCCGAAGGAGAAAATGTATGCCGAATACACCAGTGCGCGGAACGCAATTCAGCCGTCGCGATGCCCTTCGGCTCGCCGCGGTCGCCGTTCCCGCTGTGGCGGCCATGGGCCTGCCCGGTTTCACCGGCGTCGCTGCGGCCGCAGCTGTGAAGCCCTCATCCGCGACCACGGGTGTCCCGGCAGGCACCAGCCTGACCCGACACAACGGCGACATCGTTGTCACAACGCCGGGGACGATCTTGGACGCTCTGGACATCTATGGATTCGTGAAGATCCGCGCGGCGAACGTCACGGTGAAACGCTGCCGGGTGCGCGGTTCCGGTCCCTGGACCAACAACACCGGCCTGGTGGACTGCAACAACGCGAATGTCCGGAATGCGTTGATCCAGGACTGCCTGCTGGTGCCCGATCACCCGTCTGTCTGGATGGACGGAGTGATCGGCAAGGAGTACACCGCCCGGCGCTGCAACGTGTACAACACCGTCGACGGGTTCGGTGCGTACAACGCGTCCAACAGGTCGGCACCGACGAACGTCACCATCGACGGCTGCTACATCCACGATTTGTCGTATTTCTCGAAAGACCCGAATCACGGGAACGGTCCCACCCGCAACGATGCCATCCAGATCCAGGGTGGCGCCAACATCAAGATCCTCGGCAACAACATCCAGACCCTCATGTCCACCACCGCGGGCACCCACAACTACCTGTACCGGAATTGCGGGCAGGGGGTTTTCGCTCAGCCCAACCTGGCACCGGTGACGGGATGTGCCATCACCGGGAACTGGCTTGACGGCGGAGAATCCAACATCCACGTGGTGCGCGGTGGCCTGTCGTCGATGAAGTTCGGTTCGGTCTCGGGGAACCGATTCGGCCGTAACCAGTACAAGTTCAACGGAACATCGACCTACCAGATCCGGATTCAGCGCGGTGTTACGTTCACCAATTCGCTGACCCAGAACTATTGGGAAGACTCCGGTGCGGCCTTCTACGAAGGGAAGACCGGAGGCATCCGCTACGACGCCTGAGCCCCTCGGCGACCCACTGCTTCGCTGTCCGACCCGTGGCTGACGGCGACGGGCCCGGGAACGATCGGTGCTCCGGTTACGGGCGGGCGCACGCCCAAGCGGGAGAGTGCGGCTTCGGAATAGGTCGCCTGGATCTGCCGATCGTTGCCGAGGCCGGTGATGTTGTCGTGCTGGAGTTTCACCACCTGGGCGCTCACCACGACGGGGAAGTGCCGGCCACGCGGGCGGATCTGCCGGATCGGGATGTCGTTCTCGACGGCCAGGTAGTGCAGCCAGACATCGTCCGCGCGCGGGCACTTGGTCGTGAACTCCAACTTGCGGTCGCGGAGCATCCGCAGCATACCCGGCGGGTAGATCACCCCGGACACCCCGGTCGCGAAGGTGCGGCTGCCGGGCCTGGACATTGAGCAGGCCGCCCAGCTGGAGTAGGGCAGCAATGCGCGGCCCTCACCGACACCTACGGTCCACGCCCGGTGGCAGTTCACCGTATCCGGGTAGTCCCGCTGCGCGCGGACCAACCGCGAGAGCCAGTTCGTCGGGTACAGGATGTCGTCGTCGGCGGTGACCAGGGGTGACGAGCCGTCCCACAGTTGGTCGACATACGGGAAGTACTTGGTGTGCGGGCCGAGGTTGTCGGTGAGCCGCACCTCGAGCCCCCTGGCCACCAGCCGACGGAGCCGCTCGTCCAGCTGGGTGACGTCCCCTTCGGAATCCAGCCACAGCACGATCCGGCGCGGCCGAACCGAACCGAGCCCGATCGATTCGACAGTGGCAAAGGCGGTGGCGATCCGGCTGCCGTGGCTGGTCAGGCTCACCGCGGGACCGGTTCCCAGGATGCTGGCCGTGCTGCGCGCATTGGACGTGGTCAGCAGCCGGAGAGCGAGCTTCGCGATCCACTTGCGGCCGACGCCGTTGAGCTTGCGATACATCCGCGACGACGGCTCCGTGAATGGCCAGCCGACCGCGTCGTCGATCGCTCCCACGATCGTCAGCAAGATCTTGGCCATCAGCCCTGACGGTGGCATCGGTGCGGCTCCTTGATTCGGTGTGCGGTGACGAACGCTGACGACGGTGAGGTAGATCGGTGCCGCTCGGCCGGCGGCGGGTGGCCCTCAGTGTGGCTGTGGCGCTGAGCCACCCCTGGTCCGGCGAAGCATGCGGCGCGCGAAACGCACCGAGGTGTGCCAATCGGAGCGCCGGAAGCCGTAGAACTCCCGCGGCGACAGGCCGAAGATCTTCCAGAGGAAGAAGATGTTGGCGTTGGCCGCGATCAGGGAGCCGACCAGGGTGGCGACCGCTGCGCCCATCGCGCCGTAGGTCGGCACGATCAGGAACAGCAGGCCGACGTTGATCAGGCAGGAGACGACCAGCGATGTGCTGCGCAGCCCGGGTCGCCCGCGCGCGGACAGGCCAGCACCGGCGATGGAGCCCGGAGTGCCGAGCACCGCGGCGAGAAGCAGCACCGCGGTGATCGGGATGGCCGGGGAGAAGTCGGCGCCGAACAGCAGCGGCAACCACCAGACCATGGTCGCCGCGGTCACCAGTCCGAGCAGGGCGGATGCGGTGCTGGAGATGCGGGCCGAAGTCCCCAGCCGCTGGTCGGTGGCCTGGGCCGCGTCGGCCGAGAAGGTGACGTCCCGGACGGCCCTGTTGATGATCAGGGGTATGTCGGCGATGGTCGCCGCCACCGCGTACAGCCCGAGTTGATAGGAGTCGGACAGCGGCGTCATCAGCGCCTGGTCCAACCGGGAGAGCAGGATTCCGGAGATCGCTCCCACCCAGACCCGCATGCCGAAGCTCATGATCTGACGCGGGCCGGTGTCCCTCCCGGTGTCCTGCGGTATCCCGGGCTTCTTTCCCGTACCCGGCATTCGCCAGTACGCGACGGCGCCGAGCAGTGGACCGACAGCGATCACGATGGTGGCGGCCATCGGGGTCAGGTTGCCGGTCAGCCACAGCGGTATCAGGGCGGCGATGCGGATGGTCGAGGAAATGAAGCGTTCCAGTGAGACCCGGCGCCAGAGGTGCAGTCCCGAGGCTGCGCCCCGCAGCACCGCGACCACCAGGCTGGGCACGATGGCCAGCGACGCGACGGTGATCAGGTGCTGGATGGTGATGTCCCCGCCGCTGAGCCAGTTGGAGGAGAGGATCACCGCAGCGGTCGCGGCAAGCCCGGCGATGACCATCAGCATCAGCGCGGTCCGGGTGGCGCGCCGGACCGTCAGCGGCGAGCGCGCCACGACGTAGTTGACCGCGTCGGGGATGCCGAAAGTCGCCGCCGTGATGACCAATGTCAGCGGAGCCGTGGCTGCGGCAACCTCGCCGCGGCCGTCGACGCCGAGCGCGTGCGCCAGGATCGGCGCGCTGACCAGGACCGCCAATGGCGGGAAGAAGTTGCCGATCAGGGTCTGCAGCATGTGGCCGGCGACGTCGCCCGGCCCCTTCCTCGGCGTGGCCGCCTTTGCTGTCGTGACAGGTGGGGACGTGGCAGGCGCAGACGTGGCAGGCGCAGACGTGGCAGAGTTGGCGTCGACGACCGGGGTTTTCGCGGAATCGGCAATGGCCGCCGTTGTCGCCATTGTTGGCGACGTGGAAGCCTGCGCCACTGAATTGGGCGCCGACGAAATGGTGAACGACGGCTGGGTCGCACCCTGAGCAGAACGCTCAGCGTCCTCGGACACGCGTCACACCCCCCGCGTCACTGGTCAGCACCCCTGACCGCGTCCCCGGCCCGACCATTGCCCCGATCGGTGCCATCGCAGCGTTCCGTTCTCTCGCGATCTCATCGCTCACGCCGGATTGCCAGGCCTTCCCCGCAAGGTACGAGCGCGCGCTCGCCGCGTCTGGTCGAACCGACCCGGCACCGCGGACGATCAGAGTCTATGTCCGGACAGCAGATGTCCCGACTACAAAGATAACAGAGCGTTGCATCATTCGTGTCAGTTACACCCGAATGGGGTAATACAGCTCACAAATGGAGTGCGGATCTAACGCCTTGTCGTTCCGGGTTTCCGTTTTGTGCGCCAGCTGTGGTGTACTTGCCCGGAAGGCACAGGGGAGTGGAATACCGCTTCGAGCGGTAGCCTGGGTGATCGGGGTTGGCGTCGGCGGCCACCACAGCAAGGGGACAAGAGGGTGGATCTTCACGGCTACGTTCAAGCCGTCCGCAAGTACTGGTGGCTCGTACTGCTGATGACAGGCCTGTGCGTGGGCGCATCGATCGTGCTCACCTATACGGCCACCCCGCAATACGAGAGTTCGGTGACCTTCTTTGTCTCCACGTCTGCGAATGCGGACGGTACGGCGCTACAGGCCGATCAGTACGCCCAGCGTCGGGTGAATTCTTACGTGGGCCTGCTCACCAGCGAGAAGCTGGCCCAGTCGGTGATCGACAACGCCCACCTGGACATGACGGTGTCACAGGTCACCGGCTCGATCGCGGCGGCAGCCGACCTGAATACGGTGCTGCTCACGGCGACGGTGACCAACAGCTCCCCCGAGCGCTCGCTGGCGATCGCCACCGCGATCTCCACCCAGTTCGGGCAGATGGTGGCGCAGCTGGACAATCACGGGTCACCGGAGAACGCCAACGTGGTGCTCAATGTCGTCTCGGGTCCCACGCTGAATCCCGTACCCGTCTCGCCCAGGAAGACCCTCAACATCGGGCTCGGTGTGCTGCTGGGTCTGGCATTGGGTCTGGCGGCGGCCATCCTGCGCGAGGTACTGGACAACACGGTGCGGTCGCCACAGGTGCTCAGGACGATGAGCGAGGCGCCTGTCCTCGGCGTGATCGCCGCCGACCGCGGATCGAAGAAGTCCCCGCTCATCGTCGACAACCACGCCCGATCGGTCCGTGCCGAGGCATTCCGGCAGCTGCGCACGAATCTCCAGTTCATCGACGCCGCACGGCCGGTCGGGGTGCTGGTGGTGACCTCGTCGATCGCGAACGAGGGCAAGTCCACCACCGAGATCAACCTGGCCGTCTCGTTCTCCGATTCCGGGCGTCGGGTGTTGCTCATCGAGGCGGACCTGCGGCGGCCGCGAGTGGCCGAGTACCTGGATCTCGAAGGTGCCGTCGGGTTGACGAACGTCCTTGTCGGCCAGGCTGCGATCGACGACGTGCTGCAGCCCTGGGGCCGTGGGGGCCTGACGGTGCTGCCCAGCGGGACCATCCCGCCCAACCCATCGGAGTTGATGGGCAGCCCGCTGATGGCGGAGTTGATCATCCAACTCCGCAAGAGCTTCGACATGATCATCATCGACACCCCACCGGTGCTGCCGGTCACCGACGCGGCCGTGGCGTCCCGGCTGGTCGACGGCGTGGTTTTGGTCGTGCGGTACGGCAAGACCACCCGCAATCAGGTCAGTACGGCCCTGCGGTCGCTGACCGCAGTCGACGCCAGGGTGCTAGGCACGGTACTCACCATGAGCCCGGTCAAGGGCGCGGAGGCGTATTCGGCGTACGGCTACTACGAGGACGACGACCGGGTCGAACTGTCCACCGGCCCCGAGTCGGCCGGTGGAAGTGAAATCGAACCCGGCGAGAGCGATTCGGCGAGATCACAGAAACCAGCGAAGTCAGCCAAACCTTCCCGGCGGACCGGGCTCCGGCGCTCCCGACCGTCCACCCGGATCGGCGAGGGGGCCTCTGACGAGGGCGAGCGGGCCTCTGACGAGCGGGCCTCCGACGAGCGGGCCTCCGAGGAGCCGGCGTCGACGAACGGGTCGTCGACGAACGGGCCTTCGAGCAACGGGCCTTCGAGCAACGGGTCGTCCGCTCACGACTCGTCCGCCGATGGCCCGACCGAGCAGCCGGACGCCGGTTCCGCCGACGCGAGCGCGCGCGGAGCGTCGACCGGCTGGATCAGCTGACACCCGTAGCCAACCGCCGCGCATTTCCTCGGACATCGCCTGGGCTCCAGCCGGGGCACCAGCCGGGGCTCCAGCCGAGATAGGGCTGCGCGGGCCCATGGCCTGGCCACCTTCGACGACCTGGCGATCGGATCCGCGATGGACATCCGGCCTCGCTCCGGTCCGTTGCCGGCGACGCTCTGGACGCACGTCCGCGCCCGTCCAGCCGCGGGAAGCCGGGTGCGCCGCAAGGTTTGCTTGGGCGTTACGGTCCAATGGGGTGAACTTCATTGAAGACCAGTGACGAAGCCCGCTCATTGACGCGCATCGGGGGCCAACCTATACCTCATTCGGGTGAGAATCCTGGTCTTCGAGTTCTCTTCGGTTACTATAAATGACAGTCGACGCGCAGATGTCCCCAAGGATGCGGATGGGCTAGCGGTTGATGGCCCGTGATGATCAATACCTTTGGAGAAGACGTGTCCATCCGGATCGGCTATGCCCCCGGTGCTTATGACCTCTTTCATGTAGGCCATCTCAACCTGCTCCGCCACGCGAAGAGTCGGTGCGACTTCCTGATCGCCGGCGTCGTCTCTGACGACATGCTCGAGTTGACGAAGGGCCGCCGCCCGGTCATCCCGCTCGAAGAGCGGTTGGCAATCGTGTCCCACATTTCGTATGTCGATCGGGCCATCGCGGAGGTCGTTCCGGACAAGCTCGAGACCTGGGAGTCGGTCCGATTCAACGTCCTGTTCAAGGGTGATGACTGGCGCGGCACTGCGAAGGGCGAGAAGTTGGAACGCGACTTTGCCGCCGTCGGGGTCGAGATCGTCTATTTCCCCTACACGCTGCACACATCCAGCAGCATGCTCAGGCGGGCTCTGTCCGGCATCGCGGGTGAGCGGGAGCCCGTCGAGGCGACAGGTTGACCGCCCCAGGGCGCGCAGCGGCTCGGACACATGGAGTAATCAGTGTCTCCGGTTGTTCCCCCGAAAGGTGGACGTATGGACTGAACTGTTCCCAAAGTAGTCGCTAAGAGTTACATTGGTCGTATCCAATCTTCCCCGGTGCCCCGTTCGATGTAGCGGACATCGGTTTGACATCGGGCCAGAAACCGTCTGATGGATGTGGTCACCGCTGCGGCTGACCGACCACCAAGGGGGGCACACGTGCAGTTGTCGCCTCCACCGCTCGCGCGAGACATCGAGGTAGTGCAGATGGCGCTCACGACCGAACCGGTCACTTCCCCACGTCATGGCTTTCGGGCCGTGCGCGCCGGGTCAGGCGTTGACGTCGGTCAGTCGGTGCGGTCGGCCTCGATCCCCACAGCATCCGTCGCGGATCAGTCGTTCGAGACCGCGCCGTCGCAGGCTGCTGAGCACACCGGCGCAGCGGTACGCGGTAAGCGGCGGGGCTGGGGCCAGCGGTACGCGAGCCAGCTCGCGATCACCGACGTCATCGCCCTGGTCTGGGCAGCCATCGGGGTGCACCTGGTGCAGCCGCAGGTCAGCCGGTCGGCCTTCACCAGCGATTCGCTCAACCCCTCTTTCGTGGCGCTGACCGCCGGTCTGCTGGTGGTCTGGCTGATTGCGCTGCACTTCTCCGGCCGTGATCCGAAGACCATTGGGCACGGGCCCACGGAGTACAAGCAGATCGTGCACGCCACGCTGGTCGTGTTCGGCCTGATCGCGATCGCGGCCTACCTGTTCCAGTTGGACTTGCCGCGCAGCTACCTGCTGGTCATGATGCCTGCCGGATTGACCGCGGTGCTGGCTTCCCGCTTCGTCTGGCGGCGTTGGTTGCACCATCGGCGCGACCTTGGTGAGTACATGTCGCAGGTGCTCGCTGTCGGCAATATCCACACCGTCACCGAGTTGCTCCGCGACTTGCGCCGGGCCCCGCGAGCCGGCTACAAGGTCATCGGCGTCTGCGTCAGCCAGGGTTCGTCGGCCGGGCACGGCGGCCCGTTGCAGTCCATCGACGGCGTTCCGGTACTCGGCGATCTCAGTTCGGTCGCGGAGGTCGTCCGCCGCTCCGGCGCTGACACCGTGGCCGTCACCGCCACCGCTGCGTTCGGCCCCAGTGCGGTGCGCAAGCTCAGCTGGGAGCTCGAGGACACCGACGCCGACCTGGTGCTGGCCCCTGCGCTAACGAACATCGCGGGACCCCGGATCCACACTCAGCCCGTTGCCGGACTGCCGTTGATCCACGTGGACCGCCCGACCTACCGCGGAGCGAACCGGCTGCTGAAGAAGACCTTCGACGGAGTCGCCAGCGTACTGCTGGTACTACTGCTGTCGCCGGTGCTGCTCGCGGTGGCCGTCGCCGTCAAGCTGACCAGCAAGGGCCCGGTGTTCTTCCGCCAGGAGCGCGTCGGGATCAACGGCGAGATGTTCCGGATGATCAAGTTCCGGTCCATGGTGGTGGACGCCGAGGCACGGTTGGCTTCCCTCAGGGAGGAACAGCACGACGCCGGCAACCAGGTGCTGTTCAAGATCAAGAATGACCCGCGCATCACCAAGGTCGGCAAGTTCATCCGCCGGTTCAGCATCGACGAGCTGCCCCAGCTGTTCAACGTGGTGATCGGCGACATGAGCCTGGTCGGCCCGCGTCCGCCCTTGATGGCGGAAGTCGAGCTCTACGGTGACGAGGCCCGCCGGCGGTTGCTGGTCAAGCCGGGTATGACCGGCTTGTGGCAGGTTTCCGGACGCTCGGATCTTACCTGGGACGACACCGTCCGACTGGACGTGTACTACGTGGAGAACTGGTCCATCACCGGTGACCTGGTGATCCTGTGGAAGACCGCCAAGGCGGTGGTGTCCTCCAGCGGTGCCTACTGAAGACTGCGTTTCACGACTGCCCGGGCCGTCTTCGGTCCGGGCGTCGTTGCGTCAGTGGCCGTCTCGATCCTGGGCTCGTCCTCGGTGCGCTCGCCCAATGGTGTGCTCGACCTGATCGTGCGCCCTGATCGTGTGCTCGTTCGGATCGTGTGGTGGTGTGTGGCAGTCTGAGCGGGGCCGTCATGTCGGGTGGGTATCTGCCGGCGGCCTCCGACATGGAAGGTGACGTGGGTGTTCTCTGGCCGGGTCGTGGGTGCCCTGATCGGGGTGTCCGTAGTCATTCTGACGGTTTCTGCGTGTTCCAACCCGCCGAGTTCGGCGGCGCAGGTGGGGGATGTGTCCATCTCCGAGGCCGCGATCTTCGATCGGTCGGCAGCCATGGTGCAGGCGCAGCAGACCACCGGAGCGACGGTGAGCCCCGTCGGCGTCGCGGAGGTCAACCGGCGTCAGACGACTGCGGCGATCCGCGGTCAATTGCTGGATCTGGCGGCGGCCGACGCCGGGGTGCAGGTGTCCGACTCGGACGTCAATGCGGCGTTGTCAGGCGCAGGATCCGCTACGGCGGCTCAGCAGCTCGGTGTCCCGGAGTCGGTGGTCCCCGACGCGATTCGTGACCTTCTTCGCCTCGAGGGCCTGCTGAAGGCGCTGCCGACGCAGGGAGCGCCCGTCACCGATGTCGGCGTCGAGGTGGACGGCGTCACCGTCACCACGCGTGAGGATGCGATCAACACACGGAACCAGTTCCTCGCCGACCCGGCGGCCGTCGACGCGCTGATCGCGGCATCCCCCAAGGGCGTGCAACGTCAGAAGCTGACGCTGCTCACCACACCGACGGCCGGTCCTACCGGGGTGTTCAGCGCCAAAGTCGGTGACGTCATCCTGTACCCCTCGCAGGACAGCGTTCTCGTTCTCCGCGTGCTCGACCGGGCCGAGGAGCCGGCCCTGCTCACCGCCGCCGAACTGCAACAGCAGCAGATCGCCGGCGCCTTCGACCTGGGCGCGCTGTTGCTGGCGCCCTATGCGGAGCAGGCGGGGGTCAACGTCAATCCCCGCTTGGGTGCCTGGGACCCCTACGCGTTACAGGTGGTTCCCGGCGACAGCGGTCTGTGACGCCGGCGGGCCACCATGGTTGAGCATTTCCAGTCCGCCGCCGATGCCGCCGAACAGAACCGCACCGCCGGGCCGGACGGGCGCGTCCGCAGTGCGGGAGAGCACCTGCTGGACGCAGTGGCAGTGATGGACCGGTTGCGGGCTCCGGGCGGCTGTCCCTGGGACGCGGAACAGACGCACAGCTCGCTCCTGCGGTATCTGGTCGAGGAGTGCTACGAGCTGGTCGACGCCGTCGAGCGGGGGGATGCCACCGCCGTCCGGGAGGAGCTGGGCGACGTCCTGCTGCAGGTGCTCTTCCACGCCCGGATCGCCGACGAGAGGCCGGCCGATCGGGGCGGATTCGACATCGACGACGTCGCCGGCGACCTGGTGGACAAGCTGATTCGCCGACACCCGCATGTTTTCCACGCGGAGCCCGACACGGCCCCCGTGGCGGGCAGCCCGCCGGACAGCAGAAGCCGGAACGCCGGCGACAAGGCCGCCGACAGTGTCGACCCGGAGTTCTCGGCGGCCGATCAGCAGGACCGCTGGGACGAGTTGAAGAGATCCGAACGCGGCCGCTCCCGGGCCCTGGCGGGGGTCGCGCTGGGTCAGCCGTCGGCGGCACTGGCCGGGAAGCTTGGTCATCGTGCGGCGAAATTCGGCCTGCGGGTGGACCTCCCGGACGGGGATTCCGTCGGTGAGCAGCTGTTCCGGATCGCCTACCAGGCGGGCGCCACCGGTCAGGACCCGGAATCCGCGCTGCGGGCGGTCGCGCGCCGGCACGCCGAGGCACTCAGCTTGGCGGAGGGCCCCGGCGACCGGCTCAGCGATCACTGATCGGCCACAGATCGGCCACTGGTCGGTCCCGCGATCAGCACCGTCAAGTCACATCCCGGTGCCGGAAACCGAGGAGGCCGGCGACCATCAAACCCGCTGCGACGGCGAGCAGCACCACGGTGGACAGCCAGTTGATCGGTTCGGCAGGCACCGGGGGCACGTGCGTGTAGGGCGAGAGGTTCATCAGGGCCTGCGGCAGCTGCAGCAGCGCGCCGAGCTGACCGAGCAGCAACGCGATCACCAGCGCCGCCCATGCCAGTGACGTCCACCGGGGCAGCCAGCCGAACAGCGCGACCGCAATGCCGCCCATCACCAGCGCTGCAGGTGCCTGAACCAGCATCGCGGACAGGGTCGATTCCAGCCCCCCGCCGACGTCGCCGATCCGTGCGCCGTGGCTGAGCCCGGCCACCAGACCGGCCGCGCCCAGCACCAGCACCGGGCCGAGCAGCACGAACAGCAGGTGACCCGACATCCATCTGGTCCGGGCGACGCTGCCGGCCAGCACCGGGCCGAGCCGATCCGCCGATTCCTCCGAGCTCATCCGCAGGGCAGCCGAGATCGCGTAGCCGCCGACGGCCAGCCCGCCGAGGCTGCCGATGGCGGCCAGGAAGATGTCGGTCAACGCGCCCGCACCGCCGAGCTTGGCAAGCACGTCCTGCAATTGCGGGTTGCTGTCCAGTAGATCCCCGGCACTTGCCGCGATGCTGCCCATGATCGCGCCGAAGGCGATGAATCCGACCACCCAGCCGATGAGCGGGCCGCGTTGCAAGCGAATGGCGAGTGCCAGTGGGCTGTCCAGTCGGTCGTTTCCGGCCGGGCCCAGCCTGGCGGGAAACAGCGCAAGCCCCAGATCCCGGCGGTCCAGCAACATCCTGGCCACCACCAGCAGAGCCGCAGCCACCAGCACGAACAGCATCAGCACGGCCCAGTTGTCCTGGCCGTAGGCGCGGACGTGTTGCGCCCAACCCTGCGGACTGGGCCAGCTCAACCAGCTGGCCGCAGCGGTCACGTCACCGACGGCCCGCAGGCCGAACCCGACGGCCAGCACCGCGGCCGACAGAGCGGATGCGGTGCGGGCGTTCTCGACCAGCTGGACGGCCACGGCGGCGACGCCGGCGTAGACCAGGCCGCAGCCGGCCAACGACGCGCCGAGCGCGATACAGCCGGCGATCGGCTGGCCGTTTGCGACACCGGCGGCAGCCACCAGGATGCCGATGGCGACACCGGCACCGGACGCGACTGCGACCGCCGCGGCCAGCGGGGCCGCCCTGCCGACGACGGACGAGGCCAGCAGGTCCGACCGGCCCGACTCCTCGTCGGCCCTGGTCCGGCGGACCACCGTGACGATGGCCATCAACCCGATCAGCGTGCTGCCGAGAACCCCTATGCGCCAGGCGGTCAGGCCGCCGATGGAGGTGCTGGCGACCGGGCCGGTGAGCGCCAGGAACGCCGGGTTGGCGGTGACGCTGAACGCCAACGCCTCCCGTTCGGCCTCGGCCGGGTACAGCGAGACGAACGCGGAGAAGGTGGACGCGGCGACCGCGGCGATCCCCACCACCCAGACCAGCAGCGGTATTCGTTCCCGACGGAGGGTCAGTCTGATCAGCGATCCGGTACCGGCATAACTGCGTGGCGGGGTGCGGGTGTCCGCCGCCGGCCTGGTTTCCGGGGAGGTGAGCGTGCTCATCGCGCGCCCGCCGTCTCCTGCACACCGACATGGGCTTCGTGACGTCGCGGCTGCCGGCCGTCGTGCTGCTCGTCAGCGGATCCGTAGTGCCGCAGGAACAACTCCTCCAGCGTCGGCGGGGTCGCCGACAGGCTGCGGATCCGGCCGGCGACGAGAATCTTCATCGCGGCATCGGTCTCGGCGGTGTCGACATCGAAATGCACCCGCGAGCCCTCGACGGCCAGGTCATGGACGCCGGGAGCGGAGCGGAGCGCGTCGGGAATCGTGTCCAACTCGGCGGCGATGGTGGTCCGGGTCAGGTGCCGCAGTCCGGACAGCGTGCCCGTCTCGACGACCGCTCCGGAACGGATGATGCTCACCCGGTCGCAGAGCGCTTCCACCTCGGACAGGATGTGGCTGGACAGCAGCACGGTCCTGCCGCGCTGGCGCTCCGCGTTGATGCAATCCTGAAACACGGCCTCCATCAACGGATCCAGCCCCGTGGTCGGCTCATCCATGATCAACAACTCGACATCGGACGCCAGCGCCGCGACGATGGCGACCTTCTGCCGGTTGCCCTTGGAGTAGGCGCGGCCCTTCTTCCGTGGATCGAGCTCGAATCGCTCGAGGAGTTCGTCCCGCCGGCGGGTGTCCATCCCGCCGCGCAGCCGGGCGAGCAGATCGATCACCTCACCACCGGACAGGTTCGGCCACAGATTGACATCGCCGGGGACGTAGGCGAGCCGGCGGTGCAGCTCGACGGCATCCCGCCAGGGGTCACCGCCGAGCAGGGTGGCCGAGCCGGCGTCCGCGCGCAGCTGACCGAGCAGAACCTTGATGGCGGTGGACTTTCCGGCCCCGTTCGGACCGAGAAACCCGTGCACCTCGCCGGTGTCGACCGACAGGTTCAGGCCGTCCAGGGCCCTGACGTTGCCGAAGGTCTTGACCATTCCGGTGACGTCGATGGCTGTGGTGGTCGTCATGCTCCTTGGCCTTTCGGGGAGCCGCCGCCGTCGGCGGCGGGGGAGGAATCGGTGGCCCGCTGTTGGGCGAGGTACACGTCCAGGTAGGCCGGAGTCGTGTACATGCCGTGGGTGAACAGTTCGAGCGCGGGCAGGGTGAACCGTTCGGCAATCGCGAGCACGGGCGGCCCCGTGTGCGACGGTGGCAACAGGTAGCGGGCCAGCAGATGGGCGCCCAGCTTGAAGGCAGCCAGCATCTCTGCCCTGCTGCGCTCGTCGGCGGAGGTGGGCCGGACGATCCCGGCGGCGACCGCGGCGTCCAGGTAGGCCTCGGTGTCGTCGACGATCCGGACCCACAGCCGGTCGGCGAAGTCCCCGCCTACGGACAGCGTCCTGATCACGTAGCTCGACAGGTGCGCGACCTCGGGAGCCTGGGCGAGCTGATCGAGCATGTCCCCGGGGCTCAGTTTCTCGGCGCTCTGGCGTGCCAGCTCGTCGATCCTGTCGGTGACGTAGCCGTCGCAGAACTCGCGCAGGTTCTCTTTCGACCCGAAATGGTGGATCACCAGGGCGGGGGACACTCCGGCCTTCGCGGCGATCGCCCGGACCGTCGTGGAGGTGAACCCGTGCTCGGCGAAGCAGCCGATCGCCGCGTCCCGGATCCTCGCCCTGGTGGTGAGGTCCGCCTCCCGGCTCGTGCTGACTGAACGCATGATCAGCATACTAAACACGTGTTCAGCGCCTCGGCAAGAGCCATTTCGGCGTGACGCGCATGACTGACCCCCGCCCCCGCCGGCGCTGCCCCCTTGACGGCGCGGATCAAATACGCCGGCGCGGCTTATCGTCGCGGTTGTGGGACGGGTGCGTCAGGAGTGAACTGGTTCATCCGCGCGGTCAAAGATGATCCGCGCCGACAAGGGGAGGACGGGCGTCACTCGCCGGGGTAGGACACGCCGATCTGCCGGCGGATCTCGTCGATGATGGACAGGATGCCGATGGTCTCCTCGGCGGGCAGCAGTGGTGACTCGGTCGCGCCATCAGCGACCAGGGTGGCCAGGTGCGCGGCTTCGTAACACAGCCCCTGGTGCCCGGTGACGGCGTCGGGCGCGCGTACCAGTTGCCGTTCCTCGGAGCCGGTCAGCGTCAGCACGCCCGGCGCATAGAACGGGCCGGACAACTCGGCCCGGGCAACGGTGCCCGAAATCGACGCGGTGGTCGGCGTTCTCGACCACAAGGTGGTGTTGAGGCAGGCCTGCGCCGCGCCGCGGCCCAGGGTGATGGACACCTGGCCGTCGACGCCGGTGTCGGTGAGGCGACCGGCGGCGATCACCAGGTCGGGTTCGCCCAGCACGAACGATGCGAACGAGAGCGGGTAGATGCCCAGATCGAGCAGCGCGTCGCCGGCCAACGCGGGGTTGAACAGTCGGCCCGACGGGTCGGGGGCGAAGGATTGGCCGTGGTCGGCGAGCACCGTGATCACCTCACCAAGGACGCCATCGGCCAGCAGCTGCCGCAGCACGTCGGTCTGCGGCAGGAAACGGGTCCACATGGCTTCCATCACCAGCACTCCGGCGGCCCGCGCGGCCCGCATCACCTCGCGGGCCTCGATCGCGTTGCGGCAGAACGCCTTTTCGACCAGCACGTGCTTGCCCGCGGCGATGGCCAGCAGCGCCAGGGCGTGATGCTCGCTGTGCGGCGACGCGACGTAGACCACGTCGACGTCGGGATCGGCCACCAGTTGCTCGTACGAGTCGTAGGGCCGTTCCGCGCCGTACGTCCCGGCGAACTGCGCCGCACGGTCGGATGATCGCGATCCGACGGCCACCAGCCGCTGGCGGGTGTTGGTGCGGAGCGCGTCGACGAAGGCGCCCGCGATCCGGCCCGGCGCCAGCACGCCCCACCGCAGCGGCGGCGCAGCCATTGGATCCGGGGTGCGGGCGGCGGGCAAGGACGCGGGGAAGGCGGGCATGCGGGGATGATCGCACGACCGCTCGGTCCACGGCCTGGCGCCGCCGGTCCACGCCGACCAGTGCGAGCGGTACCGGCACTTCACCACCACCACCACCACCACCACCACCGACCGCCGGTGCGGGCAGATCGGGCTGGCGCCGCTGTGCCCCGGGCACTGACAGCCTTTGCCGGTGGATGAGCGAGATGATGGACCTGACGAAGACGAGGACGGACTTCTTCGAGGCCGGGGTGATCGAATACCCGACCGCTGGTGGGCCGGCCCGGGAACGACAGCAACCCACCCGGGGTATCCGGCACGCGCGTTCCGGTGTCCGGCGATACGCCTGGCGGCGTCCTGTTGCGAGCAGGATGCCTGCCAGACGTATCTGCGGACTGCCCGACCTGGGGGGATGGTCGGGCCCGCGTCAGCAGTCTGGGGGCAACAACGGGCTGCCGGGATCCCCCGAATGGGTACGGTCCAGCCAACGGAGGGAATTGCGCGCGGATTTCGTCACAGTCAGGTGACCACACCACAGCGCGCCGTCACCGACGCCGATGAAAATGGCCCTGTGAGGGCGCCTACCTAGAATCAGGCCGCGGGCTCGCCGGGGCCGGCCGTTGGCGGGTCAGGGATGACCGCGTCCAAAATCGACCCACCGGCCGAAGACGCGAGAGGGGCGGACCTGTATCGCCACCATTTTTCTGTCCGTCGACAGTCCGTGCCAGATCTGGGCGCAGACCGTTCCAGGTCGATGCATCGACACCCACGGGCCAATCACCTCAGGGTTCTCCCGGCGGCTGACTTCGGTCGCGATGAGTTCGGCGGCCAAGGCTTCGCGAGCGCTCTGCGTCCGCGCCCGTCGGATGATCACGGGGCTCCCTTGTCGATACGTGGTGCCCAAGCCCTCTTCGATACGTGGTGCCCGAGCCGCCATATGCGGCAGCGGAGCGCCGCACATGTCCCCCGACTGGACTCAACGTACTGCGTTGGGTTCGATGGGTGCGCGGCGAACGCGCGATCGTGTGGGTAGACATCGGATGCATCAGGGGCGGACACGCCGGGTGGATTCCTGTGGCGTTGCGCACCCGGCAGGGACAGGAAACTGTCGATGGTTGACCATCGAGGCGTGAGCGAGAGCCGCGCAGCCGACGGCGCCGAGACGGCGGACGACGGCGCAGCGCGCCCGCGACGTCGGTTCACCGGCCGCATCACCCTGCTGGGGCCTGCGTTCGTCGCCGCGGTGGCCTATGTGGACCCGGGCAACGTCGCGGCGAACCTCCAGGCCGGAGCAAGGTACGGCTACCTGCTGGTCTGGGTGCTGGTGGTGGCAACCGCGTCCGCGGGTGTGGTGCAGTACCTCTCGGCGAAGCTGGGCCTGGCAACCGGTGCCTCGCTGCCCGAGTTGGTCGGCAACAGGCTGAGCACCCCGTCGCGGCTGGCGTACTGGCTGCAGGCCGAGGCGGTGGCCATGGCCACCGACCTCGCCGAGGTGATCGGCGGCGCGGTCGCCCTCTATCTGCTGTTCGACCTTCCGCTGTTGCTCGGCGGGCTGATCGCCGGGCTGGTGTCGCTCGCGCTGCTCGCCATCCAGAATCGGCGCGGTCAGCGTCCCTTCGAGCGGGTCATCACGGGATTGCTGGTGGTCATCGCGGTCGGATTCCTCGCCGGGTTGTTCGTCGCCCCGCCCTCGGCGGCAGATGTCGCAGCCGGCCTCGTACCTCGCTTCGACGGCCTGGACTCGGTGCTGCTCGCCACGGCGATGCTGGGGGCCACCGTGATGCCGCACGTGGTCTACCTGCATTCCGCGCTCACCCGGGACCGCTTCGGCGTCGTGCCGCCCGGACCGCAGCGGCGCAGGTTGATCTCCGCGACCCGGACCGACGTCTGCGTCGCCATGGTGCTGGCCGGCGCCGTCAACATCTCCATGCTGCTGGTCGCCGCGTCCGGGCTGCGGGGACAGGACGGCGTGGACACCATCCAGGGCGCTCACGCATCCGTCACGGCTGCCCTCGGATCGGTCGTGGGGGTGCTGTTCGCGGTCGGACTGCTGGCGTCCGGACTCGCCTCGACGTCGGTGGGCTGCTACGCAGGCAGCGTCATCATGGAGGGACTGCTCCGCCACCGGGTCAACCTGCTGGTCAGGCGCGCCGTCACGCTGATCCCCGCGCTGATCGTGCTGGCGGTCGGCGCCGATCCCACCAGCGTGCTCGTCCTGTCCCAGGTGCTGCTCTCGTTCGGCCTGCCCTTCGTGCTGATCCCGTTGCTGGTGTTGACCTCGAACCGCGAGCTGATGGGCGAGGACGTCAACGGCGCGGTGACCCGAACGATCGGTTGGCTGATCACCGTCGCCATCGTCACGCTCAACACCGTGTTGATCGTCGGTGTCGTCACCGACCTGTGAACGACCTCTGAACCTGCCTCTGACGGTCACCCGGTCCGCACCGCGCGCGGCCCGCACCAGGTTCGTCAGTGCTGCCCGGGTTTCCACCGGACCGCGGGTCTCAGCCCGGCAGTCGGGGTTCACCCAGAGCCGGTCGGCCGGTACCGCGGCCAGCGCCCTGGTCAACGACTCGGTGATCTCCACCGTCGACGGCACGCGCGGTGAATGGATGTCCCAGGACACCGGGCCCGACGCCCCGGGAATCCCGTCGGCGTTCAGGTCGCCGAGCACGTCCATGTGCGACCGGGCCGCCTCCAGCGAGGTCATGTCGGCATCCGGGTCGTCGATCGCGCCGATCACGTCACCGAATTCGGAGTAGCACAGGTGGGTGTGCACGGCGGTGGAATCGGCCACTCCGGCGGTGGCCAGCCGGAACGAGCTGACCGCCCAGACGAGATAGGCCTTCCGGTCCTGTTCGCGCAGTGGCAGCAACTCGCGCAGCGCGGGTTCGTCGACCTGGATGATCGAAATGCCGGCCGTTTGCAGGTCCAAACCAGCACCGCCCGAAACGGTACCGGCCACCCGCAAGGCTGGGGTTCCATGAAATGATTGAATTGATCCGAAATTCGGCCGTCGTTGACAGCGCGAAACGTGGCATCTAGTCTCGGACGGGCCAATAAGCTGTCTGTGGTTTTGACAGTGCTCAAAGACAATGCTGCCAGACTATTCGCGGTCGTTTCAGCGGTGGTGATGGTGATGGGCGGGATCGCCAACGCCACGCCGGCGCGCGGCGCGGAAACTGGGCACTCGGCAAACGCCTCAGCCGCTGACCCGCCCGTTCTTTACTTCCAGCACAGTTTCTACCCGGAATCCGGTGTGGTGGGGACCCCGGTGACCATCTCCGGACTCAATCTCGCGTCGACAATCGAGGTGAAGTTCAACAACACACCGGCAACATTCACCAACGCGCCCGGTCGGCCGGGCTCCTCCGTCTCCACCGTCCTCACCGCGGTTCCGGCCGGGGCGAGGTCCGGACCGATCACCGTGACCACTCCCGGCGGCACGACCACCACTCAGAACTCATTCACGGTCAACCGCCCCCGCCGACATTCACCCGGTATGCCCCCATCTCCGGCCCGGTGGGCACCCCCGTCACGATCAGCGGCGCGGGTTTCACCGCCGTCACCGGCGTGAGATTCAACAAGGTGCCGGCGACCGCGTTCACGGTCACCTCTGCCGGGTCGATCAGGGCGACGGTGCCACCCGACGCGACCACCGGACCGATCACCGTGAGCACCACGACGTCGGCCTCGACGACGAAATCATCCTTCGTCCTGCAACCAAAGACAGGAACACCAGCTGCGCCGGGAAGCCTCTCGGTGACGACAACCGGGGTACCGAAGAGTTCGGCGACCCTGCACTGGGCAACACCGACCACCAGCGGGTCGTCACCCATCCTGAAATACCGCGTCAGCCGCGACGGCGTGTCCACCACCGGATTTGGCGCGTTCGCCACTGAAGTCCCGGCGGGAACTTCGCTGACGTTCAACCAATTGCTGCCGGGTGTCACGTATCGGTTCACCGTTCGTGCGGTCAATGCGGCCGGGTCCGGTGTGGCCGCCTCCATGGCCTACAAGACCAAACGGTCCAGTTCGATTTTCGCGATCAACACCGCCACCAAGAAGGTGGTACAGGTCGATCCGGATGGCGGTGGTGTGCGCAGCGTGGGCCAGGGATTCATCCAGCCCACCCAGGTGCTCAAGGTACCGGCCGGGAAGGTCGTCGTCCTTGACCGCGGCGCCAAGAAGATTTTCCGGGTCGATCCCGCATCCGGGCGACAATCAATCCTGGGATCGGGATCGCTCGCCGATCCCCAACAGATTTCGGTCGACGGGCAGGGAAACATTTTCGCCCTTGACCAACTCTCGCCCTCGTCCTCCCAGATCGTGCGGATCGACGCCGTCACCAACCAGGCGACCGTTGCCGTGCCGTCCTACTCCGCGCTCGGGGCGGTGGGCTGGATCGCCAGTTCGATCGGAAAGGTGTTCGTCGTTCGGAGTCCAACGCTGATCACCAGGTATTCGGGATTCCCCGGTAGCCCGGTGGCCACCGTGACCCGGAGTTCGCTCTTCCGCAGTACAGAAATCGTCACCAAGGATGCCTCCGGCGGCGTGTATTTCCTGAATTTTGTGGTCGGAGGCAGCGGTGCGTCCACCGTGTCCAAGGTGCCCGCGGGTTCCAACCAGGAACAGGATGTGCGCAGTGTGGGCTTCTCGACCGTGATCCGCGGGCTCGTCGCGACCGACGCCGCGGGGAACTTGTTCTCCGCCTACCCACGCTTCGCCTGTTTCGGCCCGGCAGTCGTCGACGGGTGCGTCGACGATCCAGGAGTCGACGTGATCAACAAGCTGCCGGTCAGCGGCGCGGCGGTCGTTCCGATTCCGGTCAGCGGATTCACTCTCGCCAACCCCAACGGACCCGCGGGTCCAAGTGCCCAGGCGATGGCGCTGGATGCTCAAGACGTGATCGTCGTGCAACGGGTGGATGGCATCGTGGCCTATGCGCCTAACGGCGGTGCCGCTGAAGTCCTGGCAAGCGGTGCGTTCACCTCGCTTGCCGTCGGGTGACGTCCGGGCTGACGAACGAGAAGGCGAACGCCCCGCGTCCCAGCCAGCTCGAGAGCACCCGATCTGAACGACGACTGTCCTGCACTCACCCGATGATCTCCTGCGGCCGGGCTAGGGTCGAGATCAGCCGCCCTTCCGGTGGACGAGGAGAGTCGTCATGTTGGTCGCCGTCTTCCTGGTCGCGGGATTCGTCCTGCTGTTCCTGCTGCTGCTGTCCACCCAGAAGGCGGGCCCACGCGCAGCCGCGCGGGTGTCTTTGGTCTTCATCGTCATCTGGCTGCTCGCCACCGCCGGCTATCTCTGGTACGGCGTCGCCCAATCGAGCGAGAGCGTTCTCAGCCAGCTTCCGGCCGCGTTGTTGATCTTCCTGCCGCCGGCGTTGCCGGCCGCGATCGTCTGGACGAAGAATCGCCGAGCGTGACGACCGGTCAGCTCTGCGCGATCGGCCCCCGATCGGCGCTCCTGCGGGCGGGTTGACCGGGCGGGTTGACAGAGCCCGGACCGGACGCGTCAACGCTCACCGAGCGCTACACTCACGGCCAAGGTCATGAGTTCCAGCAACAGCCCCGGCTTGCTGGACGGCAACCCTCCACACGCGGTGGGGTGCCCCGGGTGATGACCAGGCGGACCACCGAACCGTTGGCCCGCAAGCGCGGGTCCGCGTCC
>JBBQGJ010000046.1:0-28534 GCA_038322925.1 Mycobacteriales bacterium
CCGCCGACTCTGCTCATGCGATATCTTCTTCACCACAAAGGCCTTTCCCACTGGGCTGCGTTGGAGTCGCAAACCCAGGCAGGGTAAGGCCTTTGCCCTTCAAACCCGTCGAAACGACACGCCGACACGCTTGGTCAAGGCCTAGCGCACGCCGTCAACGACGCCGTCCGCAACGCATTCATGCTCGGCCTGTAGAGCGACCGTCATCTCGCGCCACACTCAGAACCACCTGTCGAGGCAAGACCCCGACCTGTCGTCCTCCGCGGCTTCTCGCCGTCACCGGGCTCGGGTGCGCGTTCGACACTATGGCCGCTGTTGTCGTCGAACAGTTCCCTCTCACCGTCTCGACGTCCACCTTGCTCGGCGAGTTCCTCGTCGCAGAGTGGCTCGCCATGCGCAATGGGCGGACCCGCGGTGTTCTCGCGCCGGCGAAACCACCGGCATCCACATCGTTCACGGCCCGATGGTGCTTGACGAACCTCGGCCCGTTCGGCGCCGCGTCCTACGACCGTCGACCCGCCGGGTGGTGGTGTCTCGTTCTGAACCGGTTCGGCCCCAGGCGATTTCACCGGCGCGATACGCCGCCGCGGCAGGTGAAGGTGAAGGGCGTCAGTGGCATTCCCATCACCGAATCGGAGGAACATCGTGAACACCACCGAACCCGTCCAGCAACCCATCGCACCATCGAAAGAGCATCCCCACACCAGCAATCACCACGGCAACAATCACCACGGTGAGAACGAACCCGATCCGCAGCGACAGTCCTGGGCCATCCTCGCCTTGGCCCTGGTCGCCCAAGTGTTGGTGGTGTTGGACATTTCGGTGGTCAACACCGCGTTGCCGACCATCGGAGCAGACCTGCAGCTGAGCAGCGGGGACCTGCAGTGGTTGGTCACCGCGTACCTGTTGATGTCCGGCGGCGGGCTGCTGCTCAGCGGGCGGATCGCGGATCTGCTGTCCCGGCGGAGGGTCCTGCTGACCGGCCTGACGGTGTTCACCACCGCGTCGCTGGTGAGCGGTTTCGCCTCCACCGCAGGGGTGTTGATCGGAGCCCGGGCCGCGCAAGGACTGGGCGCTGCGCTGATGACACCGGCCGCGTTGGCGATCATCATGACCACCTACGCCGGCGCGCAGCGAACAAAGGGCCTCGCGTTGTGGGGTGCGGTCGGCGGCCTTGGCATCGCCGCCGGTGTGCTGGTCGGCGGCGTGATCACCACCTGGGCTGGCTGGCAGATGATCTTCTGGATCAACGTCCCCATCGGAATCGGCGCGATCGTCGCCGCGCTGGTGCTGCTGGAAAGGAACGTCCCGGCACGTGCGGGCCTTGCGCAACTGGATCTGCCGGGCGCGATCACCGCGGTCACCGGTCTCGGTGCGCTGGTGTTCGGGATTCAGAACGCGGCCAGCGACGGCTGGACGTCACCGAAAACACTTGGCATCCTGGCTATCTCCGGTCTGCTGCTGGCCGCTTTCGGGTTCATCGAGCGGCGGGTGCGGCAGCCGTTGGTGCCGCCGCACACCTGGCGGATCAAGACCTTGGTCTCCGCGACGGGTGTAATGCTCGGCGTCACCGGGCTGCTGGTCGGGGCGGTCTTTATGGGTTCGATCTTCTTTCAGACGACCCTCGGCTACTCGGCGTTGCAGGCCGGCCTGGCGTTCCTGCCGTTGGCGGTGATCCTCACCGTCGGCACCAGGCTCGGGAGCCATCTGCTGGGCCACGTTGCACCCAGGTTTGTCGCCGCCGGTGGGCTGCTGCTGGCTGCGGGTGGGGCGTTGTGGTTGTCAACCGCGCCGGGCGATGCCCGATTCGCCGCCGATGTGCTGCCCGGCCTTCTGCTGATCGGGCTGGGCGTCGGCCTGGTCTTCGTGGCCGTGTCGATCACCGCGATGGCCGGGATCCCGGCCCAGCACGCCGGGATGGCGTCCGGGTTCCTGATGACCGGCCATGAGATCGGTGCGGCGCTCGGCGTCGCGGTGCTGGCCGCGGTGGCCACTGCCGCCGGTGACCTGACCACACCCACCGGTGCGGCCACCGGCTTCTCCGGGGGATTCCTGGCGGCAGCGGGGATCGCCGTTGGTCTCGCCGTGGTCGCATTCCTGGCCATGCCGGCCCAGCGCGCGACCGGTCAGGCCCGCCTGCACATGCACTGAACTGAATTGAATTGACGTGAACGGCCGGCGCCCGATCGGGCGTCGGCCCTAACTAACCAATGTTGATCCTGGCGAGTTCCCCGCGCGAGGTGATACCCGTCTTCGCGAAGACGTTCCGGAGGTGGAAATCGATGCTGCGCGGACTGAGGAACAGCTTCGCGGCGACCTCGCGGTTGGACAGCCCTTCGGCGATGAAGGTGGCGACCTGCTTCTCCTGCGCGGTGAGCGTGACACTGGTCGAGGTGTCGCGCTTCCTGGCGGTCTCACCGGAGGCCCGGAGCTCTTGCTCCGCCCGCTGCACCCAGGGGTCGGCGCCGAGGTCGTGGAAGGTCTGCAGGGCCGACCGCAACTGCTCTCGGGCATCGACGCGGCGACGGGACCGGCGCAGGAACTCACCATAGGCAAGGTGGGTGCGGGCCCGCTCGAAGGGCCGGTCCTGACCGGGTTCGGATCCGAGCGCGAGGGAGAAGAACTCTTCGGCCGCCGGTGCGTCCTCCCGGGCAGCGAGCACCCCACGCCCGTAGGCGACAACCCTACGGGCGTGCGGTGTGTCGGCGGCATCGGCGAACTGTTCCAGCTCGGCCAGCCACCGCGCGGCGGTGTCGAGGTGACCGGTGCGGGCGGCGATGTCCAACCGGTCATAGGCGGCCAACCGGGTCAGCGTGGGTTGGTTCATCTGCTCGAAGTGGTGCAACGCCTCCGCGGGTTCCCCGGTCAGCGCGGCGCGGGCGCCCTGTGCCCACCGCCGGGTGTCCTGCATCAACACGCCGAGGATGCCGGCGGGCTCCCCCGTGGTGACCCGATCCAACTCGGTCAACAGCCCGTCGTATCCCTGGTCGCCGCGGAGCGCGGCGATCAACGCCAGCTGGGCCAGCGGCATCGCGGCCAAAGCGTGTTGCCCGGTGCTGCGGGCCAGTTCCAGCGCCTCGGTGGCATGGCCCACTGCGCCGGTCCAGTTCCCCGCCGACAGATCGGCGAGCGCCAGCCGCGGCAACGCGAACAGGACGAGACCGATCGCCCCATCATTGCGGGCCTGCGTCAGCATGCGGGTGAAGCAGCGTCGGAAGCCGTCGTCGTCGCCGAGATGGAAGGTCGCGATCCCGAGGTTGGTCAACAGGTCCGTCTCGGACAGGTCACTTCCGAGGATGACGGCCTGCCGCAAGGAACCGGCGGCGCGGGCCAGGCCGCCGTGGTTGAGCTGGTGGAACCCGGTCAACAGCTGGGTAAAGCACCGAGCTCGGGTTGAGGGGTCCTGCGCGGCGGTCGCCAGGAGTTCGGCGGGGTCGAGATCGGTGCGGTCCCGTTCGGGCAGGAATGTGGACCCGGCGGTGGCGATCATCCCGATCTCCCTGGCCCGCTGCGGGTCGGTGGCCACCACCTCCCGGGCGGCCCGGCCCCAGATCCCGATTCCCACCGGCACGGACCCGATGATGAATTCGATCCGGCCGCGGAGCCGATCGAGGTCGGATCGCACCAAGGGATCGGTGACTTCGGCGCGGGCCGTGTTCGCCAAGCGCATCGCCCGCGGCAGCTGCGCCGCCAGCCACGCATTCGTTGCCGCCGCGAGAAGTCTTCTGCTGCGGGCATCTTCGTCACTGGTCAGCTCGGAAGCCCGTTCGAACGCCGCGCTGGCGGCTTCGAAGCCGCCACGTGACGCAGCGCGTCGGGCGGCGTCGTCGAGCCCGGCGACGACGTCGGCGTCGGGTTCGTCGACCGCCGCCGCGAGGTGCCAGGCCCGCCGGTCGGCGTCCTGACCGCTGGTCATCACCTGTGCCAGCGCCCGGTGCGCCTGCTGGCGGACGTGCGTGGTCGCGCCCTGATACACGGCGGAGCGGACAAGCGGGTGACGGAAGCCGATCTCGGCGCCGGTGATGGTCAACAACCCGGATTCCTCTGCCTCCGTCAACGCACCGGCGCTGACGCCGAGGAGGTCCGCGGCCTGCCGGACCAGTGCCACCCTGGTCGAATCGTCGGCGGCGGCGACACACAGCAAGGTCTGGGCATCGCCGGACAGCCTTCTGCTGCGATCCAGGAAGACCCGTTGCACGCGTTCGGTCAACGGCAGGTCCGCGGGCAACGGCTCCAGACCGGCGAGCTGGGCAGGTGTGAGCGACCCGGGCAGCTCGACCAGAGCCAGCGGGTTACCCCCGGTCTGCCTCATCAGCCGGTCCCGGACGTCGTCCAGGACCGGCACACCACCCAGCTCCCGTGAGCAGCTCGGTCGCCGCGGCCGCGTCGATGCCGCCCACCACCAGCTCCGGCAACTCGCCGCTGTCGAACCGGCGGACGTCACCGTCGCGGGCGGCGAACAGCAGCGCCAGCCGTTCCGGGCCGAGCCTGCGCGCCACGAAAAGCAGTGCGGCGGTGGAAGCCTCGTCCAGCCAATGCGCGTCGTCGACGACACACAGCACCGGTGACTCCTCCGCCGCCTCGGCGAGCAGGCTCAGCGCGGCCAAGAACACCAGGAACCGGTCGCCGGGAGGCGTGTCGGTTTCGCCGAACGCCGCCCGCAGCGCCGTGGCCTGCCGCGCAGGGAGACGCTCGATGTGCCGCATCACCGGGCGCAGCAGCCGCTGCAACGCCGCGAACGGCAACGGCGACTCCGACTCGATGCCCTGCGTCCGCAAGACCTGCATCCCCTCCGCGTGCCCCACCAGGTCGGCCAGCAACGCCGACTTGCCGACACCGGGCTGCCCCCGAACAACCAACACCCCGCCCCTACCGCCGCGAGCGTCGCCCAACAGCACCAAGAGACGTACCCGTTCGCCAACCCGACCATGCAGCACCCCGGCAGCGTAGTCACCCGCGACGAAGTCGTCAGGTGCCGCCAAGCGCGCGAGCGCAGCCACCACGATTCCTAGACGATCCGGCGACGGCACCGCCGCGATCCCGCCTGACCCAAGCACCAGCCGCCGCCGCTTGTTCGCCCATCTCGCCGGCACCACACCACCAGAGCGACTCTGCCACACCATCGGCGCCGCCGAGGTCGCCGGGAGAACTCGGCGACGCCGGCGGACCACTGCTCGTCGGCGCCGCTGCCACGGCAATGACCCTGAACTGGGGACTCGCGGCACCCGACGCTGTCCGGCCTGGTTGCGTGGTGCTATGCCAGCACAGTGTAACCGGCCTGTGTGATGGCGGCGGTCAGGTCCGAACGATTGACCGGCCGGTCGGCGCTGAGCGTGAGCAGCCCGGTGATGCGATCCGCGGCGATCACGCGTACCCCGGGAAAGTCCATCATTGCTGCGGTCACAGTTTGCAGTGCGGCGTCGGACGTCATGCCCGCAATGACCAAGGTGGTAGCGCCGACGAACACCCGCGGGGTGTTGGACATCATGAGGGCTCCTTCGCCGAAGTCGACGCCGGTAGGCATCGGAAACATTCACCGCCAGCCGGAGCGTTCTCTCGGTCAACGCACACGATCCCGTCCCGCCATCGACAACCGGGCATCGGCTGCTGTGGTGATGGTGGGGCTGCGGAACCTTGCCTTCCCCTCGGTGGCCGGGCATCGGCCGCCGTATTGATGGCGGATGACTGTGGGCGATTGCGCCGAACGTGGTGGAGCGGTATCTCAGCAGTGTTCGCGGTGCTCGGTTGTCCTCGCACCGGCGAAACCACCGGTATCCAATCGTGCGCGTCCCGACGAGCCGGTTCCACCGGCGGAAGCGCTCCCCAACGCCGCCATAGCAAAAGGCGTTGTCAGCGTGCGCGTTCCCCCAATCCGGCCACCCCTCCAGTCCAGCGTGGCCGCAGGCACCGCGGTTCCTCGACGATCCCGGCCATTGCACCGGTGCGAGGAGACCGGTCCGCGAACAGCCTGGGACCTGCCGACAACCACCCAAGGACCACGCACTGCGGCGAACCAACAGCCGCAGACGATCGCCGAGCCCACCGCGAAGGAATCAATCATGTCGATCGACTCCCACCAGCCACCGATCACCCCCGATGCCCCAAGGCACAACGCCCCAGCATCACCACAGCCGCCGTTCCGGCCCGGCCCGCTGGGCAGACTCGCCCGACTGGCCTTCCGCTACCGCGGCCGAGTCCTGCTTTGGATGGCCGCATTCGTGGTGGCCCTTGGCCTGTCGACCGCATTCGCCGGAGCGTTCAACGCCGACTACAGCGCCCCCGGGTCGGATTCGGCCGCCGCGCAGGACCTGCTCACAACCCGGTTCCCCGCCTCCGCGAACGACACCGTCACCCTGGTCGCGCACTCCACCCAGCCGGTTACCACACCCGATGTACAGGCCCGGATCGACCAGACCCTCGACCACGCCGGCACCGGCGCGCATGTCGCCGGCTTCAGCGATCCCTACCAGAACCCGGGCGCCCTCTCCGCGGACGGGCGAACCATGGTGGCCACCCTGCGGCTCGATGTGACGGACCCGCTCGACATGCCGCACGAGTCCGCGGCAGCACTGATCCGCATCGCGAAGGACGCCAGCCACGACGGACTCACCGTGGCGGTCAGCGGCGTGTCGATCACCAACGAGGAGGCGCCGCCGATCGGGTCCGAGGTCGTCGGGCTGCTCGCCGCCGCGGTCATCCTGCTGCTGATGTTCGGCTCCATCGTGGCCGCCGGGCTGCCCATCCTGGCAGCCCTCGCCGGCCTGGCCGTCAGCTCCATGCTCACCGGGCTGATCGCCGCACTGCTACCGGTCCCGGACTGGTCGACCTCGCTGGCCACCATGATCGGCATCGGCGTAGGCATCGACTACGCGCTGCTGATGGTCACCCGGTTCCCAATGGCGCGCCGCCGGTCTCAACCCGGAGGACGCGACGGTTGCGACCCTGGACACGGCGGGACGTTCCGTCCTGCTCGCCGGCGGCACGGTGGTGATCAGCATGCTGGGCCTGTTCGGAATGGGCCTGTCCTTCATGCGCGGCGGCGCCCTCGTCACCATCGCCGCCATCGTGATCGTGTTGCTCTCCGCGATCACCCTGTTCCCCGCCCTGCTCGGCTACTTCGGCGCCCACATCGACCGGCTGCGCCTCCCCCGCCTCCGCCGGCGCTCCAGGAAGCACGGGTCGCCGATCACAGCGGGTACCGGGTGGATGCGGTGGAGCCAGCTGGTGCAGCGGCACCGCTTCGTCGCCACCGCCACCGGGCTGGGGATCCTGCTCGCCGTCGCCTCCCCGTTCCTGGGTGTGCACTTCGGGTTCCCCGATTCCGGCAACAGCGCGGAGGGCAGCTCGACCAGGACGGCCTACGACCTGCTCGCCGACGAGTTCGGTCCGGGCGTCAACGGGCCACTGCTGATCACCGTCAGCACGCCGGACGACTCCCTCGAATCACCCACCGGCGCAGCGGCTCTCGCCGACCGGGTTGGCGCCGCACTGGCATCCACCCCCGGAGTGGCCGCGATCAGCCCGGCCCAGCTGAACCCCGCGGGGACACCGCGATCATGATCGTCACGCCCGCCACCGGACCGCAGGACACCCGCACCGAAGACCTGGTCCGCACGCTGCGCACCGACGTCATTCCCGCAGCGATCGCCGGGAGCCAGGCGACGGTGCACGTCGGCGGCGCCACCGCCGTGTCCATCGACAGTACCGCCAACATCTCGAGTCGGATCCCGATACTGATCGCCGCGGTGGTGCTGCTGTCGATGCTGCTGCTGCTGGTGGCCTTCCGAAGCATTGCCGTCGCGGTCAAGGCCGCGGTGATGAACCTGCTGTCTGTCGCCGCCGCCTACGGTGTCGTCGCGCTCGTTCTGCAGGGCGGCTGGGCCGGGCAGCTCATCGGGATCGACCATCCCACCCCGCTGGCCCCGTTCATCCCGGTGCTGATGTTCGCCGTGTTGTTCGGTCTCTCCATGGACTACGAGGTCTTCCTGGTCGCCCGGATGCGGGAAACGTGGCTGGCCACCGGCAGCAACACGCAGGCCATCGTCAAGGGCCTGGCCAGCACCGCCCGGGTCATCACCGCCGCCGCAGCGATCATGATCGCCGTGTTCGCCGCGTTCATCCCGAGCACCGACATCGCGTTGAAGGTCATCGGGATCGGCATGGCCGCAGCGATTCTCATCGACGCCACGGTGATCTGGATGCTGCTCGTCCCCGCCGTCATGCACCTGCTCGGCGACCGCAACTGGTGGCTCCCGGCCCGGCTCGACCGCGCACTACCCGAGGTCCACATCGAAGGCCACCCGCAGCACTACCAACCCACCAGTGCACCTGCAGATGCCGATCAGGCACCCGCCGCAGCACAACTCGCCAGCGTCTGACCCCCCCAAACAGCGCACCCGGGGGCGGCGGCGCAGCGCCGTCGCCCCCCGGAACCCGGCAACTTCGCCGGTGCGACGAAGGACGGCCTAGCCCAACACTGGTGACCAACCAGCACACCATTCCCAAGGAGCCCACCATGACGACCAACGGTGCACATGTCGAACAGCCAGCAGATTCAGTTTTCGAGGTGATCGTGATCGGCGCCGGCCAGTCCGGCCTGGCGATCGGACGGCAGTTGCAGCAGCAGGGCCGCACGTTTCTGATCGTGGACGCCGGAGGCGAGGTCGGGCACGTTTGGCGGTCACGTTGGGACTCGCTGACCCTGTTCACCGCGGCCCGGTACTCCGGTCTCCCGGGCCTGCCATTCCCCGGTGACCCGGACAGCTACCCCACCAAAGATGCTGCCGCGCAGTACCTGCGGCACTACGCCACGACGTTCGGCCTGCCGATTCGACACAACACCCGGGTCACCCGGGTCAGCCGGAACCAGACCGGTTTCACCGTCCACACCGACGGACAGACCCTCCGTGCCGCCCAGGTTGTGGTGGCCACCGGCCCGTTCCAGAACCCGGTCATCCCCGCGATCGCGGCGGGAATTGGGCCGCACATTCCGCAGGTGCACAGCTCCGCCTACCGCAACCCCGAGCAGCTGCCCGACGGGCCGGTCCTGGTCGTCGGCGCCGCCAACTCCGGCGTGCAGATCGCGACCGAACTCCACCAGAGCCGACCCGTGGCGCTGTCGGGTGGATCGGCCACCCGCTCACTGCCGCAACGGGTTCTGGGCCGAGACCTGTTCTGGTGGCTCACCACGACCGGATTGATCAGCGCCTCGGGTCAGTCCCGGTTGGGTCGGCGATTCCGGGACAGCGGAGAGCTGGTCATCGGGACCAGCACCAAGCAACTGGCCCGATCCGGGGTCACCATGCACCCCCGGGTCGCCGCCGCCGACACCACCACCGTGACGTTCGCCGACGGCACCACGACCTCCCCGGCGGCGATCGTGTGGGCCACCGGGTACCGCTCGGACTACTCCTTCATCGACGTCACCGGTGCCATCGATGCCGCCGGCGCACCGATCCACCAGCGGGGCGTCAGCCCGGTCCCCGGCCTGTACTTCCTCGGACTGCCTTGGCAGCACACTCGGGGATCGGCCCTGCTCGGCTTCGTCGGCGCCGACGCCGCGCACCTCGCCGAACACATCACGGCCGCACCCGCGGCCATGCCCGCCGCCTGAACCGCCGGGCGCGTCGAGCCCGGTGATTTCACCGGCGCGACCACCGGTCCTTCGGACGAAGACTGAGACCCAGCAGCAAGCTCCCAGTTCCCAGATCAGGAGACCCTGATGTCCCAGCACCGCACCAGCAGTCAAGACCCGGCCGCACCACCACCCACGACGACCAACCCCCGCGCCGACGGCCCTGCCGTGGAGCCGGCCACAAGCCCGCCCTTGACGACCGAACCGGCGCCGGAACCCGCGAATCGGCCGCCCACCGGGTGGCCGATGCAGATGGTCGTCGCGGACCGTCCGCCCATCCCTGATCCGGGGCCGCGGGCACGCATTGGTTGGATCGTGGTCGGCTCGTTGGCCACCGGACTGGTCGCTGCTCTACTCCTCGTCCTCGCCCCGTTCATCCCCGCAACGGAGAGCGCCGTCACTGGTGCGGTCCTGTGCGGATTCGCGCTGGGCTGGACGATGTTGGCCGTGCTCTCGGCGCGGTTCACCGATCAGCCACAGCGATGGGCCGCGGCTCCCGCACTGTTCATGGGACTGGGCGGTCTTCTGCTGGTGGGGTTCGGCTCCTCGGCGCACGAGGTGCTCAACTGGGTGTGGCCTCCAGCGCTGCTGGGGTTGGTGATCTGGATGATCGTCAGCGCCCATCGACAGCTGCGTAGCCGGAGCAGACGATGGCTGCTCTACCCGGTGCTCGCGATGTTGGCTCTTGCCTCGGTGGGCGGCGGCTATGAAACCGTGCGTGAAGCCCTGGATGCAAACGCCTACCCGATGCCTGGTCAGTTGATCGACGTTGGCGGACACAGCCTGCACCTGAACTGCACCGGCTCAGGCAGTCCCACCGTCGTGCTCGAACCAGGCGCAGGCGAAATGTCGTCGAACCTCGGGTGGATCACCCCGGCCGTCGCCCGTCACACCCGAGTCTGCGCCTACGACCGCGCAGGTCGCGGGTGGAGCGAGCCCGCTGACACCCCCCAGGACGCCACCCAGATCGCGACCGACCTCCACACGTTGCTGCAGCGCGGACACGTGCCAGGACCCTTTGTGCTGGCCGGCCATTCCTTCGGCGGCCTCTACGTACTCACCTTCGCCGACCGCTACCCCGACGAGGTCGCCGGAATGGTGCTGGTCGACTCCACCGCTCCGGCATCGGCGACGAAACCGAGGGCAGCATCGCCCGGCGACGGGGGCTCCTACGACATCTTGGGCCGTGTCTCCGCGCTGGTTTCGACCTCGGCTCGATTTGGTCTGGGCCGCCTGTACGCGCAGCTCGCCTCCGGCAGCCTGCCACCGCAGTCCCAGGACGAGGTAGACGCCAGCACCGCGACCGCAGGCAATCTACGCAGCACCATCGACGAATACGTCCAAGCAAACACCTCGATGGAGGAAGCTGCATCTCTCGGCGACTTCGCCGACAAGCCGTTGGCCGTCCTGACAGCCGGCAGCGGAAGCGATGCGGCCCATCTGGCGTCGCAGAACGAGCTGGCGACTTTGTCGACCAACAGCGTGCACCGCGTCATCGGCGGCGCCGTCCACGAAGCGCTGGTCGCGGACGAAGACGCCGCCGCCACCACCACTCAAGCGATCCTCGACGTCGTCTCATCAGTCCGGAGCGGCGGACCGCTGGCCAAGTAGTCCGGAGCGCACTCGTGGACGGAGCCAACGGCGCCGAGCCCTCGCCGAGCACATCACGGCCGCACCGGCGGTCGTGCCGGCCGCCTGAACTGCGGTAGCGGCGGATCCCGGTGATTTCACCGGCGCGACCACCACTCGTCCGGACGAAAACTCAGGCCCAGCAGCACAGATCAGGAGACCGCGATGTCCCAGCACCGCACCAGCATTCAAGACCCGGCCGCACCGCCACCCACGACGACCACCCCCCACGCCGACAGTCCCGAGGCGGAGCCGGCCACCACCCCTCGCTTGACGACCGAACAGGCGCCGGACCCCGCGCCTCGGCGGCACGCCTGGTGGCCGATGCGGGCGGTCGTCGCGGTCAGCGTGATCAGCGGGCTGGCCGCCGCCGCCGCCGGTGTGGTGGTGTCCGTGGGCGGGACCGAACCGGTCGTCGACGGACTGGTGCTCCTCGGGTTCGCCGTCGGTTGGGTGCTGTTATGGGCGCTGTCGGTGCGCTTCACCGACCAGCCGCAGCGGTGGGCCGCCGTGCCCGCCGCGGTGATGGGTGTCGGCGGCGCCGCACTGCTGGTCTTCACCCCGAGCAACGCCACCCTGGACGCGCTCGGCTGGGTGTGGCCGCCGGCCCTGCTCGTGCTGCTGGTGTGGATCACCACCCGGATCCGCCGGCAACTACCCCGCCGCGATGGCCGGTGGATCCTGTACCCGGTGATCGCCGTCACCGCCCTCGCCGCGGTCGGCGGCAGCGTCCACTCCGTCACGCAGTCCATCGACCAGGCGTCCGCCGAGTCCGCGCCCGGGCAGCTCGTCGACGTGGGTGATCACCGGCTGTTCCTGTCCTGCACCGGATCCGGTGAGCCCACCGTGATCCTGGAACCCGGCCTCGGTGAAACGTCAGCAGCCTGGGGGTTGATCGCCCCGACCGTCGCCGCGCACACCAGGGTCTGCGTCTACGACCGCGCCGGCCGCGGCCGCAGCGAACCCTCCCCCGCCGCCCAGGACGGCGATCAGATCACCACCGACCTGCACACCCTGCTGGACCGGGCGGGCATCACCGGCCCGCTGGTCATGGCCGGGCACTCCCTCGGCGGCCTGTACGTGCTGGACTACACCGCCCGGTACCCCGAGCAGATCGCCGGGATGGTGCTGGTGGACGCCACCCCACCCACCGCGTTCACCGCGCTGCCCGATTACCCCGCGTTCTACGACATCTACCGCATCGCAACGGGGTTGTTCCCCGGCCTGGCCCGCCTCGGTGGCACCCAACTGATCTACTCCTCGAGCCACCCGGAGTTGCCCGCCCCGGCCAGGGAGCAGGCCCGCGCCGCCCTGTCGACCGCCGGGCAGGCCCGCAGCCAACGCGATGAGTTCGCGATGGTCCCGACGATGATGGCCCAGGCCGGCGCCGTGACCGATCTGGGCGACCGACCGCTGTACGTGCTCACCGCACCCGTGAACGCACAAACCGGTTGGCTCACCCCGCAAATGGACCTGGCCGCGCTGTCCAGCAACAGCATCCACCTCGTCGTCGCCGGCGCGGAACACGAATCACTGCTCGACAACCCAACCCACGCCGCCACGACCAGCCGGGCAATCACCGCCGTCGTCGACGCCGAGCGAACCGGCACACCCCTGAACTGAACCGGACACGGAAATCCACCACGCCCCTTGACGAATGCACCTTTCAACCGAACAACAACCCGAACCCTGGAAGGGAAACGATCATGAGATTTATCGGCAGGAACGCCGCGACGACCCAGATGAACCACGCAGCAGACGAATCGACGATGCGGGCGATCGTGCAGGACCGTTACGGCCCGGCCGAGGTGCTCCGCCCGGCACGGATCGGCCGACCGGTCATCGCCGACCACGAGGTGCTGATCCGGGTGCACGCGGCCGGTCTTGATCGGGGGACCTGGCACCTGATGACAGGCACGCCGTACCTGATGCGGATCATGGGGTTCGGATTCCGCAGGCCGAAGAACCGGGTGCCCGGCCTGGACGTCGCCGGCACCGTCGTCGCGGTCGGCCCGGCGGTCACCAAATTCGCCGTTGGTGACGAGGTGTTCGGGATGAGCCGTGGTTCCTTCGCCGAGTACGCCGCGGCCCGGGAGGACAAACTCGCCCACAAACCAGCGAACGCCTCGTTCGAGCAGGCAGCGGTCGTCGGGATCTCCGGGGGTACCGCCCTGCAGGCGCTGACGGCCGGTCGGGTCCAGCCGGGACAACGGGTGTTGATCATCGGTGCCTCCGGTGGCGTCGGCAGCTACGCGGTGCAGTTGGCCAAGGCCGCCGGGGCGGAGGTCACCGGGGTCGCCAGCACCGGGAAGCTCGACCTGGTCAGGGGTCTCGGTGCTCATCGGGTCGTCGACTACACCCGTGACGACTTCGCCGACGGGGTGCACCAGTACGACCTGATCATCGACATCGGCGGGAACCCCCGGCTGTCCAGGCTCCGGCGCGCGCTCGCCCCCACCGGAACGGCCGTCATCGTCGGCGGCGAGAGCAGGGGCAACCTCACCGGAGGAATCGACCGTCAGCTGCGGGCCATGCTCCTGACACCGTTCATCGGCCAACGGCTGACCGGCCTGGCCGCCAAGGAACGGGCCAGCGACCTGGAGGTCCTCGCCGACCACATCACGGCCGGCACCGTGACCCCGAGCATCGACCGCACCTACCAGTTGGACCGGATGCCCGAGGCCATGCGGCACCTCGAAGCCGGCAGTGTCAGGGGGAAAATCGCGATCACCATCTGAAGTCCGGCCGATGGCCATGGACGCCGCCATCCATGGGCCCCGGGCCGGTGTCGGAACCCGGTGGTTTCACCGGTGCGATCGCACCCCGCAGCGCCGAAGATTGACCACATACCCACCAGATAGTCCTTCCTCAACGTCATTCCCGCTCACCCACCAGTTGGTACGGCGGCCGATGCCCGGCCACCGCGGTGGGAAGAGCAGGACCCCCGCGGTTCCGCCATCACCACTGCCTCCGATGCCCGGAGGCCGATGGCGGGGAAGAGGGATATCGTGTGCCGACCAACGACGGCAAGTCGATACCGGCACAGCGGATGACATAGTCGAAATTCCCTGTCACACAAAAGTTTCCACCGGCCAGCCAGCCAACCGGCCGGCGGGGCATCAGGAAAGGACCACCACGATGACCACGATCTCGGGGACACCGCACGATGCGCAGGCCGACGACGCGCACATCATGAGCGGGCACGAATCGGCCGGGCAGGATGCGTTCAGCACCGACACCACCGGCCTGCCCGCCGGCGTTGCGACCGAGACCGTTGAGCTGGCCGACGGCGACGTCTTCGACCTGCGCGTCGCCCCCGTGGTCAGGCAGATCGGCGAGGACACGGTCCGGATGCTGGCCTACAACGGGTCCGTCCCCGGACCGACATTGCTGGTCCAGCAGGGCACCGAGGTGGTGGTGAACGCCGCCAACGACGGGGACCTGGAGACCACCGTGCACTGGCACGGGCTGCGGCTGGACAACCGGTTCGACGGCACCCACCACACCCAGGACCCCATCGAGCCGGGCGGCGCCTTCGGCTACCGGCTCGCCTTCCCCGACCCCGGCGTGTACTGGTACCACCCGCACGTCCGACAGGACTACGGCCAGGAAATGGGCCTCTACGGCACCATCGTCGTCCAGCCCGCCGACCCCGGCTACTGGCCGCCGGTGAATCGGGAGATCACCCTCACCCTGGACGACGTCCTGCTCACCGACGGCGCCGTCGCCCCGTTCAGCCGCACCCAGACCACGCACACCGCGATGGGCCGGTTCGGTGACGTGCTCCTGGTCAACGGCGACCCGAACCTGACTCTGACCGCCGGCGCCGGCGAGGTCGTCCGGTTCTACCTGGTGAACACCGCGAACACCCGCGTCTTCAACGTCGCGATCCCCGGCGCCCGGTTGAAACTCGTCGGCGGCGACAGCGGCCGCTACGAACACGAAGAATTCGTGCCGGAGGTCGTGCTCGCTCCCTCGGAGCGGGTCGTCGTCGACGTGCAGTTCACCGAGCCCGGGACCGTGACGATGGAGCACCACACGCCCGACCGGGTCTACCCGTTGGCCGAGATCACCGTCACCGCACAACGAGTCGCACGCGACCTGGCCGATGCGTTCGGCATCTTGCGGACCAACGCGGACATGGTCGCCGAACGCGACCGGATCACCCCGATCCTCGACACCGCCCCGGACAAGACCGTGGCCTTCGTCGCCGAGATGGACACGATCGCCCCCGACACCGACCCCGGTGCCGCGGTGATCTACGTCTGCCCGATGCACCCGGAAGTGACCAGCCCCGAACCCGCCCGCTGCCCGGACTGCGGCATGAAGCTGCTGCCGACGGCAGCACCCACGGCCGGGTATGCCTGCCCGATGCACCCCGAGGTGACCAGCACCGAACCCGCCCGATGCCCGGACTGCGGCATGAAACTCGTGCCCGCGCACCTCGTCGGGTCGACCACCGGGCACGACGACCACGAGAGTCACGCGGACCACCAAAGTCACGCGGACCACCAGGGTCACTCAGCGCACGGCGACTCTCACGCAGCCCCGCCGTCCGCGGACCACCATCACGCGGGCCACGACCCGGTCGGGGCGGGCATCGAGTGGGAAGATGACATGGTCGAGGTGAACCGGATGACCACCCCGGAAAACATGCGGTGGATCCTGCTCGACCGGGACACCGGGCAGCGGAACAAGGGGATCGACTGGCGGTTCAGGGTCGGCGACCAGGTGAAGATCCGGCTGGTCAACGAAATGGACTCCGACCACCCCATGCACCACCCGTTCCACGTGCACGGCGCCGGCCGGTTCCTCATCCTGAGCCGCGACGAGACCGTCGAGCCGAACCTGGTCTGGAAGGACACCGTGCTCGTCCGCCGCGGGGAAACCGTCGACATCCTCTTGGACGTCAGCAATCCCGGCGTGTGGATGGCGCACTGCCACATTGCCGAACACCACGAGAGCGGCATGATGTTCAACTTCCACGTCGACCCCGCGGTCGATCCGGCGACCGGCGGCACGGAGCGGGTCGGATGAGCGGTCACCCGGAACCCTGGACATCCCGGTCCCCGGCACAGGACCGGTCGGGCCCGCGACCGATCGTCACCACACCCGCAGCGCACCAAGCTGATTACCGGGCGTGGCGGAACAGCGGAGGCTCGCTGCGGGTGGTCGGGGCCGACGCAGCCCCGCACGCCGGGCAGATTGTTGCCGCGGACAAATGATGGCCGACAGCGCGGTTCCCGGATCGAAACCTGCATCGACATTCCACAGGCTCTTCGCCGGCGGCCGCGCACCGCTGATCTGGGGAGTCATCTGGGGAGTCATCCAGGCCGCCGTGCCACTCGGCTTCTGGTGGCTTGACGCAGCGACCGTCTACGCCATGTCCATTGCCCTGATCGCGGCGGTGTACATCGGGTTCGCAGTAGCCGACGGTCGCCCGACCGTCATCGCCGTCGAAACCATCGTCGCAAGCGCATTCGTTGTGCTCGCCGCGGCCGGCGTGACCGGGTCGGCGTGGCTGCTCGTCGTCGGCTTCGCCGGCCACGGATTGAAAGACCTGTGGCAACACCGCAGTCACTACGTCGCCAACACACGGTGGTGGCCCCCGTTCTGCATGACCATCGATTGGGTCGCAGCCGCCATCATCGCCGTCGCGATCATCAGCGGTGCCACCCTCCATACTTGACGCGAGAATGCGGCCATCGCTGCACGCGCTGCTGCGTGCACCATCCGGGCCGGACTGCAGTCTGTCGTGGCGTTCTCGGCTTGTTGGCTCTTGGACGGTGTCACGGGGAGCGGCGCGAATGCAGCGAAGCGCCAGATCACCCCCCGGACTGGGCAGTGACCCCCGACAGTGTGGGTCGACGTCGCCGTTGGCAAGGCTGCCATCCGGGGATGAGGGGTTGACTTCGGACCGAACCGATCCAATCGTTGTACCTGAGTCGACTCTGCTGCGGAGGATGATGATCATGCCCAAGGTCGTGCGGTCCTGACCTGCACAGATCCGCTGTTCACCGCCGATACCAGGCCACTATGCGAGCCGGCGTTGTGCGTACGCGAGCATGCGCTGGGATCAGGAGCTCCGACGCCGGCCGAGCTGGGCCGCGAGTTGCCTGGCTGCGGCTCGGGCGGGTGAGTCCGCTCCTGCTGTAGCGGATTTCGCCCGGGCGGCTTCTGCCCGCAGCCGGAGGGTCGTTGTCCGGGAATCGTTGTTCGGCGCGGCGCGCGGTGGACCCACGTTTGCGAGTTCGGTAAGCCAGGTGATCACCGCGCCGCCGTGCGCACCGTTCCACACCCGATCAGCAACGGCCACCGCCAGTGGCTGGGCCGTCCAGCCGGCGCTGGCCAACGCCTTCGCCCTGGTGCGCAGGGTCGCGGTGCTCAGCTGCGCCCGCAGCCGGTCCGGCAGCCGGTCCCGGATCACCCGAACCAGCTCGTCGGCCTGGCCAGCCAGGTCGGTCGCTCGGGCGGTCGGTCCGGTCATCGGCGGAACGTGGAATCGGACCGGCGACGGCGGCTGGTCCGCTGGTGGTTGTTCTTTCTTGGTTGTTGGTTCTTTTCCAGAATGCGCAGAATCCTGCTCATGGGTATGCGCAGGATTCTGCGCATGGGTGCCGGGCGTCGTGACCCCATGCGCAGGATCTTGCGCATGGTCCTGACCTGCACCGACGGAGTTATCCACACTCGCTCCGGCGTCCGGGGCACCCCCATGCGCAGGATTCTGCGCATGGGGGTGAGCTGCGGAAATCGAGTTGTCCACAGGGTGCGGATCGGCTGGCCGATCCGATATCGCGCGGTCCTGGGGTTCCCACTTGAGGATGTACAGATTCCGGGCCTTGCCACCATCGGGTCGCCACCGCCGCTGCACAGTGAGGTAGCCGGCGTACTGCAGCTCGGTGAGGTAGCCGTCGACCGACCGCGGCGACCTCCAACCCACATCGGCCGCCAGTTGAGCGCGGGAGGGCCGGTCGGTCGCCTGGTCGCCGTAGGTGTACGACGCCAGCACGGACCACAGCCGGACGGCGTGGGAGCTGACGGCGGGATTTCGCAGCAGCGACGTCGGGGTCATCGCGAACGGGGGCCGGCCACGGACGATCAACCCGTCCATGGACTCGCCTGCGGGCGAAATGTTCTCGGTCATGATTTCGGCCAGAGCGCATCCGCCGCCCGCCCCAGACGCCCGGCGTGGCCAGCCCATCCGGCGGCGGCGGCGTCCAAGTCATCACCGATGCGGCGGACCCGTCGTTCGAGAGCATCGTTCCCATAGCCAGGAGCGCAATCGGTCGTCAGGTCCTCGATGGCCTGGACCACGTCGCCGAGCCCCGACACCTCCTGCATGAGGGCTTCCAGCTGACCCACCAAACCGGTCAGAGACTCGAGAACCGTTGATGCTGGAACGGTGTCGATGGGTGTCGCATCGGTCTCCGGCCGGAACCGCGGGGTCGCCAGGTTCTCCCGGTTCGGTCCCGCCGCGTCGGGATCAGGCCGGTGCGGCATGCCGTACGTGGCCTCTTCGGGGCAGCTCGGATCCGTCACCGATCCGCCGTGCGGATGTGGCGCCAACCCTTGCGCGAACAGGTCCCACGGACAGTCGCCGGACGGCTCGGGGTGATGTTCCCCGCAGGTCGGACACGGCATCATGACTGGCGGGTCGGTCCGGCGGGTACGCGGGTACTCCTTACCGTCCCGACCAACCACCACGTCACGGGCGTCGTTGTTTGCTGTTCCGGACGCATCACTCGGCGACGATCGGGTCAGCTCTCGGTGCACTGTCGCGACTCCGACCCCAAGTACTTTCGCGATGGCGCGGCAGGACATCCGGACCCCGGCCAGCTCGGCGACCACCTGGGCGCGGTGCTCCCGCGGCACCGCGATCCGCAGGTCACCGAACCGCGCGTCCACGTAGGCGTCCCAATTCGGATAACCCAGGGCGATGAACGCGCGGCCCTTGTAGGCCAACGCGATGAACTCCCATGCCCGGTCCAGCACGGTGCGGATCTGCACGGTCACCTGCTCCGCGCTGACCGGGGACATGCTCCAGAACCCGACATCGGTATCCGGATCCAGTCCATCCATTCTGGTCTCAACCCAGGCGGTTTCTGCGGCATCGGTCGCGACGACAGTCATGCCGCCACCCTCGATGGTTGCCGGCCGGTGCGCACCGGTCGACCGGACACCGCGGCCGCGACGATCCGCATCAGTTCTGTGTTGCCGCGGATCCCGACGGCGCCGAGCAGATCGATCTGTACCGACACCCCCGACATCCGTGACTCGGGTTGGCACCCGGGGCCGGACCCGAAGATCAGCAGGTCCAGTGCCGACCAGGTCGCCGCGGGTACGCCGGTGTGGTGGGCGGCCATCACCGACCGGCACCGCCGCCCCGACCGGGCTACCCCGGCGGCCGAAGCCATCACCGCGTGCAACGGGGGCACCGGCCACGCCCACCCTTCGACCGCGAGCACCGCGGCCAGCGTCCGCATCCACGGCGGCGCCACCAGCCGCGGCGAGTCCTCCGGCGCAGGCGACGTGTCCTCGACACCGATCTGCCCGATCGGGGCAGCGGCGGAACTTCGGATCGCGGCGATGAGCCCGCGGGTGGTCGGGGATCTCACTCCGGTCTGGGCTGCGGCGGCCTCCCCGGCATAGGCGCGTCGCACCACCACCCGCAGCAGACCGGGCGCGTCGTCGAACCGGCCGGTCTTCACCAGGTGGTCCATCTGCTCCCACACCACGGCCAGGCCCTCGTCGGTCAACCAGCCCGCCGTCCGCGTCCAGTGCGCCGCTTCCCGGCGGCAGGCCCGGCGCATCACCTCGACCGCCTCCCGGCCCGCCGTGCTCCCCCACCCCTGCGACGCCACGGCACGCAGCACATCGCTGAGCGTAGGCAATCCGGTATCATCCGTATTCATGCGATCACGTCCGCAACTGGGCTGTCCGCGATGAATGGCCGGCTCGTGAAATCACCGAGAGGCGCCGTTTGACATCTGAAGTTGACATCAACGACGACCGATAACGGGAGACGGTGGCAGACACTGACAGACGAAAAATCCCTGGTCGCAGTGCATCTCAGCTGATCGATCCGCGTTTGGATTTGTCTCTTAATCAGCGGGTTCGGGGTTCGAGTCCCTGATGGCGCACTGTTTCCGCAGTTCACAGTACCTACGAATGATCTTCAACCGCTCGCAGATGATCTTGTGAGCCGACTTGACGTCTACGCCCACATGTACTGGACAGTCGGTCAAGGCCAGCAGCAACCCTCCAGGGTTCATGTCAGCGAATGGAAACCACACATCTGGTACGAATACCGTTCCGTTTGAACACTATTCGCTTCATGCTCGCGCATAATTCGTGGCGTCAACCCGTCGCGCTCTGCGGCGAATTTGCCCGACCACCTGACGCTCACCCAGTGGGTCGCGCGGGGTCGCGCGTCCCCGGCTCCCTGCCCCCTCGACGCCGTTATCGACACCTCAGTACCGCAACAGCCTCGCTGCAGGGCGCGCACGCCGTAGTCCCAGCCCTGGCCGACCGCCGAAGTTCGACAAGGAGACCTGAAAGACCCCCAACACCATGGAGTGGGCAATCAACCGCCTCCTCCGCCACCGGTCCACGGGCAACCAGCCACGACGATAGGGAAATTCGTCTACGACAGAACCATCGATGTCGCGAGCATCCGATTTGGCTGCGTGATCCCGCCGGCGGCAGTCCTTGGGAGGCGCGCCCTAGTCGCGCGCTGGCTCGACGCGCTCTCGATTGGGTTGTAGGCGTTTGCGGTACCACAGGACGTCCGTTCCTGATGGGAAATCTTCGACTCGGCCCACCAGTTCGTAGCCGTTCTGCTCGTACAGAGCGCGAGCCTGGAAGGCGTAGGTGAAGTGGACGGTCTGTGAGCACCCGCGGGCGGCCGCTTCGGCTTCGGCGGCGGCGATGAGCCGAGTCGCGAGGCCTTGACCGCGGAGACTTGGCTCTACCCAGAGGTTCTGCAGCTCGCAGCAGTCGCCCCAGGTCCATCCGCTGATACCGGCGACAACCCTGCCAGCGTTGCGCACGAAGATCGCAAGATCGACTTCGTCACCGAGCCCGGTGGCGGCGGACGCCTCACGGCGTATCTGCGTTTCGAGGACGTCGATGTCGAGCGGATTCGGGGTGTTCTCAACGACGAATTCCACAGCGACCCACTAGTCAGACGTCGACCATCTGCTCGATCAGCGAGACGTCGTCGAAGTACGTCCGGAACGACCGGATCTTCTCCCCGCGGAAGTCGGCCACGGTGACGCCCGCCAACCGGACGCGCCGTCCCGTCGCTTCCAACACCGCATCCTCGCCGAGAACCATTGGTCCCGTGTGATCGGCTTCGACGAGCCATTCGGCGAACGCCTTGTTGCCCACCTCGTCGAGTCCTCGGAACATGATGACGACATTGGAAAAGGTGTCTTCCCGGGCGGCGGCGAGGTCGGCCAGATCAGTCAACCCTGACACCGTCGCGATTGGCGACCAACCGACGACGTCGTCGGTGAATAGGGTGCCCGGATCGACCGAAGCGCCACCGACCTCGGCTTCCAGCGCCTTCAACAGCACGTCCTTGCGCGATTCGCTCATTGGGTTTCCTGTTCCCGTGTTCTGGCAGTCCGGCAGGCGTTCACGAGCCGAGAGCCTGTGCCTTGGCCGCCGTGAACTCAGCGTCAGTCAGCGCGCCCGATGCGTGCAACTGTGCGAGGTGTTCGATCTGGTCGGCCGGGTCCGCCGGCGGCGGCGCATATTGCGCCTGGCCCTGGTCGTCGTCGGGAGGCGGCTCGTCCTCGGCCTGCTGGTCGGCGTACGTCCTGTCCCTGTGGTGAGCAATCGCAGCTCCAGCGATGAGCGCCCGGCGTCGTGTCCGTCGCCTGAATCCCATGAGAACCCCTTCCCGTGCGCTGGCCTAACCATCTTCGATCAGACCTGAACCGTGCCACGGATCGTGGGAGCCGTCTTCATCCGGGAAGGGTGAGAAGGTGAAATCGTCGGCCGTAGCGACGCTTGGACACGCGACCGGGTGGAAGTGCCCCTGAGCATGGACCGAAGTTGACTTGATCTCTGCTCGTGGCGACGGCGAACGTGCTGCGTGGCAACGGGTTGGATTCCGCGGCTGGCCGATGAGGCGGCGGGAAACTGCTGCTGCGGCGGGCGGTGCAAGGGCCGACACGCGAGGTTCGCCACTGGCGGGTCGTTTACAGTCTGCGAATGCGGACGCCGATCAAACATCCAGCGGACCCGATGTACGCGGAATTCGAAGTGCACCGGACGATGATCCGTGACCGCGTCCGCACAGAGGCATTCCGGCGGGCGATCGACGCGGTCGTTCGACCCGGCGACGTCGTCCTCGACGTCGGGGCGGGAAGCGGCATCCTGAGCCTGTTCGCGGCGCAGGCGGGTGCAGCACGCGTCTACGCGGTGGAACAGACGTCGATCGCCGTCCTGGCGCAGCAACTGGCCGCTGCGAACGGGTTTGAGGACATCGTCCAGGTCATCCAAGGCGACGTCCTGGAGATCGAGCCGCCGGAACGTGTCGATGTGGTCGTCTCGGAGTGGCTCGGAGGGTTCGGGATAGACGAGGGGATGCTCGTTCCCGTCATTGCCGCGCGTGACCGCTGGCTCAAACCGGGCGGAACCATGATTCCCAGCTCGGTCACAGCGTGGGCGGCCCTGGTGCACGACCGCTACCTCGCGGATATGGTGAGTTTCTTGAGGGCCAATCCCTACGGCCTCAGGCTTGATGACCTGGTCGACACGACGGTCAACGAGATCCTGTACTCCGGAACGTTCCGGCACCTCGCGGCGGGTGACAGGCGCTCCGAGCCGAGTCGTTTGTGGACGACCGACATGGACCTGATCCCGCTCGAGCAGGCGCTGGCGCCCCACGAGGCCGTGACGCTGCTGGAGGTCCGCGAACACGGAACGGCGAACGCGCTCGCGTTGTGGTTCAGCGCCGAACTCGCGCCCGGCATCTCGCTCTCCGTGGGGCCCGGCGATCCGCCGACTCACTGGGGAATGACGACGGCCCCACTGAACTCGCCCGTAGACCTCACGCCCGGCATGGTCGTCCGGGCCAGAGTCAGGACCAGCCCAGCTCAGCCAATCGGGACCTGGACGAGCTGGGCCATCGCGCTGCCAGGCGCCGATTGGGAGGAGCACGACGAGCAGGCGGTCTGGGAGGAGATCGATGACTGAACAATCTCCAGCCGTAGGAACTCCTCGCCAGCACGCCCTTGGTCGTCGGGACGAGATGCGGCGGCGTCCTACCGCCCCTGACACCCAGGGGTCACCCCGTCCACCCCGCCCGGGCCCGACTCCGCACCGTTGCACCCAGCCCGCACCCGCCTGAGACGTCGCCGCACTACCTGGTTCGCCCGCTTCGCCAGAGCACAGCCATCAAGTCCAGAACCCTGAGATGCGGCGCGCTGTTTCATCACCCGAGGGTAGTCGCGCGGCTCTTCGGTCAGAATCGTGTGCAGTCCACCAAGGCGAGCCATTTCGTGGGGAGCACTCGTACCTGGATTGTGCGGCGCTCAGCCCTCGGCCGACGCGGCCTGTAGCGCGGCCTCGTCCACCACGTCGTGGGCCGAGGCGGCACCGCCCAGTTCGGTCAGCTTCGCCTGGATCGACGGCCCCTGGTCGATGCGGCCCAAGACGCCGACGGCCGCCTTGCCGGAACTGAGGTCGGCAGAGATCCTCGCCTTGTCCTCGTCGCTGAGCTTCAGACCCTTGTGGTGCATGGACCCGCCGACGGCGCCGCCGGCCATACCGATCCCGCCGCCCACGACGGCGCTGGCGATGCCGACCCCGAGGAAGTACGGGCCGAGGACGAGCAGCGCGGCACCGACGCCCGCACCGGCGGCGACGCTGGTTGCACCGACCTTGTCGACGACGACGTTGCCGGTCGCGTCGAGGACCAGGATTCCGATGGCATCGCTTTCCGCTACTCCGGAGTCCTTCAGCGTCAGGGCCGCGACTTCCGCTGCCGGCTGGTCGGCGAAGAATGCGAGGATCAACTGCTTGTCTGACATGCCTCATACTCCTTTGACTGTGGATTGTGTGCGAGTCCCGCACCCGTGGCAAAGGTTGCTCCGCCCCTTGGGGAAGGACATCATCCGAACCGGGTGAGCCCGAACGCGGTGGCCAATCGCAGCGGAGGCCGCTGGGGCGCAACCCAATTCGCCCCGAAAGTACCTGCGCCCACGGAACGACAACGGTTTGACGTCGACTCCATCCGGCACGCGCTTCCGCGGCATCCACCGGATCGTCTGTACACGTTGTCGGGCGGCACGCGGCGCCAGCCTGCTGGCCACCGCCCAGGCGGGCGGCAATCCATGGGCCTCCGCAGGTGACGGTTCACCCGCAACCTTTTCCAAACGGATGAGATCCGCGAAAATGCGCTTCCGCCCGGGCCACGGTTCATCCGGGCCGCGTGGTGAGACGGCATGCAACACAGCACAAACGATTCGGAGTCTGCGTCTGGGCGCTGACCGTCGAAGCCCGGGACAATGTCGCGCCACCTGATCCGAGCCCGCGACACCGCGGCCGCGTTCCGCGCCACGAGCCGCTGCGCGGCGATCAGCAGATCCGGCCGCTCCCCGCGAACCCGATCAGACCAGACCAGGTTCGCCTCCGGCTTTCCGGGAGCCGACACTGACGGCATTGGCAGATCCATTGTCTCGCCACCGATCACGGCGGACAGTAGTTTCTGAGTCGAGCAAGAGACCACGGGGTCAGCCGCCGCCCGGAGGATCCGCAGCATGTCAGACTGCGTCGATCGATGACACGAACCCACGGCCCCGCGGCCCCATGACGGCAGATCCAGGACGGCAAGGGAATTGGTCAGTTGGTTGACCGGGGGCTGTTCACCGGTTGGACGGTCTCCGTGTCCGACGTCGCGGCGAACGGGCCGAGTGCCCGATCGGGGCCGTCCGCGGAGGCGAGTTCGATCCGTGCGCCGCCTTCGACCGCCACTGTCAGCACGATGGGATGCTTGCCCAGACGCTTCACCTCACCCTGCTTGGCTGGGCGAGCTCCTGCGATGAGGGAGTCGGCCACCACGAGCTCGTTGCGGAACAGGAACGGAGCCTTCGTCCAGACGAGTACTTCTTTGACCCAGCGGCCGTACCCGCGCTTCCACTTCACATCCAGTCCGGGCACCTCACCGTCGACGATGCGGACCGTCCCTCTGAAGGCACCTGGCTGTCGAGTGATCCACCGTTTGCGGCTGAGTACGCCCGCGAGCAGGACGACGATCACAATCAAATTCACACCGAGCAGGGCGAGCAGCGCAATGAGCATGAAAGGGAGCTTCTTTCCTCATGCCTGAGCCGCGTCATCCGCAACGGATGGTGTCGGCAATTCCCCGCGGTCGAGCGGCCGGCATGGCCTCGCTTCAGAAATCGAGGACCAGGCCCGTCAACCTTGGTGCGAAACGCCTTACCTAGGAGATCTTGTCGGCCAGCTTCTGCTGGGCGTCGGCAAGCGCTCCCTTGAGGGCCTTCACGTGGTGCCCTTCGGCTTGTCCGACGACCTTTTGCACGGCGCGGGTCACGGCGGGTTCGACTTTCTCCGCGACCGACCGGGGGTAGGCCACGATCAGACCGGCTCCGCCGATCGGGATGGTGTCACCGGCCTTTTCGCTGATGCCCTTCCCGAGTTCCTTATGCAGCAGTGCTCCGCCGGCGGCACCGATCGCGGCGCCGATGGCCGTGGCGGCCAGCAGCGGTGGGGCGAACAGTCCGACGACGAAGCCGACGGCGCCGGCCCCGGCGGCCCCCTCCTCGACCGCATGATCCTTTTCCTCGACCGTGAGGTTGCCTTCGAGGTCCTTGTTCAGGACGACGATGCCCCACACTCGGGCACCGCAGTTCAGCACGGCGTGGTAGTCCTCGTGGGCGGCGTCCGTTGAGAGGTACCCGCCGATCAGGACGTCGGTGGTCTCGTCATCGATGTGCATCAGTGTTCCCTCATCGTTTCTCAGGCCGACAATCCGTGCGCGACATCCCCACGGTGCGCGGCCGTGTGGAGTTCCAGTGCATCCTGGTCCGTCAAATGCGGCTTGATGTTGAACGTCACCTTTTTCACCGTGCCGGTGAACGCGAACGGTTTCCGGTCCTCGTAGCTCCGATCGACGACCCCGCCGTTGTCCCGGCCGATGTCCATGCCGGCGTAGCCGGAGAACCGGACCGGCACGGTGTGGTCCATCCGTCCCTTGCCCACCGGTCGGTCATTGATGAACAGCGTCACTTCGCCTCCGGTGGCGGGTTTCGCCGCGTCGGCGGCGAACTCCATGCCGACGGTCACGTTGCCGCTGGGGACATCTTCGTCGGAGACCTGCTTGAAGATGAACACCCCCATCATCGAGTACGTGTGGGTGAGTTTGCCGTCCTTGATGTACAGGGTGAACCCGCCGAGGTGGTCGGCCTCGGCCACGATGACGCCTTCCGCGCCGCCGTCGGGTATGACGAGGTCGGCGGTGATCGAGTACGAGCGGTTGTAGATCCTGGGGATCATGCCGGACAGCACGTTCTGCACGTCCCCGCGGTATTCGAAGGTCGTTTCGTCCGTGATGGGCGGCAGGATGCCGAAGAACGTCGACAGCGTCGCCAGCAGCGGCAGCACCCGGTACCGCTCTGCCTCCTGCCAGAACAGCTCCTTCAGTTCCGCCACCTTCTCCGGGTGCTGGGCCGCGAGGTCGTTGGCCTGGGAGAAGTCGTCGGGCAGGTAGTACAGCTCCGCCGGGTCCTTGTCGGGGTCCCATACATCCGGTGCGTAGGGCCCGATGGCCTCGGGGGTGAGCACCCAGGGGATCCGCTCGGTCTTCACGGCCAGCCACCAGCCGTCCTTGTACATGCCCCGGTTCCCGACTGTCTCGAAATACTGTTGGGTGCGGTGCTCGGCCGCGGCCGGGTCGGTCAGCGACTGCGTGAACGTGGTCCCGTGCATGGGCTCCTGCTCGATGCCGTCCACCGTCGTCGGCACCGGGATCCCGGCGAGTTCCAGGATCGTGGGAGCCACGTCGATCATGTGGGTGAACTGCGAGCGCAGGCCGCCCTTGTCCTGCACTCCGTGGGGCCAGTGCACGACCAGCGGGTTGCGGGTCCCACCCAGGTGCGAGCCGACCTGCTTGCCCCACTGGAACGGGGTGTTACCCGCCCACGCCCAGGCCGCCGAGTAGTGCGGGTCCATGATCGGGGCACCCCACTGGTCCAACCCTCCGTACCGTTCGGAGAGCTGCAGCTGCATCTCATCGGTCAGCGGGATGCCGTTCTGCATCGTCAACTCGTTGAACGACCCGGTGATCGTGCCTTCCATGCTCGCGCCGTTGTCACCCCAGATCCACAGGATCACGGTGTTGTCGAGTTCGCCCAACTCCTCGATCGCATCGATCACCCGGCCGACATTGTGGTCCGCGTTCTCGGAGAAGCCGGCGTAGACCTCCATCTGCCGGGCGTAGAACCTCTTCAGATCGTCTTGCAGGCTGTCCCAGGCGGGGAACGCGTCGTCGCGGACCGTCAGCTCGGCGTCGGCCGGGATGACCCCAAGTTCCTTCTGCCGGGCGAAGGTCTCCTCCCGCAGCTTGTCCCAGCCCTGGTCAAATTTCCCCTTGTACTTGTCGGCCCACTCGCGGGACACGTGATGCGGGGAATGGCTGCACCCGGTGGAGAAGTAGGCGAAGAACGGTTTGTGCGCGTCCTGGCCGCGCACACCGTGCAACCACTCGATGGTCTTGTCGGCCATCGCATCCGGGAAGTAGTACGGGTTGTCCTCGTCGTAGAACTCCTCGGGGGTGCCGATGATCTTCTGGTTCTCGGCCAGGCACGGGTCCCATTGGCTCGCGCCGCCGCCGAGGAACCCGTAGAAGTAGTCGAAGCCCCACCCGTTGGGCCACCGGTCGAACGGACCAGCGGGACCCTGCTGCCCGTCGGGCGTGAGGTGCCATTTCCCGAAAGCAGCCGTGCTGTAACCATTGTCCCGCAGGATCCGCGGGAGCGGCGCGCAGTCCCGTGGCAGCGTCGCGCAGTAGCCGGGGAACCCGCCGGCGAATTCGCCGACGGAACCGAACCCTACGTAATGGCTGTTCCGTCCCGTCAGCAACGCGGCGCGGGTGGGTGAGCACAACGCGGTGACATGGAACCGGTTGTACCTCACCCCGCCGTTGGCCATCCGCGTGTAGTTCGGCGTCTGGATCGGGCCGCCGAAGGTGCGGGGGTTTCCGAACCCGGCGTCGTCAATGAGCACCAGCAGCACATTCGG
>JBBQGJ010000047.1:0-28084 GCA_038322925.1 Mycobacteriales bacterium
GCCACCGAGGCGCCGGCCGAAGGCGCCGACGACGCGCCCGCCGACGACGCGGCGGACCGGGAGAGCGGCTCCGACCAGGCCGTCGAGGCGGCCACCGAGGCGCCGGCCGAAGGCGCCGACGACGCGCCCGCCGACGACGCGGCGGACCGGGAGAGCGGCTCCGACCAGGCCGTCGAGGCGGCCACCGAGGCGCCGGCCGAAGGCGCCGACGACACCAAGTAGTCCCAGTCCCAGCACCAGCGACGGGGGCGGGCAGGCGGAAACGCCGGCCCGCCCCCGTTGTGCTCCGCCATGAAATTGGCGACTTCCCGCGGCGTACGCCATCGGCGCGGAGTCCGTCGGCCGTCCCGCATGCTGTGATGGTCGATTCGCAACACGGGCGCGATCAGCCACAAGCGGGGAGGACTGCCGCGGTGAGAGTCGCCAATGACGATGTCCGGCTCCGGCTGGCCATCTCCTACGACGGCACCGATTTCTCCGGCTGGGCGGTCCAACCGGGGAGAAGAACGGTGGCCGGCGTGCTCACCGAGGCGCTCCGCACGCCGTTGCGTCGAGAGTCGCGGCTGGTGGTCGCCGGCCGGACCGACGCCGGAGTGCATGCGACCGGTCAGGTCGCGCATGTGGACGTCCCAGTCGACCGGCTGATGGCGTTGGTCCCACGGCATCTGAAGAAGGACGACGAGTGCGGCTCGCCCGACGCTCTCAGCGGCACGGACCGGGACACGCCTCACTCGGTGCCCGCGACCGGCAGGGACTCCCGCGGCCTGCCTGGTTCCGGTGTGGTGGCGGCCTGCCGGGGACTGGAGCGTCGGCTGGCAGGGTTGCTGCCCCTCGACGTGCGGGTCCGATCAGCTCATCCAGCGGCCCATGGCTTCGATGCACGCTTTTCCGCGCTGAGCCGCAGTTACGCGTACCGGATCGGCACAGCGGATTGGGGCGTGGAACCGGCCGATCGCAAGTTCGTGCTGGCGCTGCGTCGCCACCTGGACATCGAGGCGATGGCGACGTGCGCGGCCCCGCTCCTCGGATTGCACGACTTCGCCGCCTACTGCAAACCTCGCGAGGGTGCCACCACCATCCGGGACTTGCAGCGACTGGACGTGCGTGACGTCGGTGACGAGGTGATCGTCGACGTCACCGCTGACGCGTTCTGCCACTCCATGGTCCGGTCGCTGGTCGGCGCGCTGATCGCGGTCGGGCAGCACCGGACTGATCCCGACGCGCCCGCGGCCCTGCTGGCGACGGCTCGCAGGACCGCCGACATCCACGTCGCGCCCGCACACGGCCTGACGCTGGTGGCTGTCGGCTACCCGCCCGACGCCGACCTGGCCCGGCGCGCCGAACAGACCCGGGCGTTGCGCAGCGCTCGGTGACCGGCCACACCAGGTGCCCGGCCACCCGCCCGCCCGCGCCGCACCTGTGCTCCCTCAGCCTGCGATCACCGGGTCGGGACCGCCTCGGGCATCTCGACGCGGTTCGGGTAGAACGCCAAGTGATCCTTGACTGCCGCCACCGCTTCGTAGGGCGCCTCGTAGGTCCAGACCGCGTTCACGGTACGTCCTCCACCGGCCGGGACGGTGTAGTAGCTGCAATCGCCCTTGAACCGGCAATAGGTGTAGTGATCGGTCCGCTGCAACAGGCGGATGTCCACGTCGCCGAGCGGGATGTACTGCACCAGCGGGTAGTTCGCCTCCCACAGGGTCAGCGCGTTGCTGGTATCGGCAATCACCTGCCCGTCGACCGACCGTGATCCGAGCGGGATTCTGCTCGATCCGGATCGGATGGTCGGGCCGTGGCCGCCTGATCGGCTTGTCGGTCATCGGGTTCCTTCGATTCGCGGGTCAACGGGTCGTCCGTCTGGTGGGACTCGCCACCGTTCGCCGGTATTCCGGCGGCGTAGGGCGAGCGTGCGGAGCCGACGTCAGTTCGTCAGGGCGTCCAGTTCGGCCTGCAAGAACGACGCGAGTTCTTCGAGGTCAGGGACCAGATCCGGCTCGGCGACGATGGTGACGGTGAGCGACCCCGTAGGACAGCGCGAGGAAGTTGGCCGTGACGTTGCCGCTCTCGGCCACCGACACTCCGACCAGCTCACGGACCGGGACACCACCGATGCTGACCTTCGCCTTGGGCCCCTTGACGTTGCTGACCAACGTGTGAAACCGCCGCTGGTGATTGAGATATGTCCGGTACAGCCGCAACCCGGCGATCGCCTGGAACACCGGGCCCAGCAGGACCACCAACGGGGGCCCGGTGAGCCGGCCGCGGGCGGCCCCGACGATCGCTGAGATCCGCTCGATACGTGTGCGTGGATCCCCGCCGGTGGGCAGTCCGACCACGGCACCACCTCGTTCCCCTGCACCGCGCCGGTCGGGGCCTTGCGGGCGGCAACCGGAACGGTCACCCTCAAAGTGCCGACGCGTTCACCGCGCCGCTGCAGCAGCGCGCCGAGCGCGCCGGCGACCGCTGCCAGCAGCGCATCGTTGACGGTGCCGTTCTGCCGGTGGGCAGCCTTGCGCAGCGCGCCGAGATCGGCGTGGGCCACCGCCAGCCGGCGACCGGGTCCGGTGCGGGCGATCGGTGAACACGGCGCGGCGGCCGGGGCGTGCCAGCCACCCGCCCCGGACAACGATGTGCGCAGGCCCAGGATCGTCCTTCCGAGCCGGGACAGCGCCGCCCGCCGTTCGCCCCGGGCATCGGCCACCAGCGTCGCCCACGACGGCGCAGGCGCCGGAAAATTGTTGGGCAAGGGCTCAGCGGGACGGTGCGGCTGATCCCACCAGCCGGGCCAGCACGACCAGCCCGCCGATGCCGTCGGCCAGCACGTGGTGCAGCACGAAGATCAGTGCGGCGGCGCCGTCGGCCAATCCGGTGACGAGCACCACGGTCCACAGCGGGCTGGTGAACGGCAGCGGTGTCGTGACAATCCTCGTGAGAACGTCGAGCAGTGCCTGCTCGTCACCCGGCGCGGGTCAGCGGAGCCGGCGGACGTCGTGGTCGGCGTAATAGCCGGGGTCGTCGATCCACACCGGTCGGCCACACCCGGCGGGCGGCCACACCAGTCGCTGCCGCAGGCGGGGAATCGTCGTCGCCCGATCGGCGATCACCCGCAGCATCGCGTCCGGGTCCAGGTCGGATCATTGTCCAGCAGCAGGAGTGCGCCCAGTTGCTCGGGGACCGGCCCGGTGTCTATGGCCGCATCACCAGGTCGGCCGGGCTCGCGCGGTCGATCGTGGCGCCGACCGATCCCGGGCTCCGGACATCACCCGACGATCTTGCGACGGTCATGGACGCACACTCCTCGGACTTGCCGACTCCACCGTGTCTGCATCGCTGCCCGCAGCCCAGAGGCGAAGGTCACGGGCGTCGCCGGTCGAACTGGCTGGCCGGTCAGTGACCGCGGGGCGTCAGCCCTGGCGCGGAACCGTCGGCCGCGATCTCAGGTGCGTGCAAGATGGCGCTGTCATGCGGGCCGGATGATGACCAGCTGGCCCCCGGCTCCCTACGGTGTGATCACCGGAGACGATCTGGAGCGAGGCCGCAGTGGGTATGGACGGTGCCGGTGACGAGCGGGCGCCGCACGACGCCCCTGATCGCGGTGACGCCGAGGCAGGCGCACCGGCACCCCGTGCGGGAGCTGCTGCGGCACAACGTTTCCGAACCTGGCTGAGCGGGGTCCGGCCCCGCCGCGCCGACTTGAAGGCCGACGCACTGGCGGGCCTGCCCGGCGCGACCAGCTCGGTGCAGGACGGGATGGCCACGGCCGTGCTGGTCGGCGTCCACCCGCGTACGGCCTCTATGCCTCGTTCGCCGGCAAGATCGGCGGTGGCCTGACCACCAGCACCACGATGATGGTCGTCACCACCACCACGGCCGCGTCGCTGGCCGCCGGATCGGCGCTGGAGGAGTTCGGCGCCGAGGAGCGAGCGAGCGCCCTGGTCCTGCTGACCATGCTGACCGGCGCGGTGATGATCGCGGCCGGGATCTTGCGGCTCGGCCGATACATCCGGTTCGTGTCACGCTCGGTGATGCTCGGGTTCCTGACCGGGGTGTCGCTGAACATCGTCTTCGGCCAGTTGCCCGACCTGCTCGGGGTGAACGCCAGCGGCGGCGTGGCCAGCCAGAAGGCCTGGTACATCGCCACCCACCCGGGTGACATCAATTGGGCCGCAGTCGCTGTCGGGATCAGCGCGTTGCTGGTGCTGTTCGGGTTGGCGCGCACCAGGTTCGCCTTGTTCGGGTCGCTGGTCGCCGTTGTGGTGCCGACAGCGATCGTTACGCTCCTCGGCAACACCAGCGTAGCCACGGTGAGTGACGAGGGTGCGATCCCGACCGGCCTGCCGCCGCTGGCTCTTCCGCACCTGTCGGACCTGGGCATCGGCGTGGTCACCGGTGCGTTGGCGATCGCCGCGATCGCGCTGGTGCAGGGCGCCGGGTGCCGAATCGGCGCCGAACCCGGACGGCTCGCCGTCACCCACGAACGGCGATTTCATCGGGCAGGGCGTTGGCAACCTCCTCTCCGGCCTGTTCCACGGAACCCCCGTCGGCGGGTCGGTCGGGTCCACCGCGCTGAACGTGTCCGCCGGGGCACGCTCCCGCTGGTCGTCGGTTTTCGCCGGGCTCTGGATGCTCGTCATCCTCGTCGCGCTGTCCGGGCTGGTCGGCGCGGTGGCAATGCCGATGCTCGGTGCCGTGCTGATCTTCGCGGCGGTCAAGTCGCTGCGGCCCGGCGAGATCGCGGTGGTCTGGAAGACCGCCCACACCGGGAAGATCGCGCTGCTGGTGACCTTCGGCGCCACCCTGGCGCTGCCGGTGGCGGCCGCGGTGGGGGTGTGCGTGTTCTGCTCGCTGCTGCTGCAGCTGAACAAGGAGCTGATGGAGCTGCGGGTCGTGCAACTGGAGCCAACCGGGGACGGTCGGCTGCTGGAGCACCCTCCGCCGGCCACCCTGCCGGACGACCGGCCCGTGGTGCTGGATGTGTACGGCAGCCTGCTCTACGCCGGCGCCCGCACGCTGGGCACCAAGCTTCCCGACCCCCGCGGCGCGCATCGTCCGGTGGTGGTGCTGCGGCTGCGTGGCCGCACCTCGCTCGGCTCGACGTTCTTCGGGGTGACCGCCGGCTACGCCCAACAACTCGCCGCGTCCGGCGGGCGGCTGTATCTGTCCGGTGTTGAACCGGAGATGATGGCGCAGTTCCACCACGCTCAGGTGAAGGACAACGCCGGCACCGTCAAGGTCTTCCAGGCCACCGAGGTGCTCGGCGAGTCGACCATCGAGGCGGTCGCCGATGCCCGTACCTGGTTGGTGGGTCAGGCGGGCGATCCACCCTGACTCGGTAGGAGCGCCGCGGGCGCGCCGAACCGAGGGGGGAGTTGCGCGTTGCTCAAGGCGTGGGTGCGTTGCTCGTGCTGCAGCAGGTGGATCGCGCGCGCGGCGTGAGCCACGCGCGTGCTTCGTGAGCATCTGCGTGGCTGGCTGGCGTGCGGCGACCGCGCTCACCAACTGAACGCCGCTTTGACCTTGTCCTCGCCAGCGAGGTAGTCTCGTTAGTCGGTGTGCCGCGCGGCTGCTCGCGGCCGTTTTGGCGTGTGTGCGACTGTCACCCACGCCGACGGCAATGTAGTGGCACTGCAGTGAGGTTTGATCTCGTGCCCCAAGCGAGCATCTGACCGCGCGGCACCGACAGACGCGGGGTGTGAAACCCCAGGTACGACTTACCGCAGCAACTGTGACGACAACGAAGAGGCAGACCCGTGCGCACGTACAGCCCCAAGCCCGGCGATGTGACCCATGCCTGGCATGTGATCGACGCGACCGACGTCGTGCTCGGCCGGCTCGCCAGCCAGGCGGCGCAGCTGCTGCGCGGCAAGCACAAGGCGATCTATGCACCCCACGTCGACACCGGCGACTTCGTCGTGATCATCAACGCCGGCAAGGTGGCCGTCTCGGGCAACAAGCGGGACAACAAGTTCCTGTACCGGCACTCCGGTTACCCGGGCGGCCTGCGCAAGCAGACCGTCGGCGACCTGCTCGACACCAGGCCGGAGAAGCTGGTGGAGAAGGCCGTGATCGGCATGCTGCCGCACAACTCCCTCGGCCGTTCCCTCGGCCGCAAGCTCAAGGTCTACGCCGGCCCAGAGCACCCGCACGCCGCGCAGCAGCCCCAGCCCTACGAGATCCTCCAGGTCGCCCAGTGACGCTGGCGCCACGCCAACGTTTGCGCGCGTTCTGCCCAGGAACACCCCGCCCAGCCAGAACCACACCCGGAACAGCGAGAAGAGTCAGTCAGTGAGCCAGAACTCCGAGTTCCCCGACGTCACCGAGGACGTGTTGGTCGTCGACGAGGCCGACGGCGATGTTGACGTCGTCGACGTCATCGACATTGCCGATGGTACCGACGGTGATGACGAGGTCGTCATCGTCGAGGAACTGCCCGAGGTCGTTCCCGCCGCGGTGCTCCCGGTGGCGGTCGACCGTCCGGTGCAGACCGTCGGCCGGCGCAAGGAGGCGATCGTCCGTGTGCGGATGGTGCCGGGCTCCGGTGTGTTCACGCTGAACGGGCGGACGCTGGACAGCTACTTCCCGAACAAGGTGCACCAGCAGTTGATCAAGGAACCCCTTGTCGTGCTGGAAAAGGCGGAGATCTACGACGTGCACGCCCGCCTCGAGGGTGGTGGCGTGACCGGCCAGGCCGGTGCGCTGCGGCTGGCCATTGCCCGCGCGCTGATCGAGATTGACGATGCCGACCGGCCCGTCCTGAAGAAGAATGGGTTCCTGACCCGCGATGCGCGGGCCACCGAGCGCAAGAAGTACGGACTGAAGAAGGCGCGCAAGGCGCCTCAGTACTCTAAGCGCTGAGGTGAAGGGGGCGGCTGTGGGGGCCAGACTGTTCGGAACGGACGGAGTTCGGGGGCTGGCCAACGCGGACCTCACCCCGCATTTGGCGTTGAGTCTGGCCACGGCCGCCGCAAAAGTCCTGGTGGAGCGACGACCGGTGGCCCCGGACCTGCCGCCGGCCGGCCGCGAGGTCCCCGGCCGGTCGAAGGTTGCGGTGGCCAGCCCGGAGCCGTCGGGTCACCCGCTCGCGGTCGTCGGGCGGGATCCCCGGGCCAGCGGCGAAATGCTGGAAGCTGCCGTCGCGGCGGGTTTGGCCTCCGCCGGCGTGGATGTCCTGCTGCTCGGCGTGCTGCCCACCCCGGCCGTGGCGTTCCTCACCGAGGACCTCGGTGCTGACCTCGGCGTGGTGATTTCCGCCTCACACAACGCGATGCCGGACAACGGCATCAAGATCTTCGCGGCCGGTGGGCTGAAGCTCGAAGACGCGGTCGAGGACGCCATCGAGAAGGCCATGCTCTACCCCGGTGATCTGCCCACGGGCGAGGGTGTCGGCAGGATCCGGCACGCCGTCGACGCCGACCGCCGCTACCTCGACCATCTGCTGGTCGCCACCCCGAACCCGATCAAGGGCCTGAAGGTCGTGGTCGACTGCGCGCACGGCGCCGCCTCCGAACTCGCCCCCGAGGTCTACCGGCGGGCCGGGGCCGAGGTCATCGTCATCGGCGGTAGCCCGGACGGGCTGAACATCAACGCGGGTGTCGGTTCGACCTACCTCGACGGGCTGCGCAAGGCGGTCGTCGCCGAGGGTGCCGATCTGGGCATCGCGCACGACGGGGATGCCGACCGGTGCCTGGCGGTCGCCGCCGACGGCACCGACGTCAACGGCGACGTGATTCTCGCGCTGCTCGCCACGACCCTGCGCGAGCGCGGGCGGCTGGCGCAGAACACCGTCGTGGCGACCGTGATGGCGAACATCGGCTTCCACCAGGCGATGGCCAAGGCCGGCATCACGGTCCGCACCACCGCGGTGGGGGACAGGTACGTCCTCGAGGAGATGCGCGAGGGCGGCTTCTCGCTCGGCGGGGAACAGTCCGGGCACTTCGTGCTGTCCGACCACGCCACCACCGGTGACGGCCTGCTGTCCGCGTTGCACCTGATGGCGGCGGTCGCGGCGTCCGGCCGGCCACTGGCGGAGCTGGCGACGATCGTCACCAGGTTCCCGCAGGTGCTGATCAACGTGCGGGTCGGCGACAAGGCCACGGTGGCCTCCTCAGCGCTGGTGAGCGAGGCCGTCGAGAAGGCCGAAGCGGAGCTCGACGGGTCGGGCCGGGTGCTGCTGCGGCCGTCCGGGACCGAGCCGGTGGTCAGGGTGATGGTGGAGGCCGGCACCCCGGAACTGGCCCAGTCGATCGCCGCGCGGGTCGCGAAGGTCGTCGAGAGCGTTTAGCAACGTCGAGAGCGTTGAGCATCGTCGGGGAGCGTTGAGGAACCGCGCGCACGAACGTGCCGGTTAAGTGACGGAAGTGAAGCGAGTCAACGACTTTGGCCGCGCCGACGAAGTTGATCCGCGCCCAGGGCGGGGCGCCGCCGGGGCTGGAGGCCGCGCCGGCGCTACCGGCCCGTCAGCCGACGGCGAGGTGTCCCTTTGGGGACGACCCTTCCTCTTCCACTTCCTCTTCCTCCTCGTCGACCAAATCCTCCAACGTGGCGCCGCGGACCTTGTCTTCCAGCTCGTCGGCCAGCTGAGGGGCCTCGGTCAGGTATCTGATGAAGAAGGCCGAGGCCAGCATCCGGGTGACCCGCTGTATGCCCTTGTCGCCCTCGGTGCCGGTCAGCGTGTTGGTCCAGTTCTTGCCCTCGGCCAGCCCGAGGTGCCCGGCGCCCTTGACGATCCGGAGCTGAGCCGGGCCGGTCCACGATTTTGCGATGCGCTCCCCGTCGGACATGGCGAAGGTGTCGTCGCCGCCGATGAGGTGCAGGCTGGGCGCCTCGACCAGGCCAGCGGCCTCGACGGCCGATGGCTTGGTCTCCGCGGCGGACACCGTGACGACCGCCTTGATCGCCTTGTCCTTGGACGCAGCCAGCACCGCCGCGCCGCCGCCGGTTGAGTGACCCAGCACGCCCATCCGGCGCAGATCGCCACGCACCCGACCGCCGCCAAGCTGACCGTGTGCGACGGCCCGGAGCGCTCTGGACAGGTCAAGCGCCAGGCCCTGTTGAGAGGAGAACACACTGCGGTGGGTGTTCGGAGCGACGACGATGATGCCCCAGGACGCGAGATACCTCATGGTGTCGGCATACCGATCGGCGGACTGCAGCCAGCCGTGACCCAACGCGACGATGGGCAGTCGCCGGCCGGACGTCGGAGCGAAGACCACCCCGGGGAGCCCCGCCGGGGCCAGGCTGCCGGTGGCGACCCGGTGCGGCCCGCGGTAGGCGAAATACTCCAGCGTCGGGTGATCGATGCTGGGGGGCGGCGGGCGCCTGGCCATCTGTCCTCCGGTGTCGCCGATGTGGTGCGCGGTGCCGTGCCTGAGCTGCTGCCCTGTCAGCACCACTGTCGGGCTGCGAGTCTCTCAGCCCGGCGCGGCCCGCGTGCAGCGGACTCGCGGCCGGCCCCACAACCGTGCTCGTACAGTAGCCGGTGGCCGGGGCGGTGACACGTGCCCGGACCGCTGGGCGCAGGCGAGGGAGTTGGCCGATGGCAAACGTGGGCGTGGCCGGTTCGGGTTCGGGCGACTCGGGCGACCCGGACGACTTCGCGACGAGCCTGCGGCGGCTGATCCGGGCGCGTTTCCCGTTGCTGTCGATCCAGACCGCCGAGGAGTCCCGGGCACTGAACGAGATCGCCGCGGTGGTGGGTAACCGCAACCTGGTGGCGCCCGCGCGGCAGGTCTACACCTGGTCGACGGCGAACGGGTTCGCCGCGCTGGGCCAGGCCGGTAACACCGACACCCGTACTCCGCATGCCGCACTGACCGCCGCGGCGGCGCTGACCATGCCGAGCGTGGTGGTGTTCCTTGACCTGCATCCGTGGTTGGGTTCGAACTCCACGCCGCCGGACACCCAACTGGTCCGGGCCATCAAGGACACCGTCCGGTACTACAAGGACGGCCCGGTGCCCCGGACGTTGATCCTGATCTCGCCGACGCCGCGCATCCCGCCCGAGCTGGAATCGCTGGTCACCCTGGTCGACTTCCCGTTGCCCACCGAGTCGCAGATCCGCTCGACGCTTGACGGCATGATCACCCGCAACACCGCCGCGGGTGCGCTGCGCACCGAACTCGGCTCCGACGGCCGGGAGCGGCTGGCCAAGGCCGCGCTCGGGCTGACCCTGTTCGAGGCGGAGAACGCCTTCGCCAGGGCGATGGTCGACGACGGCCGGCTCACCGACGCCGACATCGTGCTGGTGCAGGACGAGAAGAAGCAGATCGTGCAGAAGTCGGGGGTGCTCGAGGTCGTCTCCTCCTCGATCGGGCTCGACGACATCGGCGGTCTGGAGAACCTGAAGACCTGGCTGCGCAAACGGAACGGGTCCTGGATGGACGAGGCCCGCGCCTACGGCCTGCCGGCGCCCAAGGGTGTGCTGGTGACGGGGGTTCCCGGCTGCGGGAAGTCGATGACGGCCAAGGCGATGGCGTCGGCCTGGTCGCTGCCGCTGGTCCGGCTGGACATCGGCAAGGTGTTCGGCGGGCTGGTCGGCGCCAGCGAGCAGAACATGCGCACCGCGCTGCGCACGGCGGAAGCCATTGCGCCGTGCGTGATGTGGATCGACGAGATCGAGAAGGGTTTCGCGTCCGGGGCGTCGGGCTCCGGGGACAGCGGGACGTCGGCGCGGGTGTTCGGCACGTTCCTGAGCTGGATGCAGGAGAAGACCGCGGCGGTGTTCGTCATCGCCACCGCGAACACCATCTCCCTGCTGCCGCCGGAGATGATGCGCAAGGGCCGGTTCGACGAGATCTTCTTCATCGACCTGCCCACCGACTCCGAGCGCACGGTGATCTTCGAGCTGCACCTGAAGGCGCGGCTGAAGGCCGGTCCGGCGCTGGGCTCCCTGGACGTCGCGGAGGATTTGCTGGCGGCGTTGGTGGCTGCCACCGAGGGGTTCTCGGGGGCGGAGATCGAGCAGGTGGTGATCGCCGCGTGCTTCGACGCGTTCAACGAGCGGCGGGCGCTGACCGGTGATGATCTGCTGCACGAGATCGACAACACCGTCCCCCTGTCGGTGACCCAGGCCGAGCAGATCGCGGCGTTGCGGGCGTGGGCCGACATCCGCGCCGTGGCCGCTTCCGCGCCGGAGGACCGCGCCGGGTATTCGACGCCTGAGCCGGGGGCCGCCCCGCCGGTGGTGGACCCGCAGGCCGCGTTGGCGCGGGGCGGGCGCCCGGTCGAGGCCTGACGCTTCGGGCCGCGTGCATTTCGGGCCGGCCAAGCGGGGGCCTGGGCCCGCTGGGGTGGCCCCGCCGGGCTGGCCCTGGTGGGTTCGGCTCGCTGAGCGCCGGTTTTCGTGACTGAGGCGCCAGTTTTCGTGACTCGGCGCCGGTTTTCGTGACTGGGCGCCAACCTATTTCGGCGCCGTGTCCTTATTGCCGGCGCTGAGTGGGGGTGGCGCGGGGCCGCGCTCGTCGAGCCGAACTGGCTGGCCGTGACGCAGGGAGAAGCCGGCCCGCGCCTGTGTTCTGCGTCCGCGTCCGGCCCGCGATCCGCGATCTGCGTTCCGGCCCGCGATCCGCGATCCGCGATCCGCGTTCCGGCCCGCGATCCGCGAGCCGGCCCGCGATCCGCGACCCCGCCGCGGCCCGTCACACCAATCGTCACACACCCAATCGGCACACCCGATCGATCGCGTCCCGCAGCGCGGCGTACGACGCCACCAGCAGCCGCCGCTCCTGAGCCAGCAACGGGTCGCCGAGATCGCATCCGGCGGCAACCCAACGGTCGGAACAGTCCATCGCCTCCACTCGCAGCCGGGCAGCGTCCCGCACGGTGGTGGCCGGGACCTGATAGACGTATGCGTACAGCTCGACCAGAGCCGCGGTCAACGCGTCCTCGGTGACGTCGTCCGCATGCTGGTGCATCCGGTGCACCCGCCACCATTCGACCTCGAGCCTGGCGGCACGGACCGGATCCAGGTGCGGATGCCCGTCGGCGAAGACCAGCGCATAGAACCTGCGCATCTGCTCGCGGGCGCCGTCCGGGTCGTTGTCGGGATAGGGCGCCCACAGCTGATTGGCCCGCAGCACGTACCAGGCGCCGAGCAGGGTGCGGCGCCGCCCCATCCCGAACCCGGCGTCCACCATTCCGATCGCCGCGCGCAGAAACGGCACCCATTCCCGGCGGTAGTACGCGGCCCAGGCATCGCACTCCCGCCGGCCGACGAGAACCGGGTCGAAGCTCCGAATGGCTGTGCCTGTCGAGGTGCCTGTCGAGGTGCCGGTCGATGCGGCTGGATGTCTTGGTCGATGTCTTTGACATGCAGGCCTCCGCGGCGGTACAGGAATTCAATGGTGCTCTTACGCTGTTCGGAGCGCCAGCCCCACCGGACGGCCGGCCCAGCACGACATTCCGTACCGGCGCCGGCGAGCCACCGGCGGTCCGGCTACGAAGGACGGACATGGTGACCACGGACGATCGCACCGTCGCCACGGTGCTCGATGCCATGCAGCGGCGGATCGTCGACATCAAGCCCGCAGTCGCGCACCGGCGCGTCTTCGCCGAAACCTATTTCCGCACCACCAGGGCCGTCGGAACCGCCATCGAGGACGCCCGTTTCGAGGACCCGGAATGGGTCGAGCGATGGGATGTCGTGTTTGCCGACCTGTACCTGCGTGCCTATGACGCCTACCTCGCCGGCTCTGCCCGGGCGGGTCACCCGGACGTCACCGGCATCGATCTCCCAGGCGTCCACCTTCCAGCCCTCGATCGCCCAGCCGCCGATCAGCCCGGCGTGCTGCAAGCCCGGGACCCAGGGGTGCCGCGGCCCTGGCGGCTGGCCTTCGACGCACCCGCCGACCTGCCGCCGCTGAGGCACGTCCTGCTGGGCATCAATGCGCACGTCAACTACGACCTGCCGCAGGCGCTGCTCGCGGTGATCAGCGACGACGACTTCGCCGACCCGGTGCTGATGGCGCGGCGCCGGCGCGACCACGAGCGGATCGATGCGGTGCTCGCTTCCCGGGTGGCGGCGGAGGACGACGAGCTGGGCCCACGCACCCTGCTGGACAGGGTTCTCGACCCGGTGAACCGGCTCGGTTCGAAGCGCTTCCTGAAGGAAGCGCGGCAGAAGGTGTGGCTCAACGTCGAGCAGTTGCAGGTGGCCCGGCGCGACGGCCCGGAGCGGTACCGCAACAGGCTGGCCGAACTGGAGTTGCTCAGCGCGGCGAAGATCGCCGATCTGCTCACACCCGGACAGGTCGTGCTGCGGCTGGCGGTGGCCGGGTTCGGGGTCGTTCTTCCACCTGAGTGAGCACCGTCTGCGGCGGCCGACACGATCGGGGTGGCCGTCGCAGACGGTGCTCACGGTCCATCCCTTCGCCGCCACTGCCGGTGACCGAACCTGACCGTCGCCGCGGATGTTGGACCTCAAGAGGGGACAACCCAGGCATTAGCCTGACCATATGTGCGGCATCGTCGGTTACACCGGACCCCGTCAGGCGCTCCCCCTGGTGCTCGAGGGGTTGCGTCGACTCGAATACCGCGGCTACGACTCCGCGGGGGTGGCGGTTCTGGACGGTGAGGGCGGCTTGGCCATCGCAAAGAAGGCCGGCGTTCTGGGCAATCTCGAGCACTTCATCGACAGTGGCGACGTGGCGCTGGCCGGGTTCACCGGCATGGGTCACACCCGGTGGGCCACGCACGGCGGCCCCACCGATCGCAACGCCCACCCGCACACCGACGCGACCGGCCGGGTCGCCGTCATCCACAACGGGATCATCGAGAATTTCGTCAGCCTCCGGAAGGACCTGGAGTCGCGCGGGATCGAGATGCGCAGCGACACCGACACCGAAGTCGTCGCGCATCTGCTCGGGCAGGCGTTCGACCGGGGGCCTACGGCCGGCGACCTGCCGGCCAGCATGGCCGCCGTGTGCCGCGAACTAGACGGCGCATTCACGTTGGTCGCCGCGCACGCGGACGCGCCGGGCATGCTGGTCGCTGCGCGGCGGAACTCACCGTTGGTGATCGGCGTCGGCGAGGGCGAGATGTTCGTGGCCAGCGACGTCGCGGCATTCATCGCGCACACTCGCGAGGCCGTCGAGCTCGGCCAGGACCAGCTCGTGGTGATCACCCCGCACGGCTACGAGGTCACCTCGTTCAGCGGGCGCGAGGCCGAGTTCAAGGCGTTCCACGTCGACTGGGACCTGTCGGCGGCCGAGAAGGGCGGCTACCCGACCTTCATGGACAAGGAGATCGCCGAACAGCCGCAGGCGATCGCCGACACCCTTCTCGGGCACTTCGACGGCAGCATCACCCTGGACGAGCAGCGGCTCGGTGAGGAAGAGCTGCGCACGATCGACAAGGTCTTCGTCGTCGCCTGCGGCACGGCGTTCCACTCCGGGCTGATCGGCAAGTACGCCATCGAACACTGGACCAGGCTGCCTGTCGAGGTGGAACTGGCCAGCGAATTCCGGTACCGGGACCCGGTGCTGGACCGGGAAACGCTGGTGGTGGCCATTTCCCAGTCCGGGGAGACCGCCGACACCCTGGAGGCGGTGCGGCATGCCCGCCGGCAGCGAGCCAGAGTGCTGGCCATCTGCAACACCAACGGCTCGCAGATCCCCCGCGAATCCGACGCGGTGCTGTACACGCACGCCGGGCCCGAGGTCGGCGTGGCGGCTACCAAGACATTCCTGGCGCAGGTGACGGCCAACTACCTGGTCGGGCTCGCGTTGGCGCAGGCCCGCGGCACCAAGTACCGCGATGAGGTGGCCCGCGAGTTCGAGCTGCTGTCGGAGATGCCGGCGGCGGTGGCCACGACGTTGACGCTGATGGAACCGATCCGCAAGCTCGCCGTCGACATCTGCCGGTCCAAGGCGATCCTGTTCCTGGGTCGGCACGTCGGCTTCCCGGTCGCCCTCGAGGGTGCGCTGAAGCTGAAGGAACTCGCCTACATGCACGCCGAGGGCTTCGCCGCGGGCGAGCTCAAGCACGGACCGATCGCGCTGATCGAGGAGGGGCTGCCGGTCGTGGTCATCACGCCGTCGCCGAAGGCCGACCCGATGCTGCATTCCAAACTGCTCTCCAACATCCGGGAGATCCAGGCCAGGGGGGCGCGCACCATCGTCATCGCCGAGGAGGGCGACGACACGGTCGCACCGTTCGCCGACTTTCTGCTGGAGTTGCCGCGGGTGCCCAAGCTGTTCCAGCCGCTGGTGGCGACCGTTCCGCTGCAGATCTTCGCGGCGGAGATCGCCCGCTCGCGCGGGTACGACATCGACAAGCCGCGCAACCTGGCCAAGTCGGTGACGGTCGAGTAGTGGTCGGGGTGCCGTCGATCCCGCCGGGTGCGCGGGTGATCTCCGTCGGAATCGACGTCGTCGCCGTGGATCGTTTCGCCGCGATACTCGAGCGGACCCCGGCGCTCGCCGCCCGACTCTTCAGCGCAGACGAAATGGTCACCGCCGCGGGTCTTCCGCGCGGGCCCGCATCGCTCGCAGCGCGGTTCGCCGTCAAGGAAGCCGTAGCCAAGGCGCTGGGTGCGCCGGCCGGAATGCAGTGGCATGACTGCAGGGTTATCTCGGAGTCTTCCGGCCGGCCGGTGCTGTCCGTGATCGACACGGTCGCGGCTGCGGCGGCGGGCGCCGGGGTCACGGGTTGGCGGCTGTCTGTCTCGCATGACGCGGGCATCGCCGCGGCGGTCGTCATCGCGCTGGGATGACAGGCCACCCGGCCGCGCTGGCGACCCCTCGTCGTGGACCGGGTCGTGCGGGCCGACCGTCAGGGACCAGGATGGTCAGATGATCTACGCCTATTCGGTTGAGCAGATCCGGGCCGTCGAGAAGGCCGCGCTGGCCAGGGATGGCGATGCCACCCTGATGCGGCGGGCGTCCGCGGCCGTTGCGCTGGCCGTCGTGGAGCGGACGCCCGCGCCGCGCCCGGGACAGCGGGTGGTGCTGCTGGTCGGATCGGGCAACAACGGTGGTGACGCGCTGTATGCCGGCGCCATGCTCCGCGGCCGGGGTATGGCTGTCACCGCGGTGCTGCTGAACCCCGACAAGGCGCACCCCGCCGGACTTGCCGCGCTCCGCCGGGCGGGCGGGCGGGTCTGCCGTCATGACGACCCGGGCGTCGGCCGGCTGGTCGACAGCGCCGACGTGATCATCGACGGGGTGGTGGGCCTGGCGGCGACGCCGCCGCTGCGCGAGCCGGCTGCGGCGCTGATCGAGCGCGCCAACGCCGGTCACGCGCTGCGGGTGGCGGTCGACCTGCCCAGCGGCATCGAGCCGGACACCGGCCGGGTGAACGGGCCGGCGTTCCTGGCCGACGTCACCGTGACATTCGGCGGCATCAAGACCGGGCTGCTGCTTGCCGACGCCCAGACCGGGACGATCGTCTGCGACCCGATCGGGATGGATATGTCCGGCCGCCCGCCGCAACTGGCGGCGATGACCGACGGCGCGGTGGCCAGGCTGATCCCGACCCCAGGGCCGGGGGCCGACAAATTCACCGGCGGATTGGTCGGCATCCTGGCCGGGTCGCCGGGCTATCCGGGTGCTCCGGTGCTGTGCACCGGTGGAGCGGTCCGCACCCGGCCCGGAATGGTTCGTTATGCGGGCAAGCAGGCCTCTGCGGTGCTCGCCCGCTGGCCCGAGGTGGTCGCCGCGGACGACCCGGCCTCGGCCGGGCAGGTGCAGGCCTGGGTGGTCGGGCCTGGGCTCGGCACCGACGGTGCGGCCACCGCTCAGCTGAGATGGGCGCTGTCCCAAGATGTTCCGGTGCTGGTGGACGCCGACGGCCTGACCGTGCTGGCGCAGTCCCACTCGTTGCTGGCCGAACGGAAGCGGACCGGCCGGGCGACGGTGTTGACCCCGCACGACCGGGAGTTCGCCAGGGTGTTCCCGGACATCGACCTTGCCGACCGGCTGGCCGCTGTTCGCGCCGCGGCGGCGGTCAGCGGCGCAACCGTCCTGCTCAAGGGGAACCGCACGCTGGTCGCGTCGCCGGACGGCCAGGCCACCGTCAACCTGACCGGTACCTCCTGGCTGGCCACCGCCGGGTCGGGGGACGTGCTGTCCGGCGTCATCGGGTCGCTGCTGGCGTCCGGGTTGACCCCGTTGCTGGCCGCGGCCGCCGGCGCGCACCTGCACGGCCGGGCCGGGCAGCGGGCCGAGGCGGCCGGCGAGGCCGGCGCGCAGGCGCTCTGGGAGCACCTGCGCAGCCCGCGCGTGGGGAGTCATTGAACTCGGCTGCGCATCCGCCGAGGCGGTGCTGATCCGGTCCTGATCAGGGGGCCTCGACGGACGCCCCGCCATTCGGACACGGGTCACACACCATCCGTTTGACGTCCGGGCGGCGCGGGCACCTTCCGAAACAGCCGACCGCTCGCGCGCGGGTCGCAGTGGAGGGGAGAGTGATCTCGTTGGCCGCCACAACCGCAGGGCCAGGGATGTTCTGAACGGCGTCGGTCGCGCCACCCCCGTTCGGGTGTGGTCCCCCCACCGTGCCGCCCTCACCCGCATGATGGAGGGGTGGGACGCGGAGCGGCGTGCCGAGGGGGATCGACGCGGTGAGGCACTACAGCTCGGCTCTGGCGCCGCCGGTCCCGCCACGCGATGCCAGGTCGCCGAAACGGTCCAGGTGCTTGTTCGCCGGCGCGCTCGCGGCGCTGCTCACCGTGGCCGGGTGCACTGGCGGACCAGTTGATGATGATGCTGCCGGCACGGTCGGGTCTGCTGCTTCCGAGACATCCCCATCGGCATCCCCGTCGACATCCCCGTCGTCACTGCCGTCGATGTTGCCGGCCCCGTCGTCCCAGCCCGCCGATGCCGGAGCGGACACCGTCAGCGCCGCGCTCCAGGTCTTGGCCGGCCTGTCGATCCAGGGCCGGGCACCGAAGACCGGCTACAGCCGAGACGAGTTCGGCCAGGCGTGGTCAGATGACGTCGACGTGGAAGGCGGGCACAACGGGTGCGACACCCGCAACGACATCCTGCGGCGGGACATCACGGCGCCGGAGGTCAAACCGGGGACCCAGGGTTGCGTGGTGCTCTCCGGCACCCTTGCGGACCCGTACAGCGATCAGGTCATCGCCTTCGTCCGAGGCGAGACAACCTCGGAAGCGGTCCAGATCGACCACGTGGTGGCGCTGTCCAACGCCTGGCAGACCGGTGCCCAGCAGCTCACCGGCGCGCAGCGGCGGGACTTCGCCAACGACCCGCTGAACCTGCAGGCGGTGTCCGGGCCGGTCAACGACGCGAAGGGCGACGGGGACGCCGCGACCTGGCTCCCGCCGCACGTCGGCTACCGCTGCCGGTACGTGTCGCGGCAGATCCAGGTCAAGGCCCGGTACGGATTGTGGGTGGTGCCCGCCGAACGCGACGCGATGGCCAGGGTGCTCGCCGGGTGTGGCACCTCACCAGCCACGACGCCCGCCCGGGCAGCCGCGACCACTGGACCCGCGAGCACGGGGGCAGCGAGCACGGGGGCAGCGAGCACGGCGGCGGCAACGCCGGCCGCTCAACCACCGGCGGCCGCCACCCCAGGCAACGCGTATTACCCGAATTGCGCGGCCGCCCGCGCCGCCGGTGCCGCCCCGCTCTATCGGGGGCAACCCGGATATCGGGCGCAGATGGACGGCGACGGCGACGGCATCGCCTGCGAAACCTGAGCGTTGATCCACAACGTGCCGATGCCAGGAGGCCGAAACGTGATTCCATCGTGGGGTGAGCACCAGCATTCCCGCGACGGCGCAGCCCGACCGTGCGCCCGCAGCGCCGGGCTCGGTGGGCACCGGTCGTACCGCGGGCAGTTCGATGGGCAGTTCGGTCGATCCAGTGATCGTCCCTGACCGGCCGGAAGTACCCGACCGGGCGGCCCGTCAGGCATCGGGAGCTACGGCGCCGGTGGTCCGCGCCGAGGCCGTCATCGACCTGGGCGCGATCGCGGCGAACACCAGGTTGCTGCTGACCAGGATGCGTGCGGTCAACCCGCGTGCCGAGCTGATGGCCGTGGTCAAGGCAGACGGGTACGGGCACGGCGCGGTGCCGTCGGCGCGCGCGGCGCTGGCCGGCGGCGCGGGCTTCCTCGGCGTGGCAACGCCGCAGGAGGCCCTAGAGCTCCGCGTGGCGGGCATCGACGCGCCGGTGCTGGCCTGGCTGTGGCCCGCCGGTCAGGACGTCGCGCCCGCGCTGGCCGCCGGCGTGGAGCTGGGGATCTCCAGCCTTGATCACCTGACCGCCGTGCTCGCCGCGGGGTCGACGGGACGTCAGCCGCGGATCCACGTGAAGATCGACACCGGCCTTGGACGCAACGGGGTCGGCCCGCGCGATCTCGGTGCCGTTTTGGACGCCGTCGCCGCCGCGGAACGATCCGGCCGGCTCGCTGTGGTGGGCCTGATGAGCCACCTGGCCAGCGCGGACGTCCCCGACGACCGGTCGGTGGCCGAGCAGACCCTCGCGTTCCGGGCGGCGCTCGGCCTCGCGGCGAGCAGGGGGATCCAGGCCAGCTGGCATCACCTGGCGAACACCCCGGCAGTGCTCGACCACCCCGACACCTTCTTCGACATGGGTCGGTGCGGCATCGGGTTGTACGGGATCAACCCGGTGCTCACCCCGGCCGGGCTACGGCCGGCGATGACCCTGCGCGGTACCGTCGCGCTGACCAAGCGGGTGCCCGCGGACTACGGCGTGTCCTACGGGCTGACGTACCGGACCTCGACGGAAACCACGCTGGCGCTGGTGCCGCTCGGCTACGCCGACGGGATTCCGCGCGCCGCCAGCTCGGTGGGCGAGGTGTGGCTGCGCGGTCGGCGTCGGCGGATCGCCGGGCGGGTGGCGATGGACCAGGTCGTGGTCGACTGCGGCGACGACGTGGTCGAGGCCGGCGACGACGTCGTCGTGTTCGGCCCGGGGGACGCCGGCGAGCCGACCGCGGACGACTGGGCGGCGGTCTGCGACACCATCGCGTACGAGATCGTCACCAGGATCGGCCCGCGGGTGCCGCGCCGGTATGTGCGCGGAGAATCCGAGAATGCAGACGATGCAACGGATTTCGGAGTCGGACTTGGCGAGGGGTCGGTCGGCGGCGGTGGAACCGGCCCAGGCAACGACAACGAGGGCATGGGTAACGACGGCGACCCGGGCGGTGACCGATGAGCACCGTTGGCAGGATCCTGGGCGCGGCCGGCCTGGTCGGGATCATCGGGGCGGCCGCGTTCGGCGGTGTCACCGCGCAGCGGATGGCCGTCAAGCGCTACCGGTCGGCGCTGACCGACCTGACCCGCGAGGAACTGCTCGGCGAACTGACCCCCGACCGCACCTATTCGGTGGCCGCGGAGGACGGCGTGGTGCTGCACGTCGAGGAGGTCGGGCCGGTCAACGCACCGCTGACGATCATCTTCGCGCACGGCTGGACGCTGCGGTCCGGGTCCTGGCACTTCCAGCGGCTCGGGTTGGCCGGCCCGGGATTCGGCACCGGCGAACCCGGTTCGCCCGCGACCCGGATGGTGTTCTACGACCATCGCTCGCACGGCAAGTCCACCCGGGCGCCGGCGGCGCACTCCACCATGGAGTACCTGGCCTCCGACCTTCGCCATGTGATCGCGACCGCGGCGTCGGACGCGCCGATCGTGCTGGTCGGCCATTCGATGGGTGGCATGGCCATCCTCACGCTGGCCGCGCAGGAACCCGCGTTGTTCGCCGACCGGGTGATCGGGATCGGGCTGATCTGCACGGGCGCCACCTACCTGCGGCAGACGCAGTTCAACCAGCTGCTGGTGACCACGGGCAACCCCGTGGTGCGGGCGATCACCAATGTCGCGGTGCGCTACCCGGCGATCTTCGAGCGGGGCCGCGCGGGCAGCCGGGACGCGGTCTGGTTGCTGACCAGGAGCCTCGGCTTCGCCAAGGACGTGCCCGGCCCGCTGGTGGATTACCTGGACGAGATGATCAGCGCGACCCCCGTCGAGGTGATCGCCGACTACGCACCGACGCTGTTCAGCTTCGACCAGTCCGCTGCGCTGCCGGCGCTGACGGGGATCCCGACCGCGATCATCTCCGGTGACCAGGATCGGCTGACCCCGCTGGCCCGCTCGCAGGCCATCGCGGATGTGCTGCCGGACGCGGAGTTCGTCATCGCCCACGGTGCGGGGCACATGACGATGATGGAAGACCCCGACCTGACCAACGAGGCGCTGCGCCGGATGCTGGAGCGGGCCACCAGCTACGGCGGAATCACGGTGAAACGGCGGAAGGTGCGGCGATGACGTCGGCGCAGGACGCGAACGGCGCCCGGGTCCCGGACGACGCCGAGCAGTACGGCCCGCCGATCTCGTTCACCCTGCCGACCGTCGAGCACACTCTTGCCCTTGGCAGGGCCATCGGCCGGCGCCTGCGCGCCGGTGACCTGGTGATCCTGACCGGTTCACTCGGTGCCGGGAAGACCGCGCTCACCAAGGGCATCGGTGCCGGCCTCGGGGTGATCGGCACGGTGATGTCACCGACCTTCGTCATCGCCAGGGTTCACGCCGGTGCGGTGCCGCTCGTGCATGTGGATGCCTACCGGTTGACCGGGGCGGTCGAGCTGGACGACCTCGACCTGGACACCGACCTGGGCCGCAGCGCGGTGGTCGTCGAATGGGGCGAGGGCGTCGCGGAGCAGCTCACCGACCAGCGGTTGACCGTCGCGCTGGAGCGGCGACCCGACGACACCAGGATCGCCCGGCTCACCCCGGTCGGCGCCGACTGGGACGAGCGGCTGCGCGGGTTCCCCGAGCTGGTCGAACCCGGCCGGAGCTGAAAGGTAACGGCACATCGCCGGTGGCGACGGCGGAAGGTCAGCGGACCATCACGAACGCCGCCGGCCCGAGCCCGCCGGTTCGCGACCCTGGTGGCGCGGATCAACTTCGCCAGTGCGGCTCAACGTGCCGGTTGTGGGACAGGTGTGACACGAGTCGACCACTTCATCCGCGCGACCAACCGCCGGCGGGCATCGCGCGAGCGCGGCGTCGTGTGGGCTCGCCCGGTGGGGCATTGCGTTCGCCCGGTTCGCCCGGTTGTATGGTGCGAGCACATCGGCATCCGTGGGCAGCCACGGGCGTCGACCTGCACATCGCCGCGGTGAGTCGTCAGCACCCGAACCGCGGTCTCGCCGGCCCGCTCCACCGTCGGCGCCGTTCGGTCCCGCGAGTGTCCACCGAGTGCACGAGAGGACGTCATGCAGCGGCGCACGGTGGGCATCTGATGGCCAAGACGAGAATTCTCGGGCTGGTGCTCGCCGGCAGCGAGGGCAAGCGGCTGTGGCCTTTGACGGCGGACAGGGCCAAGGCGGCGGTGCCGTTCGGTGGCTGTTTCCGGCTCGTCGACATCGCGCTGTCCAGCATGATCAATGCGGGGTACCGCCGGATCTTCGTGCTGACCCAGTACAAGTCCCACTCGCTGAACAGGCACATCACCACCGCATGGCGGATGAGTCATCTGCTCGACGCGGCCGTCACCCCGGTTCCGGCGCAGCAGCGGTTGGGTCCGCGGTGGTTCATGGGCAGCGCCGATGCGGTCTATCAATCCTTGAATCTGCTGTACGACGACGGTCCGGATTATGTGATCGTTTTCGGCTCGAACCACATCTACCGCATCGACCCGGCGCAGGTCATCGAGGATCACATCGCCAGTGGTGCCGACATCACGATGGCCGGAATACGGGTGTCGCTCGCACGGGCATCGCGGGCCGGGGTGATTCAGACCGCCGACGGCACCACCATCACGGGCTACCTCAGCAGGCCCGCCGCTCCGCCCGCGGCACCGGACGATCCGTCGGTGGCATTCGCGTCCATGGGGATCTACGTTTTCACCACGCAGGCGCTGATCCAGGCGTTGCAGACCGACGCAGCCGACGAGAGCTCCGTGCACGACATGGGTCGCAGCGTCATCCCCTATTTCGTGAATCTGCGCACCGCGCACCTGTACGACTTCGCGAGGAACGACGTGCCCGGCGCCACCGACCATGACCGCTCCTATTGGCGCGATATCAGCACCCTTGACGATTATCACGAGTCCCATATGGACCTGGCCGCCGCGCATCCATTCTTCAATCTGTACAACGACGATTGGCCGATTCTGACGCTGCCCGGCTCGATAGCGCCGGCGAAGTTCGGGGAGTACGGGACGGCGCTGGATTCCATCGTGAACGGCGGCACCATCATCACCGGGTCCACCGTCCAGCAGTCGGTGGTGTCCTACAACGTTCGCGTCCAACCCGGCAGTCGAGTGGAACGCTCGGTGTTGCTGCCCGGTGTGCGGATCGGGCGGGATGCCGTCGTGCGCAACGCGATCCTGGACAAGAACGTGGTGGTGGCCGACGGCGCCACCGTCGGGGTCAACCCGCCGAAGGACCATCGCCTGCTGGCGGTCAGCGAAGGCGGCATCACCGTGATCGGAAAGGGGCGCGTCGTCGTCCGCTGACCGGCCGAACCCGGCTGACCAAGACCGCCGACCTTGCCGCCGTTCGTCCTCGGGGAATCCGGCCAGCTCAGCTGCGGGGGGACAGCACCCTCCCGCCGTACGGCCAGCCCCATGGCAGGACGCCGACCGGTCGGCGAAGATCAACGACAGTAGCGGACGGGCAGGGCGGTGAGTCGGGCAGGGCGGTGAGTGATGTCCACCATCAGGGTGCTGATCGTTGACGATCAGCTGCCGTTCCGGCGAGCGGCCGAGGCGGTGGTCGAATCGACCGACACCTTCGTTGTCGCCGGTGCCGTCGCGTCCGGTGAGGAAGCGCTGGCCGCGGTCGATTCGCTCCGCCCCGATCTGGTGTTGATGGACGTCAACCTGCCAGGGATCAGCGGTGTCGAGGCCAGTCGGCAGCTTCGCGACACTCACCCTGAGGTCGTCGTCGTGCTGCTGTCCTCTTACGACGAGGCCGAATTCCTGGACATGACCCCGGACTGCGGCTCCTCCGCGTACGTTCCCAAGTCGGCGTTCGGCCCGGACCGGCTCGAGGAGGTCTGGGCCGCGACCACCGGTCTCGGCTCGGCTGACTGTCGGTCGGGATGACCGCCCGGACTCTCACTGCATCGGTACCCGCGGGCTGGACGGTCACCCGGCCGTCCAGTGCCTCGACCCGATCGACCGCGTGCTGCCAGACAGCCCGGGACGCGCCGTCACCGCCGGCACCGAGCCCCGGCCCGGGTGCGGTGGCTCCGCGCCGGACTTCGGCAAAGAGCTGGTCATCGGCCACCCGCAATCGGATGGCACCGTCCGTTGCGGACGCGGCGACCTCCACGCAGAACAGGTAGGCAGCGGCCTCCACCGCCGGGTCCAACCGCCCGTTCAGGGATTCGTCGACATCCAGCGCTACGGTCGAGGCGGTTGCATCGAGTTGGGCGGACAGCGCTGCGACCAGGCCGCGACGTTGCAGCAGCGCCGGAAACACCCCGCGCACCACGATCCGCAGTTCCTCCAGGGCCTTCTCTGCATTTCCGATGAGCCGGTCCAGGACGGCGGGCAGCTCCGGATCCGCGACGTCGAGGTCGGCGGACAGTTCGGCGGCGATGGGCGACAGATGCGGTACCACCCGCCGCTGGATGGCGCCTGCCAGGCGCTCCCGCTCCTCGTCCTCGACCCCCACCAACGGCGGCGTGAGGCGATCAGCTCGCGGAACCGGGCGTTCACGTCACGAACCCTGGCGGCAAGCTCGGCCTGCAGCATGGCATTCCGGACAGCGAGCCCCGACTGCTCGGCGAAGTCGTCGACCAATCTGCACTCCGCGGCGCGCAGGTTGCGGCCCGGCGGCATGGTCACGGTGATCGAGCCGACCTGCTCACCCCGGTCGAGCACAGGGCACTGGACGGTCGCGCCGTGCTGGGCGGATGCCTCGGAATCGGGCCAGCAGGCGGTGAGCACGATCGAACCGTCGTCACCGGGACTGCCCAGCTGCACCCTGGTGCGGCTCGCGCCGACCGCTCGTCCCACCGCGGCCGCGTCCCACCGCGGCGGCGACCCGGCTCGGCAGTTGGTCCGGACTGGGGCTGTCGGCCAGCCGCCGGCTGAGGTCGGCCAGCGCCTCGTAGGGCACCGCCTGCTCCCCGTACATCAGCCGATCTCCCAGCAGCATGACATACCGGCGCAGCGGTTGGAACGCGACCGCGACAAGGGCCATCGCGACGATCGAGGGCCAGACCAAGCCGTTCACGGAGGTCTTCACCGCGCCGAGTACCCGGCCGATCGCGACGACCACCACGACGTACCCGACGGTGACGAACACCGCCAGCACCCCCAGCACGATCGCCCGGCTGAGAATCACGTCGATGTCGTACAGCCGGTAGCGCAGGATCGCCACGCCGACGCTGACCGAGACCCCGATGTAGGCCAGGTACACCGCCACGTAGAACACCCACGGTGTCGGCGACAGGAAGATGTCCGTCAGTCAGAGCGTCAACCAGGTGATGGCCAGGATGACCGCGGACGAGGCGATCCAGAGCAACTGCAGGCGCCGATCGCCGGTGGACGTCCGCAGCCTCCTCCACAGTGCACGGCTCCGAGGACGATGGATCCGGCGAGCGCACCGCTGCTGACGATCACCGACACGATCGTGAAGGTGCCGTATTCGATGGCCGGTGCCCCCGGCTCGAGGTCTCTCGAGGGCAGCGCGAACACGATCCCGTGGTGCACCAGGATCGCCACACCGCGAGGGCGACCCCCGACAGCGACCAGGGCCCGCGGCGGATGCCGCGGGCCCTGCCCAGGGAATGACCCGAATGGCGGGTCGTGGTCGGGGGTTCATCGGTTGGCGCCGGCTTGCTGCCCGGTCGGTGCGGGTTGCGGCTTGGTGCTCGATCGCCGGTGTCACCGAGCGATGGCCGGCTGCCGGGTACGCAGCAGGGTGATCGCAGCGACGGCCAGCAGGACGATCTGCAGGCCACCCGCGACGCGCTGCAGGATGCCAGGGGGAAGCATCAGCTCTGGCATGCCGATGGTGGCGGGCAGCCGGTTGAGGATGAGCGCGGTGCTGAGCAAGCCGCTGACCGCCGAGGTGGCGACCAGGACGGTGCCGGCCACACTCCGGCCCTGCACCCGACGGAGGCTGCGGGCCAGCAGATATCCGGCGATGGGCAGCACGGCGAAGACCACGCCGCCGGCGACCAGGTGGATGGTCGAGGACATGTTCTCTTCAGTGCCACGCAGGTTGGTCGGGAAGACGGCCGCGATCACCGCGGCGACCGACCAGACGGTCAGCAGGGTGCGGACGGCGCGGGTGCCGGCCATCGGCCGAACGCCGTGGGCCAGCGCGGCGCCGCCGATGGCCAGCGCGGCCGCAGTCATGCCGAACAGCGTGATGCCATGCGGGAGGCTGATGACATAGTCGCTGATGGTCCAGGTGACCGGATCGACGCCCTCGGTGGCTTCCAGGTGCAGGACGGTGATCGGCGGAATCGCAGCGGCGGCCGCCGTCACGGCAACCCTCGCCGGCTGGTCGAGGACGGTGCTGGCGAACCGGTTGGACAGCGTCTCGGCGGCGGCGGCGGAGTGGATGCCCTGGAGCTGAATGGTGGTCACGAGAGTGTCCTTTTCGATCACGGTCCGGGCTGCTTTCCGGAACATGCAGAACGTTATGGATTGACTAAGCCGCAGGTCAGGGCGTTATCCGCCCTCTTGCCGGGGCTGGAGCCGTCGGTTTTTTGTGGCCATTTCGCCGTGCCGTGGTGGGCGTCGCCCACCGCCGGGGTGGGCCGCCGCCACCCGTTGGTGGGGCTAGCCCCACCCAGCCGGGGGTCGACCCAGCCGGTCTCCGCGCGCACGTCTGGAGAGTCCCGAAAGGTGAGAACCACCCAGGCGCTAAGCGCTACTTCCGCGAGCCGCGTCGGGTCCAGCCGGAAGCCCCGTCGTATTCGGGGTCCTTCGACATAGGAAGTACCGGGAACCGGGTGAATCGAGAGGTCAGCCGCCGGCAACCGGCGCGCGCCGATGAGCCGTCGACGCCACCGCCAGTTCTCGCTGAAGGCTGGAACTGCCAGACGCGCCGTGGCCGCGACGAATCGGTGTACCGGCCGGCCCGAATGCTGTCAGCAAGCCCCGATCCGTTGCTCCCCAGGAGATTTCCTGCATGGAATCGAGGAGCGGCGGTGCGATGGTGCGCAGCGGAGCGAGCAGCCGGATGCCCTCGGACGGGTCACCCAGGAAGGCGAAACGCACGTGCAGCACGGCCTGCTCCCGCAATTGGTCGGGAAGGCGGATGGAGTCAGGAGCCCGCAGTTGGGTGATCGATGTGCTGCAGGTGGGCGGCAGCTCGGCGAGCCAGGTCCGCCAGCGGCGCAGGACCGGGCCGGCGTCCGCCCCGGAGAACCACAGTCCGGCGGCGTAGTGCCCTTCCGCCGGTTGCAGGTCGATCGTCATCGCCGTCACCAGGCCGAAGGCGGCGCGTCCCGCGCGCAGGGCCCCAAATCGCTCGGGGTCGCTGTCGGCGTCGACCTGCAGGATCGCGCCCGCCGTGGTGACCACCTCGAATTCGCGGACGTGATCGGGCGCGAAGGCAAACCTCCGAACGCGCGGGCTCCGGGCGGTGTCACCGTCCGGCGACGGTACCGGCGCGAGCCCGAACGCCCTGGCGGCGGCCAGCACCTGTCGCCAGCTCGAGCCGGCGCCCACCCGCGCCGTCCGGGCCTCCGGATCGATCGACACCCGGGCGAGCAGCCGGGTGACCACCAAGATCGTTCCGACCCCGCCGGCCGGTGCGGTGTGCCCGGTGGCCTGCACAGCGACCCGGCGTCCGCTGCGGGCCGCCAGCCGGACCGCGGCGGCCACGTCGCAGGCGTCGGCGGCGATGACGACGATCTCCGGCGCATCCTCGCCCGCCGAGGCGTAGCCGAAGCAGGCGGCCGGGTAGCTCGGGTGGTCCGGGGTCACCACGTCACCCCGGGTGGCGGCGGCCATGGCTACCGCCAGATCGGCGGAGGTCAAGGAAGGTGCGATCGTCATCGGGATCTCCAGTCGAGCGCTTCTTGGGCACCCGTAGCAGACCCGTAGCGGCTTAACGGCCACTGAGAACCCACTGAAAGCCGCCGGCCGTGCTGGTCAACTGCGACTGGAGGCCCAGGTCAGGA